>NZ_JBGOOV010000025.1:0-82051 GCF_041439795.1 Shewanella sp. 5S214
CCGCTTTCGCTGTCTGCCGTGTCAGTGGATGCGCATTATAGGCAGCTTAAGATTTTGTGCAAGCATAAAAATGCTAAATATTGCAAAAACATGACTGAGAGGTGTTTTTTCAATCGAAATGAACAAAAAAGGGACTATCAGCCCCTTTTTTGCCTATTTTGCTCGGTTCTAATCACCAAAGAATCGAGTTTCCTGTTTTATTTCTATTGGGCTACCGTCTATAACTGCGTTAATTTTAATATCGATTTTGGTAATACTTCTCTTCAGCTCGATAGGATCGACAGCAATACTAATTGGCAAGGTGATGACTTCACCAGATCCGATTGAGACGTGCTGCGGGCCAATCCATTTAGCATTCGGCAGACCTTCGACACTTAACTCATACTCTTGTGGCTGTTCTGTCTTATTAAGAATTTTTATCGTAAAGGTGTTTTCGGTATTGCCTTGGTTGTTTTGACGATACAGTGAGTTTCTATCTCTAATAACATCCATACGAACAGGCGCAATAGTTGCGCTGGCATAAATGAATATTAATATCATCACCGTCAGCACAACACCGTATCCGACCAGCTTAGGTCGCAATACCTTTTCTTGTACGCCATCAAGTTTGTTTTCTGTTGTGTAACTGATTAGCCCTTTTTCGTAACCCATGCGTTCCATGGTGTTATCACATGCATCAATGCAGGCACCACAGTTAATACATTCGTATTGCAGACCATTACGTATATCAATCCCTGTCGGACAGACTTGTACACATAAGTCACAATCAATACAGTCGCCTAAGCCCATTTCTTTTGGGTCTTGTTTGCGAGAACGAGGACCACGGGTTTCACCACGCTGAGTGTCGTAACCGACTATATAAGTATTTTTATCAAACATAGCCGCTTGGAAACGGGCATAAGGACACATATGAATACACATGATCTCACGCATCCATCCGGCATTACCATATGTCGCAATAGTGAAGAAAATAACCCAAAAATATATTCCACCACCGGCATTCAAGGTAAAGATGTCAATGTACAGTTCACGGCTTGGAACAAAGTAAGATACAAAGGTTGTGGCTGTTAATAATGATACCAGTAGCCAAGAGGTATGTTTAGCGGTTTTCCGCCATAGCTTATTAAAGCTCCATGGCATTTGATCAAGCTTAATGCGTTTATTACGTGCGCCTTCAAACTTTTCTTCAAACCAGATAAAAATGAAGGTCCACACCGTTTGTGGGCAGGTATAGCCACACCACACTCTACCGAGATAAGTCGTAACGAAAAACAACCCGAATGCAGCTATCATAAACAGTGCTGCGAGTAAGGTGAGGTCTTGTGGCCAGATAGTTAAACCAAACACATGGAATTTTTGCTCGGCCAGATGAAACCAAACTGCTTGACGATCGCCCCATGGCAACCAGGGCAACAATAAAAAGAACAACATAGCAATCCAACCCATGTAACGTCGTAACGTTGTCCATAAGCCATCTACAGCTCTTACATAAATACGGTTGCGCGGATTGAAACGGTCTGCTTTACTGGCATCAGGTTGATGGATTTTAATACGTTGTTGTTTAGAAAAGTCCTTGGGGTTAGATTCTGTCGTCATGTTACAGCCTTACTGCTTTAATATTGAACGATAACTAGCTTATTATATAGGTAATAACACATTATTGGATAAAAAGATGAGAGGCTGGATAGGATTAATAATAATTGCGGGAATTATTTATTATTTCGCGACGGAAACAGACAAGCTTGATAAGCCAATCCATGACATTAAAACAATGTTTACTAAGGCTGACAAAAAGCTTGATTCGATGACGGGCACAAAAATCATTAAAATTGATAAACACTTACCGCAAATTAAAGCGGAAATTTACGAACGCTTATCAACTATTGAGATCCGTGAGTTAGATGGTGTGTTTACCAGTAATGAAGCAATAGCTGAGTTTAAAGATCAATACTGCCATAGCAGTGCTCGCCACCCGGTTTTCACCAAAGAAAACCTACAATTTATTTGCGATAAAATCTAATAACTCGAGTTAGTTAACGGTTTTATGCTCTCAAATTGACCTAAATATCAAATAAGCCTAGCCTTTGTGTAATATCTACAATAGGGGCTAGGTTTTTATGACTCAATCACACACAGAATCAGTATCCGACATTTTTGATCCAGACTTATGGGATCTTGTCGAAGGATTCAATTTTGAAGACATCACTTATCATCGGGCAAAACACCAAGGTACAGTGCGTATTGCCATTGACAGGCCTGATTGCCTTAATTCATTTCGTCCTAAAACCGTAGACGAACTCTTTATCGCTCTAGATCATGCTAGACAATGGTCTGATGTAGGATGTGTACTATTAACAGGTAATGGGCCATCAGCAAAAGGTCAGTACTCATTTTGCGCAGGCGGTGATCAACGTATTCGTGGTAAAGACGGCTATAAATATGAAGGCGCAGAGGAAGGTAAGCCTGATGTCGCACGCATGGGACGCCTACATATATTAGAAGTACAACGTTTGATTCGTTTTATGCCCAAAGTGGTTATTGCAGTTGTGCCAGGCTGGGCTGTGGGTGGTGGCCATAGTTTACATGTAGTGTGTGACTTAACATTAGCCTCTAAAGAACACGCTATCTTTAAACAAACTGACCCTGATGTGGGTAGTTTTGATTCCGGGTATGGCAGTGCATATTTAGCTAAGATGATTGGCCAAAAACGTGCTCGTGAAATCTTCTTTCTTGGTTTTAATTACTCAGCAGAAGAAGCCTTTGATATGGGCATGGTAAACCGAGCGATTCCCCATGCTGAACTCGAAATAGAAGCATTAGTTTGGGCAAAAGAGATTAACTCTAAATCGCCTACCGCAATGCGTATGCTTAAATATGGCTTTAATATGGCCGACGATGGCTTAGTAGGCCAACAACTGTTTGCCGGTGAAGCCACACGCTTAGCGTATGCGAGTGAAGAAGCTCAAGAAGGCCGTGATGCCTTTTTAGAAAAACGCGACCAAGATTTTTCCCGCTTTCCTTGGCATTACTAACCCCAGCACATAGGGTTATACTCTAAATTAACGGATATTTTCTGCCATCATAAAGGCCCTTTAAGGGCTTTTATTGTTTTCGGTATTAAGAAATATAATCGTAATCGAAATTTTCATTGGTAATAATCGAATTAACCCGCTTTACATGATAATGATAAGTGTTATCATTTAAACAAATAAACAAGGGGGGGACTTAACCATGAAAAAAACTTTCAGTTTTGCCATTTTACACTTCGGTGTAGCATTTACGATTACCTACCTATTAACCGGGAGCATTATTATCGGTGGCACCATAGCCCTGCTTGAGCCTGCCGTTAATACAGTTGTATTTTACTTTCATGACAAGGTATGGAAAAAAATTGAGTTAAAGAAAGTGCAGCAAGCTGAGCGATCTAAAGAGTCGGCACTCTTGATGGGCTAACGTTATAACCATGAGCTTGCTAGTCCATCTTATGCGCTCTTTATGAAATTATAAAAGCATTGTTACCATTATTTTTTTTGGTACCAAATCCAGAAACCGCTTAATGATACCAACAACAATGCTAGCGCAAACAAGTCCCATAGCCACACTGTTAACGCTCCAAATAAGCGACCACTATGTAGATCTAGCATTACGCGTTGCCAATTTAAATGCGCACTACGAGCATGTTGAATAAACTCAGCATTAACTTGAGGATTTGGCATAAGCCAACTTAACGGCTTGAGCGGTACAGTAGGTTGCCAATCAATTAACTGCTCATCAGCTTGATAAATACCAGAATCTGTCTTTAGCCATACTCGACCATCCACTACTGCCAGCGCTAATAAGCCAGCCGGTAAACCGGTACTGCTATTCTGTGTTTCTTGTAAATGCCCTGCGCTATCGAATAAATACAACTGATTGGTATCCATTGCCACCAGCATATTGGCAGCATAACTGGCACTGATTAACGTTTGTGGGCCTTCAAAAATAACCTGTTTTCCCTGCCACAATAAATTATCAGTAATATAAAGTGCATGTAAATTACGCTTATCTAAAGCAGAAAACTGAGCGACATGTGCAGGAGCAGGAATACCATAATAATCAAGTAACCAAGACTGGGTAACAGGTGTTTGGTCTAAACCAAAATCATCGCTGTGATTTATCGCTACACCTGTGAACACTAGCAATAGGATAAATAAAGCACTCGCTAAGCCTAAGCGTCGATGCCAAGGACGAAGTGCTCGTAACAACTTAAGTCTAAAACGATTACGTCGAGATGTCTGAGTCACACTAACCTGCTTGAAATGATCCGCTGGAATTGAAATTGAGCTTATGGCACCACATGCGCATGAAGTAATAATGCAATACGCGATAACTTAGTTAACGCTCTTACTGATAATGTCGCGCCTGTAATGCCATCTATATGCTTATCAAGCTGATATTGGTCATCTAGCTTGGCCGACTTAAATTGATCAGTAAAAAAATCATGACGCACTTCATCACCGCGACTTTCACGATAGATTAACACTTTAGTTCGTTCTATTTGATTGTCTTTTACATGAATAGCCACTGTAATAGGCGATTCTTTACCTATCTCGTCCATTATCCATACCGTTGCATTATTGTGTAGCCAATAACGCAGCCGCATTTTATTAAAACGATGGGCTAAGATAACTTCTATCGCTTGTTTGAGCTCATCGTCAAGCCATAGCACCTTAGACTCGCCACTACTGCCATTAAATGCTTGGCTAATAAACGCTTCATTTGACTGATATTGTGTGGCAGCAACACTATTAAATACTGACAAACAAGCCGCTAATCCCAGCATAAATACCATCAAATATGATCGTAATATTGTTTGCATAATAGCCCTCAAACATCATAAAAATACGGGCGCCAACAATATACACTGCAGGCCCCCATTTACCGATAAACGTTTTTACCGATGCGTCTTACCTCTGAGAATACTCAGGATTAGAACTGGTAACCAACACCTAAGTTAAAACCGTCTGAATCTGCAGCGCCGCCAATATTTTCGTAATCAGCTTTAAACACTACGTTTTCGTGTAACCAGTAGTTAACACCCACGTTGGTTTGTTTTTTCTTAGTATCGGCGCTATCACCAGCATTGTTGTCCCACTCGTTATAACGAGCAAACACACCAAACTGTTCATTAATACGGTAAGCAGGCTCAATATAGAAACCATTTTGCTTATCACGACCTAATGCTTCAGCTTCTTTACCATCAATATTCCACTGTGCATATAGAGCTTTTACAGTGAAGTGTTCAATGCTGTAAATGGCATGGGCGGTAAGCAATGTTGCTGCTGCAGAATCAACATCGGCAGTACCTTGAGTTAAATCTGACTGATACTGAACCGTTGCTGCTAGCTCCAAACCTGGAACCGCAGTGTATTTTACACGGCCGGTATAGGCTAAATCTTCGCCCTTAGCTTCAGAAACTTTTTGACGACCATTACGGATTTTGTAACCAGAGCTTTGGTCTAAATACAAACCAGAAGTGATTGCGGTATCAAAGGCTAAACCTGGCGCCGCTTTAATATTAAGGTTTATACCCCCTTCCCACCACGTTGCAGGAATGATGTCTTTTTCTACTGGGTTACGCTCAACACCATAGAATGCTGTTGGTTCGTGAGTTTCGTTGATAATACCGACAGGCATTAAAAATAGACCAGCTTTACCGGTAAACATCTCATTAAAGTCATGCTCGATATAGGCTTGCTCTAACTCAACTTCGCCATTTTGGCTCTCACCTGCGATGGAATGCTCAACTTCGAGTTCAGAGAAAAAACGTGTACTGCTATTAAACTCGTGACCGACAAATAATACAAAGCGATGGAAGTCGAATTCTTTCTTGTCTTCACCAGTTTGGTTATTGCTAATATTGTTGTAGTGTAATTCGCCATATCCACCAATAGTGGTTGCCGACTTGCTTGATGCGCTTGCTTCTACTACATCAGCCGTCGCCTCTACACGTTTTTCAGTTTGCTCAAGACGCTTTTCAAGATCCTTAAGCACTTTCTGCTGCTGCTCAATAATCTGGCGTAGTTCAGTCGTTTCATCAGAAGCCATAACTTGATTGCTAGCCAAAAGGCTAAATAGTGTTGCAGCTATTAACGTTTTTTTCATATTCCATCCCGATCAGACAATGTAAACAACTAGTGTGTTATGTAAAGTAGTGTAAATTTTCGTGAATTATACATAACGAATATGTTAATGCAAACCATTATCATTAAGCTTAGTGGGTGTGTCACATATTTAATAACAACCACTCTGTGTTTAATGACACGAGATAATCGATGATTGACATGAGGAGTGCCAAATAGGATAAAACGTAGAATATCCTCGGCCAGCTGGCCTATTTTTGGCATTGTTTGGCCATCAAGCTTAGTACTGGCTAACTATATTTTGGATACAAAACCGAAGGTAAAAGAATTATAGAAATAGGCTGTGGCATCGCCCTATCAAGTTTACTACTCAACGAAAAACATGCCGATATTATGGCAAATGACGACCATCCAGAAGTTGAGTAAGCTCTGCCATTTAAGGGCTATATTCTGCTTTTTTCACGTGTAAATATTGTTGCCTGAAAAGCCAATAAAGCGTTATGGCCAGTAATGTCGTTATTAGTGATAATGGACGGCGATAATCATGTCGCACCTTTAAAGGCAACACCTTAACCAAGAAGATTTATCCCATAGTCATTTGGCTATGAAACAACACAAGTTAAACATATTCAGCCTTAGTGTTAACTCACTCAAACTAAAATATTCCTGCTGATATCTCTTAATACAGCACTATTTGCAGGCGCAATAGCTAGCAACGTTTATGGCGGCGCACACCTAATGATAAGCCTTTAATAAAAAGGCCATCGAAAAAACCATAATCCAAATATCAACAAACGATACCGTCAACTTAACCTTAATATTACAGCGTTATTATTTGTCAGGTTTTTAGACTCAAAACACGCTATGATCACCCCATTGTCGTCACGAGCTTTATATCCCTCATAAATTGAGCCATATAGCTTAGATAATCTCATATAAGCCCAGAACAAGGCCTATAATCAGTTGTTATCAGGCGCAGCGAATTTACTCTCCACTTATACTTTATATTAGGCAGTACCATGGCTATCAGAATTAAACTTAAACCTGGCCGCGAACGTTCATTAGAGCGACGCCACCCTTGGATATTTTCCAATGGAATTCACAACGTCAATGGCGGCAAACCGCAAGCTGGTGACACTGTTGAAGTAGTGGCGCACGATGGGCACTGGCTCGGACGCGGTGCCTGGTCGCCAGAATCTCAAATCCAAGTGCGTATATGGACCTTCGACAAAGAAGAAACCATCGATGCAGACTTCTTTGCTAGACGTATAAAAAGGGCTCAAGCCGGTCGTGATGAACTCATCCGCGAACAAGGCCTTACAGGTTATCGTTTAATTGCCGCAGAATCTGACGGTTTACCTGGTATCACCATAGATCGTTATGCCAACGTATTCGTTTGCCAACTATTAAGCACTGGTGCTGAAAAATGGCGCGATACCATAGTTGAGCAACTAGTGATTCAATATCCAGATTGCGCCGTTTATGAGCGTTCAGATGTCGACTCGAGAAAGAAAGAAGGTCTGGTTCCTGTCGTAGGGTTACTTCACGGCGAATTACCCCCAATGCCTATTCTCATCGAAGAAAACGGTATTAAGATTGCGGTCGATGTTATTAAAGGCCACAAAACCGGTTTTTATCTAGATCAACGTGACAACCGTGCTATGGCGGCTCGTTTCGTTAAAGGCAAATCTGTACTTAACTGCTTCTGTTACACTGGTACTTTCGGCTTATATGCCGCCAAAGCTGGCGCGGCGAGTATTGAAAACGTCGATGTATCCACCTTAGCGCTGCAAACTGCTCGCGATAATATGGCGATTAATCACCTTAATGATGACCATGTAAATTATAACGAAGCTGACGTATTTAAATTACTACGCCAGTACCGAGATGAAGCTAAAACTTTCGATGTTATCGTGCTCGACCCGCCTAAGTTTGCCGACAATAAATCGCAGCTAGATGGTGCATGTCGCGGTTATAAAGACATCAACATGATTGCGATGCAATTGCTTAATCCAGGTGGAATATTACTGACGTTCTCGTGTTCAGGCTTAATGCAGTCAGACCTATTCCAAAAAGTGGTTGCTGATGCTGCCTTAGATGCGAAACGTGAAGTTCAGTTTATTGAGCGTATGCATCAAGCTAGCGATCATCCAATTAGCAGCGCATTCCCAGAAGGTTATTACCTCAAAGGTCTAGTCGCTCGAGTTTGGTAATTGATAACGTGACTTCAACAAAAAGGGAACAGTAACTGTTCCCTTTTTGTTGCATGAACATAACCAACAACTATGGCCTTAATGGCTATCACGAGGTTTTAATGGTGCGAGCAAGAGAAATAAAATAAACGACAACCAACTCACAAATATGGTTGCCAGCAACCAGGCAAGTTTCTCATTCGCGCTAACTTTCTTGCTGCGGGCAATAATAACTAACGGTATTAGCCAAAATACCAATAGAATTAATATAGTAAACGCCATTGTAAACATCCTGTTAAATTATCCTTAAAAATGATTTTGATGATATGTACCATTAACATTAACTAAAAAACTGAGTAAACCGTTGCCAATCCCATTGATGTAATCAATTGACTCCACAACATAAAATGGAGGGCAATTTTGCACAGTTTGTGCCTGTAAAGTCAACAGCACTATTCCTATAGAAAACGATAACGCGCCTGAAATAACCATCAGCATAAAAACTAATAAAATAAAACAGTTAAGCTTATCGATATAAATAGAGAGTATTGATAATGTCTACCTATCTATACAATCACAGCAAGCTTAAGTCCCATTTAAATCATAGATAAAAAGTATTCAGAATTTAATGTGATTGAGTGTATCTAACAGGTATAAAAAAAGCGGCTTATCTGGCAAGAATAAGCCGCTAAAGGTTTACATAGCAAATATTACATCGCAGTAAAGTCGTCTAATAAAATCACCCCAAATGGCGCTCCACCATCGACATTATCAACAGCCGCGACAGCATAAATACCCGAAGCATCTAAGGTCACATCAAGCGGACCGATAGCCACATCTTTAGTATTAGCAACAGTAACAGTAATTACATAATTACCAGGCGTAACGCTTAAACTGCCAGAAGAGGCCTTAAATGGTACATCCTCTAATACTGGCGTTGCATCGGTAATATCAGTAGAAGCTGTAAGATAAACATCAACTTCTGGTGCTGAATATGCAGCATGGGTAACAGTTAGCTTAGCCTCAGTCGCTACGCGACGGGTTTGCTCAACTAGCACCAGTGGTTCAATCATGCTATCGGTTAATGATCCTACCGCTAAGGTGCTATAACTTTTACCAAGATCTAAGTCGACGGCGGCCTTATCTATCACCACAACACTGTTATCGGCATCCGCAGCAACAGTTACTGTATGTGTACCGTCAGCAAGATTGACATAGCCCGTTACCTCACCAAAAGACAACATGTTAACTGCTGGAGTGACTGCTTCGTCAACAAATACGTCCACCGCAGGCGCGTCAGCAACAGCATGAACAACACGTAAATCTGCGCCGCTGTTGATATCATTTAAGATTACTTGCCCTTCTGGTAGCGACACTTGTAATGCTACTGGTGAATCACCAGACCAGGTATTAGGGATCGCGCTAATAAAGTAATCTTGCATATCGGCTAAGGCAACCGTACCTGAGTCATATACCACATCTTTCATTCCTGATGCGGTAATACGAATTTGATAGTCACCATTAGCTACCTCAATTTGCGAACTTACATCTAAATAGTTTGCAGATAATGTTGGAGTCATAGCGCTAATATCTGCATCAGGGCCGGTAACATAAACATCAACATTGCCCGCTGCAGGTGCAGCATGCAGAACTTGTACTCTGGCGTAACCTGTAGCAATGTCCATTATTGGGTTTGCAATCAGTTTTAGATTTAGGGTGTCATTAGCCACTAACCCTAATGCCACTGCGGTATATTCCATATCACTTTGCGCATCAAGAGATGTTTCGAGCACGGTTGCAGTGTTACCATCGGCCAAAACAGCATCAACGCTAATATCGTAAGTCGCCGATGATACTTGGATTAGATCACTAGACATGGCGTAATCCACCTTCGACAGTAATGCATTTCCATTAGCGACAACATTCACTAATGGTGCATCACTACCAGCATGAATAACACGTACGAATGAAATTTCTGGCTCTACAGGATCAACAACCATGACATCATCGTCGTCAGAGCAGGCTGTTAAACCAATTAAAGAAACACACAGTGCAAAAGGGTAAATCCGTTTCATTTTAGAAATCCTCATTAAGTATTGTGACCGATTTCTATACGGGGTGATTTATTTGCTGGTTCAAAAAAAATACACACAAATAATTAACTTTTCAGATAAAAAGATATAAATATTTGATGCCAATATAAAATATGCACAAATAATAATTTAGCGCTGGCTGTTTTAAAAAGAATGCTGGCTATGATGAAAATAACCGCGGCACAATATCGCAAACATCATTATAGAGAGCGGATGGTAAGAAGTGTTAATACTGCTAGCCTAACGTTTAGACTTATTAGCCTCACCACAAAAAACCAACATAAACATTATTATCAATTAGTTAATCACCTGTCACTGACACAATTAAACTGTAAAAATATCAATCATTGATGTAACTCTACTTACCACGCAAGTCCACTTTACACATTAAAATAAAATGTTGTTATCGACGAGCTTGATGCTGTGAAGCGTAGCTTGATCTTTTAGTACCGACTATTTTGCAAGTTCACCTCGTTAGTTTATTAAAATAAAAACTGATCTCATTAATTAACGAATGCGTAACTAATGCTGAACTCAAAAATGGTATGCACTCAAAAAAGGAAAATATAATGTTAAATAAATTCACTACAATCATCGCTATTATCCTTGCTAGTTTAGCGTTCTCGACAGTTTCTTATGCAGAGCATCATGGTATGAAAAAAGATATCGTTGATGTCGCTGCTGAAAATGGCTCGTTTAATACTCTCGTTGCAGCAGTGAAATCAGCAGGACTTGTTGAAACATTAAAAGGTGAGGGTCCATTTACAGTATTCGCGCCAACAGATGATGCGTTTGCAAAGTTGCCTGAAGGCACAGTAGAAATGCTTCTTAAACCAGAAAACAAAGATAAACTTGTTGCAGTACTAACTTATCATGTTGTTTCAGGCAAAGTGCTGGCTGCTGATGTAGTTAACCTAGATAGCGCAACTACCGTTGAAGGACAAGCTGTTACCATTGAAGTAAAAGACGGTAATGTTATGGTAAATAATGCACAAGTAATCATGACAGATGTTGAAGCTAGCAACGGTGTGATCCATGTAATTGATACCGTACTGTTACCTAAGTAATCGCTAAGTAATGATGGGGCGTTGGTTTTATGTCACGCCCCTGATTTTTCAATTCTAAAAATGCAATCTCACCGACACTGTAATGGTCAATTAAAATTATCATCTTGATGTCAGAAGCGATGATGTTCACTTTACACATTAGCCGGTAAATTTATTTTATCCAATTGATATAAACCTCATCCTCGTTAAATAGCATTATTGGCAATGTTAGTGACTTTATCCTTTGCCGATAATTAACATAGAGATAGACAGATTCACAATTAAAGCGATAAATGATCAATTATTTTATTACAGTGTTATAGCCAATAAAAACGGCTTCCCAAGAAGCCGTTAAATTAAATTTAAAATTAAATCAAAGCCTTACTCAACCGTAACTGATTTTGCTAAATTGCGAGGTTGGTCGACATCAGTACCTTTAATTAATGCCACATGATATGACAGTAACTGCAATGGAATGGTGTAGATCAATGGTGCCATGAACGCATCACAATGGGGAACCTGGATAACTTTCATTGTGTCGTCTGACTCAAATTCTGCATCGACATCGGCAAACACATACATCAATCCACCACGGGCGCGCACTTCTTCAACGTTTGATTTAAGCTTTTCGAGTAACTCATTGTTTGGCGCAACCACAATCACTGGCATATCAGCATCAATCAAGGCTAATGGGCCGTGCTTTAGTTCGCCAGAGGCATAGGCTTCGGCGTGAATATACGAAATCTCTTTGAGTTTTAATGCACCTTCCATCGCGATTGGGTATTGATCACCACGGCCTAGGAATAATGCATGCTGTTTGTCAGCAAAGTCTTCTGCTAATTCAGCAATAGCATCATTTAAGCCAAGCGCCTGCTCCACTTTAGCTGGCATTGATAACAAGCTTTGAGTAATAGCCGCTTCCATTTCACTAGACATGCCATTATGACGGCCAATAGCGGTGGTTAACATTAACAAGCCAGCAAGTTGCACAGTAAAGGCTTTGGTTGATGCGACACCTATTTCTACGCCTGCTTTCATCATGTAAGCCATATCCGATTCACGAACTAACGATGAACCTGCAGAGTTACAGATGGTTAAGGTGGCTTTGTAGCCCATTTCTTTTGCTAGGCGCATTGCCGCTAAAGTATCTGCTGTTTCACCAGATTGTGAAATCGTCACTAATAAGCTATTTGGGAACAGGTGCGACTTACGGTAACGGAACTCAGATGCAATTTCGACGTTACATGATACGCCAGCCCAGTCTTCTAACCAGTAACGCGCGGCCATACCAGCATGATAACTGGTACCACAGGCAATAATTTGCACGTGTTTAATGTCTTTTAAAAATTCAGCGGCATTTTCACCAAAGGCTGAATCTAATACTTTACCACCCGCAATACGACCTTCTAAAGTATGCGCAATCGCAGTTGGTTGCTCGTAAATCTCTTTCAACATGTAGTGACGGTATTCACCTTTGTCACCGGCATCATGAGTCACTTCAGACTCTTTCATTTCGCGCTGAACAGCGTTGCCATTAACATCAAAAATGTTAACTTGACGACGGGTAATTTCTGCTACATCACCTTCTTCTAAAAATGCAAATGAACGCGTTACCGGTAACAATGCAAGTTGGTCTGAGGCAACAAAGTTTTCACCCAGACCATAACCTATAACCAATGGGCTACCACTGCGGGCAACAACCATGCGTTCGCTATCACGACGGTCGATTACAACTGTGCCATAGGCACCTTCAAGTTGCTTAACCGTCGCTTGAACTGCTACTAATAAGCTCGCGGCTGTTTTTAATTCATGATGAACAAGATGACAAATAACTTCGGTATCTGTGTCTGATGAGAACACATAACCTAAACCTTTTAATCTCTCGCGCAATTTACTGTGGTTTTCAATAATACCGTTATGAACAACGGCAATATCACCTTCAGATAAATGTGGGTGTGCATTACGCTCTGTTGGTTCACCGTGTGTTGCCCAACGAGTGTGAGCAATACCGGTGCCACCACTTAGAGGGGTGATCTCAAGTGCAGATGACAACTCTTGTACTTTACCTACACGGCGAGTACGGCTTAGCTCACCTTGATGAATGACAGCAATACCTGCTGAGTCATAACCACGATATTCAAGACGGCGTAAGCCTTCGACTAAAATTTCTGCAACATCCCTTTGCGCAACAGCGCCTACGATTCCACACATGTTAGTTTCCTTTACTGTTTTAATTTAATTTGTTTACTTAGCATATGGCGCGAGAATGACTCTGACGCCATGTGCTGAAATAGTGTTAACGGCTTCTTGGGTAATGTTGTCGTCGGTAACTAAGACATTAACCACTTCCCAGGGCAGCTCAAGATTAGGGATTCGTCGACCAATTTTGGTAGATTCCAGTAGTACCACCACTTCACGCGACATTTCTGCCATCACTTTACTCAAGCCAGTTAGCTCGTTAAACGTGGTAGTGCCGCGGTTAAGGTCGATACCGTCGGCACCGATAAACAGTTGGTCGAAGTTATATGAACGTAAAACCTGCTCAGCCACTTGACCTTGAAAAGACTCGGAATGGGGATCCCAGGTGCCACCGGTCATCAATAATGTCGGCTCATTTTCAAGTTCATGAATGGCATTGGCCAGTTGTAATGAATTGGTCATGACCACTAAACCATGCTTACCATTAAGCTGTTGAATGATGCCTGATGTGGTACTGCCACTGTCAATGATGATCCGATTATGGTCGCGGATCAGCTCAGCGGCTTTAGCAGCAATAGCTTGTTTATTTAAAGACAGGTTTTCGTTGGCTATTTGGGTCATTTCTTGTGGTAAAGGTACGGCGCCACCATAACGTCGTAACAATAATCCATGGGTTTCAAGCATAGCCAAATCTTTACGGATCGTAACTTCGGAAGTGGCAAATAAATTAGCCAGTTCGTCGACACTGACTTCGCCTTGCTCATTAACCAATTTAATGATCGAATGGCGACGTTGTTGGGTGTTACGTTTAGTCATTTAAATTAACTACTTTCCGCATAAGTTTCGAAACGAAAGGTATTTTAGCATCAAATGAAACTTTATCTAGATCTTATAACTCAAAAGTTGAAATAAATGTACAAAAAAGCCTCTGAAATATGCAGAGGCTTTTTATGAACTAATTAAGATAAATCAGCGTTAACTAGCCATATTAGAACTTAACCTCTGCGGCAACACTGAAGTTACGCTCTTGACCAATAGTCACCATATTATATTGACCACCTTCAATATAATCGGTATCAAATAAGTTTCTGACATTTGCACGTACGCTTACGTCTTTACCCATAACATCCATAGTATAAGCGGCACCAATGTCAAAACGAACATAGCCGTCTTTGCGAATACTGTTATCGGTATTGGCAAAACGCTCGCCAACATAGATAGAACCAAAATTCAGCGCAAAATCTTCGTTCATTTGGTAGCGAGTCCAGATATTGGCAGACCATTCTGGCGCATCAACAGGCGTTTTACCTTCACGTTCATCGCCAGTGTGATATTCAGCATCAAGGTACATCATGGAAGATGTCATAAACCAATTGTCACTTATCTGGCCTTGAGCGCCCACTTCAAATCCACGATGCTTCTGCTCACCACCTTGAGTCGTAATATCAGTATAGGAACCTATTGGAGTCGGGAGTACTTCAGATATTGTAATATTCTCAAGGGTGATATCAAATACAGCCGCGGTCAGTAATAAGCTATCGTTGAACAGTTCCCACTTAGTACCAACTTCATACTGAATACCATATTCAGGTTTTAAATCCAGTTCATCGTTAACATCAAATGGATTATTAACAGCACCTTGCGGGGTAAAACTTTTTGAATAGTTTAGGTAAATACTGCCATTTTCCATGGGCGAGTAAATCACCCCAAACTTAGGCGATAGCGCATAACTGTTCTGGCCTAAACCGTCTTTCTTTTGCTCATCGTAACGAACACCAGTAAGCAGCTTCCATTGTTCATTAAGCGTCATTAAATCTTGCAAATAGAAGCCATAATATTTGTATTCGCTAGGATCACCTTTAACACTTGAATGGTAATCAAGATCAGGCTTAATAACAGGCAGCCCAGGAGTCACTATTTGGGCTTTACCACGTTGGATCTGTTGCTGATAAAAATAATCTAGGTAATTTGCGCCAATTAATAACTGATGTTGAACTCCGGCAAAATCAAACTCGCCTGTAAAATCTACATAAGCCGTTTTATGTTGCCAGTCATCGTAACGATCGAATGGTTTAATGCTATAACCATTGCTAAGAGGATCTGTGGTGTATTGTGGCGCTGAGTCGAAACGTTGGCGATTGAATTGTTGATCGTTATAGCCCGCTTTGACTTTCCAGTTATCACTCATATGCCAAGTCAGATCGGCACCTAAGTTTGACACTGTATTATCGGTAAAGGCCCAAGGCGCATCCCAAACGGTTTTACGTTCGCCAATGACATTACCTTGTTTATCTAACCAACCACCGGCATCAATACCTGCTTTATCTTGAGTGTGATCGTATTTCACTGACAGTAATACATCATCAGTTAAGTCAAATTCCATATTAAGATAACCTAACCAACGATCGCGTTCTTGATTTTCTTCGGTGGTTGAATATTCACGCCAATATGTTGTGTCTTGCTTAACTAACACTCCACGATAACGAATACTTTGGGCATCATTTAAGCTTCCTCCCGCATCGATCTGCGCACGGGTAGAACCGTAACCATCTGTATCTATACCCACATCAAGCATAGAATCATAAGTCGGCTTTTTAGTGACCATATTGACCAAACCACCAGGACCAGATTGGCCATACAACATACTAGAAGGACCTTTCAGCACTTCAACTTGCTGTAGCGTTTCAATAGGTTGTACATAGTGAGACCATTGCTGGTGGCCATTAATCAGATAACCATTACCCGAATCTAACTCAAAACCACGGATACTAAAGACTTGGCGGTTCCAGCGTGTCGTTCCTGCCGTCACGCTGGAATCGTTAACTAATACTTCTGCAAGGTTAGTAGCTAATTGTTCATCGGTAACAAAATCAGGGATAACATTAACTGACTGTGGGGTATCCATTAAGTCGATATCACCGCGCATGGCGCCAGATGCTGTAGCAACTTTATAATCGTTAAAGGTACGACCGGTCACATTAATGCGCTCTATGTTAGCGTCACTCGACACTTCTGCCATAACAGGCATCGCCATTAATGCTGAACCAACAGCCAAACCTATAACTGAATATTTAAATACCATGACCAACTCCTCAATAAGACTTTCAGTCTAACAATTGAGGGGAATATAAATGAGAATTGTTTTTATTTAAACTTATTTGTGAAAAATTTACACTTACTTGTGACATAGCTATAAATTCATTTAAAACCAGCCAATTAAGAACATTTAATTAACATAAATCAAACTTATAACAAACCTTTTTTCAGTATAATTTTCATATAAAAAATGTATAAATAATAAAAAAGCGGCTCATGGCCGCTTGATTATATTTGAGTTAACCGTTACTTTTTAATTTTTATAGGACGCTGCCAACCAGTAATATGGCGCTGTTTAACGCGAGTAATCACCAGTTCATTTTCAGCAACATCTTTGGTTATAGTTGATCCAGCCCCTAGAGTGGCATTTTTGCCTATGGTAACAGGTGCTACTAACTGAGTATCACTGCCGACGAATACGCCATCTTCAATGGTAGTAATAAACTTATTGGCACCGTCATAGTTACAGGTAATTGTACCGGCACCGATATTCACGCCAGCGCCAATGTGTGCATCACCTAAATAGGCTAAGTGGCCAGCTTTAGAACCTTTACCTAATACACTCTTTTTAATTTCGACAAAGTTACCTATATGAGCATCTTCTTTAAGCTCTGCCCCTGGGCGTAAACGGGCAAAAGGTCCTGCACTCGCGGCTTGTCCAAGCTTAGCGCCTTCTACAATAGTATAAGGTTTAATTTCTGCATTATCGGCAATGTCGCAATCAATCAAAATAGCACCTGCGCCGATTGTCACATTGTTGCCTAGGGTTACTTTACCTTGAAAAATAACGTTAACATCTATCATCACATCCATACCAACAGTCACATCGCCGCGAATATCAATACGCGCAGGATCGCGGAGATTAGCACCGTCGAGCATCAGTTTTTCAGCAGCACGAGCTTGATAAGCTCTTTCTAATTGGGCAAGTTGCACGCGATTGTTAGCGCCTTCAACTTCGATAGCCGATTGTGGCTGTGATGTGCTAATTTCAACGCCATCAGCCTTTGCCATGGCAATGATGTCGGTAAGGTAGTATTCACCTTGAGCATTATTATTCGATAAACGATTTAACCAGGCTTTTAACTGCTTACCCGGCACAACCATGATACCTGTGTTCACTTCGGTAATGGCTAGCTGTTCAGGGTTAGCATCTTTTTGCTCAACAATTCCGACGACGCTGCCTTGTTCGCGCACTATGCGACCGTAACCGCTTGGGTTAGGTAAATTAACAGTCAAAATAGCCAAGCCATTCACAGGGCGTGCAGCTAATAATGCTTCTAAGGTTGATTGCTGAATAAGCGGTACATCACCGTAAAGGATTAATACTGTATCGTTATCGTTAATATTCGGGTTTGCTTGGGCAACCGCATGGCCGGTACCCAGTTGTTCAGCCTGTAATACCCAGTTTAATGCTTGTTCGCCAAGTGCTGTTTGTAATTTATCTGCGCCATAACCATACACTAACTGAATAGCGTCTGAACCTAAGGCATTGGCAGTATCTATCACATGTTGCACCATACTTTTATGAGCAATAGGATGCAGAACCTTTGGGAGATCTGAGCGCATCCGAGTTCCTTTTCCTGCAGCTAAGATCACAACATTTAACGACATTGAGCATTCCTTTAATGAACCGATATAGATTTGCGCTCATTTTAACGGAATATGGTCAAAAGGGAAAACAGGCAGGGGGTTAATTAGCCGATAATAGGCAATAAAAAAGGCGACTCATAAAGAGTCGCCTTTTAAGCGTCAAATAATCAGATTATCTGGTGATATTTTTCTTGATGCATTCAACAACACGTAATTGAGCCAAAGATTTGGCTAATTCGATTGCTGCGGCTTCATAATTGAAGTCAACTCCGGCGTTGGCAATTGCTTGCTCAGCACGTTCTTTGGCTTCTAAAGCAGCTTTCTCATCAATATCATCGGCACGTAATGCTACATCAGCAAGTACTGAAATTGCAGTAGGTTGTACTTCAAGTAAACCACCTGATAGATACAACACTTCTTCACTACCATCTTGCTTGATAAAGCGCGCCATACCAGGCTTGATTTTTGTCAGTAACGCAACATGGTTAGGCATAATACCTAACTCACCTTCAGCACCAGTAACTTCAAAGAAGCTAACTTGGCCGTGGTAGATGCTGTTTTCTGCACTAACAATATCAAGTTGGACTGTTTTGGCTGCCATCAAGTTCTCCTTAAAGAACTAAGCTTTACGGCCTAGTTATTTCTTTTTGTTAGCTTTCTCGACAGCTTCATCGATTGAACCAACCATGTAGAACGCTTGCTCAGGGATATGATCGAACTCACCATCCAAGATACCCTTAAAGCCACGAATAGTGTCTTTAAGAGAAACGTACTTACCAGGAGAACCAGTAAAGACTTCTGCTACGAAGAAAGGTTGAGATAAGAAACGCTCAATCTTACGCGCTCGGAATACCATGGTTTTGTCATCATCTGACAATTCATCCATACCCAAGATAGCAATAATGTCTTTCAGCTCTTTATAACGCTGTAATACAGTTTGTACACCGTTTGCAACATCATAATGCTCTTGGCCAACAACCTGTGGATCTAACTGACGTGAAGTCGAATCCAATGGGTCAACCGCTGGGTAAATACCCAAAGAAGCAATTTGACGAGACAATACAACAGTCGCATCTAAGTGAGCGAAGGTTGTGGCTGGTGACGGATCAGTTAAGTCATCCGCAGGTACATATACTGCTTGCACAGAAGTAATCGAACCAGACTTAGTTGAAGTGATACGTTCTTGAAGAACACCCATCTCTTCAGCTAGTGTTGGCTGATAACCTACCGCAGAAGGCATACGACCTAATAGTGCAGATACTTCAGTACCGGCTAAGGTGTAACGATAAATGTTGTCCACGAACAACAATACGTCACGACCTTCGTCACGGAACTTTTCAGCGATACTCAGGCCAGTTAACGCTACGCGTAAACGGTTTCCTGGAGGCTCGTTCATCTGACCATAAACCATGGCTACTTTGTCTAATACGCCTGAATCTTCCATCTCGTAGTAGAAGTCGTTACCCTCACGGGTACGCTCACCAACACCAGCGAAAACAGAAAGACCAGAGTGAGCTTTAGCGATGTTGTTAATCAGTTCCATCATGTTAACTGTTTTACCAACACCAGCACCACCGAACAGACCGACTTTACCACCTTTAGCGAAAGGACAAACAAGATCGATAACCTTGATACCTGTCTCTAAAAGCTCAGTTGAATTTGACTGATCTTCGTATGAAGGAGCTGCACGGTGAATAACATAACGCTCTTCTTCACCGATAGGACCCGCTTCATCGATAGGCTCGCCCAATACGTTCATAATACGGCCAAGGGTTGCAACCCCTACCGGAACAGTAATTGGTGAACCTGAGTTTGCTACCTCTAGACCACGACGCAGACCATCAGAAGAACCCATAGCGATGGTACGAACAACACCACCACCTAGCTGCTGCTGAACTTCCAGCACCAAACCATTACAGGCGCCTTCACCAGTGATCTTCAGAGCGTCATATACTCGAGGTACAGAATCTTGTGGAAACTCTACGTCCACAACCGCGCCAATTACTTGGACAACAGTACCTGTGCTCATGATTAATCCTCTAAACTTGATTTCGTTACCTAAACCTAAACCGCTGCAGCGCCTGCAACAATTTCCGACAGTTCTTGCGTAATCGCAGCCTGACGGGCCTTGTTATAGACGAGTTGCAAATCATCGATCATTTCGCCGGCGTTATCTGTTGCCGCCTTCATGGCTACCATACGGGCAGCCTGTTCAGAGGCAATATTTTCAACAACACCTTGATATACTTGAGACTCTACATAACGAGTTAACAATAAATCCAATACTTCTTTTGGATCAGGCTCGTAAATATAATCCCAAGGATAACTAGCTACTTCTTCATCTGACTTAGGTAAAGGTAGCAGCTGTTCGATCACCGGAGTCTGGGACATGGTATTCACAAATTTGTTAAATACTATGTACAGACGATCCAGTTTACCTTCGTTGTAAGCTTTTAACATGACACGAACAGTGCCAATCAAATCAGCAAGTTTTGGCGAGTCGCCTAAACCTGATGCATGGGCGGATATTTCACCACCAAAGCTTTTAAAAAACTGAACAGAACGGGCACCAATTGGGCAAAACTCAACATTTGCACCTTGTTCTTTCCACTTTTTAACGTCTGACACAACCTTTTTAAATAGGTTAGCGTTCAAACCACCACAAAGGCCACGGTCGGTTGCTACAACAATGTAACCAACCCGCTTGGCATCTCTCACCTCTAAATAGGGGTGTTTATACTCGAGAGTACCTTGCGCTACGTGACCGATCACCTTACGCATATTTTCTGCATATGGACGGCTCGCTGCCATGCGTTCTTGCGCTCTGCGCATTTTGCTGGCGGCAACCATTTCCATAGCGGAAGTGATCTTCTGAGTATTTTTAACACTCGCGATCTTGGTTTTAATCTCTTTAGCGCTGGCCATCTCTACTCTCCAATCTGGGACCTGAGGTGCCTAATGACACCCCGTGTTCATTATTACCAGGTTTGGGTTTCAATGAACTTGTCCATGCCTGCCTTTAACTCACCTTCGATATCAGCGTTATAATCGCCAGTAGCATTGATGGTGTTCATTAGGTCAGCATGTTGACTGTTCATGTATGAAAGCAGAGAGGCTTCGAAGCGACCGATTTCATTTAAAGCAACACCTTTAAGGTAGCCTTTTTCAGCTGCGAAAATAGACACAGACTGGGCAGCAACGCTCATAGGAGCATATTGCTTTTGCTTCATTAGTTCGGTTACTCGCTCACCATGCTCAAGTTGAGCACGTGTTGCATCATCTAAATCAGATGCAAACTGTGAGAACGCAGCAAGCTCTCGATACTGTGCAAGTGCTGTACGAATACCGCCTGACAGTTTCTTGATGATCTTAGTCTGCGCGGCACCACCAACACGAGAAACAGAAATACCTGGGTTAACTGCAGGACGAAGTCCCGAGTTAAACAAGTCAGTCTCAAGGAAGATCTGACCATCAGTAATAGAAATTACGTTGGTCGGTACGAACGCTGACACATCACCAGCTTGGGTTTCAATAATAGGTAACGCGGTTAACGAACCGGTTTGACCTGTTACTGCACCGTTAGTGAACTTTTCTACATAATTTACGTTTACGCGTGAAGCACGCTCTAATAAACGAGAGTGTAGATAGAATACGTCACCTGGGTATGCTTCACGTCCTGGTGGACGCTTCAATAGTAGAGAAATTTGACGATAAGCAACTGCTTGCTTAGACAAATCATCATATACGATTAAAGAATCTTCACCGCGGTCACGGAAGTATTCACCCATAGAACAACCAGAATATGGCGCTAAATATTGCAGTGCTGCAGCTTCAGAAGCTGATGCAACAACAACGATAGTGTTAGCTAATGCACCATGTTCTTCAAGCTTGCGTACTACGTTTGCGATGGTAGAAGCTTTCTGACCAATAGCAACATAGACACACTTAATGCCTGATTCTTTCTGGTTGATAATTGCATCAATAGCCATCGCTGTTTTACCAGTCTGACGGTCACCAATAATCAATTCACGTTGACCACGACCAATAGGGATCATGGCATCAACGGCTTTATAACCAGTTTGGATTGGTTGTGATACTGACTTACGTTCAATAACACCAGGGGCAATTACTTCAACAGGAGAGAAACCATCGTTGTCGATAGGTCCTTTTCCATCAATAGGCTCACCTAGAGTGTTAACAACGCGGCCAAGTAGACCACGACCCACCGGTACTTCAAGAATACGACCAGTGGTTCTAACTTTATCACCTTCTGCTAAATTAGCATAAGGTCCCATCACTACGGCGCCGACAGAATCACGTTCTAAGTTCAACGCGATTGCAAAACAGCCACCAGGCAGTTCGATCATTTCACCTTGCATTACATCGGCTAGGCCGTTAATGCGAATGATGCCGTCACTTACTGCAACGATAGTACCTTCGTTGCGAGCTTCACTAACGACGTCGAACTGCTCGATCCGCTGCTTAATCAGATCGCTGATTTCAGTGGAATTCAGTTGCATGCTCAAACTCCCAATTACGACTGCAGCTTTTCAGACAAACGCGATAACTTACCGCTTACCGAGCCATCAATGACTAGGTCGCCTGATTTAATAATTACACCGCCAATAAGCGATGCGTCGATGCTGCAATTCAGCTTAACTTTGCGTGCGAGACGTTTCTCTAAAGAAACACTAATTTGCTGCTGTTGCTCAGAGCTTAGCTCAGTAGCAGAAACCACATCGGCCTCAACTTCTTTTGCCCACTCATTACGGTATTCAGCAAAAAGTAGCGATACTGTTGACAGTATCCCTAAACGACCGTTTTCAGCCATTACCTTTATCAGGTTTTGACCTTGCTCATTGACTTGCTCACCGCATACTTTAATAAACAGTGAAGCTAGTTGTGTACTCGCGAGAGTACCATTTAGCAGTGGCTTGATTGATTCGTTTTCACTCACCAATGAAGCGAAAGTTAACATTTCTGTCCAACTATCTACTGCTTTATGCTCAACAGCAAAATCAAAAGCTGCCTTTGCGTAAGGGCGAGCGATGGTGCTTAATTCAGCCATAACTCAACTCCCTTAATCAAATTTCAGCAACAAGTTTATTAACAATGTCACTGTGGGCTTCTGGATCAATCGTACGTTCAAGAATTTTCTCTGCACCAATGATGGCTAGAGAAGCAACTTGCTTACGCAAGTCGTCTTTCACGCGATTACGTTCGTTTTCAATTTCTGCTTGACCCTGGGCGATAATTTTAGCTCGCTCAGTTTGTGCTTCAACTTTAGCTTCATCAACGATTTGAGCCTTACGCTTATTAGCTTGCTCAATAATTTCGTTGGCAGTTACTTTTGCTTCTTTTAGTTGCTCAGTAGCTTTAATTTGTGCTAACTCTAGATCTTTTGCTGCACGGCCGGCATCCGCCAGACCATCAGCAATTTTCTTCTGGCGTTCTTCGATGGCATTCATCAACGGAGGCCATACAAACTTCATGCAAAACCACACGAAGAGAATAAAGGCAACCGTCTGACCGAATAGGGTAGCGTTGAAATTCACAACAGCCTCCTAGTTAGATTAAAGACAGAAGCGTTAGTTAAAGCATTGCACCCAATGGGTTAGTAAATAGCATAAATAGCGCAATACCTACACCAATCATAGTTACGGCATCTAGAAGACCCGCTACGATGAACATTTTAACTTGTAACATAGGCGCCATTTCTGGCTGACGAGCTGCACCTTCTAAAAACTTTCCACCTAAAAGGCCGAAACCGATAGCTGTTCCTAATGCACCCATACCAATAAGTAGAGCAACAGCAATAGCCGTCATTCCTAATACAGTTTCCATATCTATCTCCAATATTCTAAATCGTTGTTATTAATGATTTAGGTCAAAAAATTTTTCGGTTACCCTTAATGATCTTCATGTGCCATGCTTAAATAAACAATAGTCAACATCATGAAAATAAATGCTTGTAAAGTAATAACTAAAATATGGAAAATTAACCAACCTAGTTGTAATCCTACACCTAGAGCAGATAACGCCACGTTAGAACCGTACATCAATGCAATAAGGATAAATATCAACTCACCAGCGTACAAGTTACCAAATAGTCGTAGAGCCAATGAAATCGGCTTCGCAACTAGAGTCACTGTTTCTAATAATAAGTTGACGGGTATCATTGCCCAATGGTTAAAAGGCTGAAATGTTAGTTCTTTAACAAAACCTGAAACACCTTTGACTTTAATGCTGTAATAAATAATCAGCACAAACACACCAAGAGCTAAGCTGAAGGTAATGTTAACGTCAGTAGTCGGAACAACTTTTAGGTATGGCACACCAGCTAACGAAGCTAATGCAGGTAACCAATCGACTGGGATCATATCCATGAAGTTCATCATGAAAATCCAGACGAAAATTGTCAGAGCTAAAGGTGCAATAACAGGATTGCGGCCGTGAAAAGTTTCTTTCACACTGCTATCTACGAACTCAACAATCATCTCAACAAAACATTGAAATTTGCCAGGAACGCCTGTTGTCGCATTTTTGCCGGCACGGTAAAACAGCCATAAGAACAACATCCCAAGCCCAACCGAAAAGAGCAACGAATCAATGTGCCAAGTCCAAAACCCTTCACCAACACTTAAATTGGTAAGGTGATGTTGGATATAGCCCTGCGGTGTTAACGCTTCACCAGTTGCAGCCATGATTCATCCCACTTAACTTTGCTTGAAATATAAAGGTGCTATCCAATGTACAACTAACGCTAATGAGTAACAGGTAAAAAGCGGCATAAAACCGACTTTCATATTGATAAACACTAACGAAAATAATCCAATGGTCAACAGCATCTTTACCGCTTCCCCCCAGTAAAAGCTTTTAATCACTTTTGCTGCAGAGCTTGCTCCACTATGTGAGAAAGCTAGGGTTGCGAATACAAAATTAGGAAGTACAGCAATTACACCACCTGCAAGTGCAGATAGGCCATACTGTGCTCCCCACATAACGAAAAATAGTGTTGAAATAATACTCGCGACGATAGCTTGTACCAGCACTAATTTATAGGCTGCTAACCTGCCACGACGCGCTAAAACATTACCCAACTTCATATCTCCGCATTATTGCTTTTCGCGGTCCTAATGTTAAATTTAAAATATTAAACTAGCCTTAAGATTCAAAAAGCCTGCAAAGTATACCTTTTCGCGCTTTGTTTGCAACTTTGATGATAGTAAAACGACGATTTTGCACACTATTCGGCGCTAAATTATCGAAAACAAAAATTAGAGCTCTGTCACAAACTTACTAATGAAATTGGTTTGATTCACAAATCATCGGATTTTATTTAAAATTCCGTCTAATTCAGCAAGATTCTGGTAATTTATTACAATTTTGCCTTTACCTTTACTGCCATGATTGATGGCAACCTTGGCACCGAGTCTTTCAATTAACTCTTGTTCTAAGCGGCTAACATCATGATCTTTAGCTGGTGTTTCGGCGTCTTTAGTCGGATTTAAGGCTTTATTGACTAATCGTTCAGTTTCTCGAACAGTCATTTCTTTAGAAGCCACTAATCGAGCTAAATTTGTCTGTTCATCACCCTCTAATGCCAATAACGCACGCGCATGGCCCATGTCGATATCACCATTCTCTAACAAACGTTTAACAGGCTCATTAAGGCTATTTAAACGTAATAAATTAGACACACTTACACGAGATTTACCTACAGCATCAGCAACTTGTTGATGAGTTAATTCAAATTCTTCAAGTAATCGTTGTAATGCAATCGCTTCTTCCATTGCATTTAAGTCTTCACGCTGAATATTTTCAATTAACGCGATAGCGACCGCGGCATCATCAGCCACTTGCTTAACAATACACGGGACTTTATTTAATTTAGCTAATTGAGCCGCACGCCAACGGCGTTCACCGGCAATAATTTCATAATGAGTTTCAGAAATTTTACGGATCACTATCGGTTGTATCACCCCTTGAGCACGAATAGACTCAGCCAGTTCTTCTAATGCTTCTGGCGACATATCTTTACGAGGTTGATATTTACCGGGCTGTAATAAGTCAAGATCGAGGTGGAGTAAGTCACTTAGCGGAGTAGATTGTTGTTCTTCAGCCTGATCACTTTTACGACTAGCGGCATTACTGTGGCTTAATAAGGCATCCAAGCCTTTACCTAAACCGCGCTTTTTTAAAGTCATTTTTATATCCTACGCTTGTTTTGGTTGAGTTTGCTGTTCTGCACGACGGATAATTTCACCCGCTAGGGCTAAATAAGCTTTAGCGCCAGCACTCGATTTGTCGTAATACATGGCAGGTGCACCAAAACTAGGAGCTTCGGCTAAACGAACATTTCGCGGTATGACGGTACGATATACTTTTTCGCCAAAATGTTGCTTGAGTTGATCAGATACATCATTAGATAAACGATTACGCGGATCATACATAGTGCGTAAAATACCTTCTATGCTCAGGGTTGGGTTGACCATGGCGCCTAGCTTAGTAATGGTATCAATCAATGCCGTTAAACCTTCTAGGGCATAATATTCGCATTGCATTGGCACAAGTACTGAATCTGCAGCAGACATAGCATTCACGGTAAGCATATTGAGCGATGGCGGGCAGTCGATGAAAATATAATCGTAATCATCTTTGATTGGCGCTAATGCATTACGTAAACGTATTTCACGAGCATAAAATTCCATCAATTTAATTTCTGCCGCAGTAACATCACCATTACTTGCGATCAAATCATATTTTCCAACGGTATTTTTAATCACAATCTCAGCAAAGGGTTTTTCTTCGACTAATAATTCATAAGCTGTGTTATCGACTTCATACTTATCGATACCACTGCCCATAGTCGCATTACCTTGCGGATCCAAATCGATCAACAACACTCTACGCTTTGTGGCGGCAAGTGATGCGGCTAAATTAACGCAAGTTGTTGTTTTTCCAACGCCACCTTTTTGGTTGGCTACGGCAATGATTTTACCCACAATGTCATCCTGTCTTTAATTATTGATGTCCGGTTAGCTTTATTAGCGAAAGAAATGCGATTTATTGCTTAGCAATTTTTAATAAATGTCGCTGTTCATCTAACTTCGGTACATGCAATATTATGGTTTCTACCAACGAAAATCCTGTTGGCATGTCGTCTAATTCCTGCTGATTTAACTGGCCTTTTAGTGCATAAAAAGTGCCTTTTTCAGTTGTTAAATGGTGACACCAACTGAGCATATCTTGAATAGATGCAAATGCTCTGCTTAATACTCCGTCAAATTTAATATCAGGATTATAAGCTTCAACACGACTTTCTATTGAAGTGATGTTATTAATTTTTAACTCGAACTGAACCTGCTTCTGAAAACGGATCCGTTTACCTAAACTATCGAGTAATACAAACTGCTTATCTGGATTCATAATGGCTAATGGGATCCCTGGTAAACCAGGACCGGTTCCCACATCGATAAAACGCTGCCCTTCAAGATAAGGAGAAACGGTTAAACTGTCCATAACATGGCGGATTAACATTTGCTCAGGATCGCGAACGGAGGTGAGGTTATAAGCCTTATTCCATTTATTAAGCATTTCAACAAAACCTATTAATTGTTTTTGTTGTAATTCAGTGGCCGACATATTCATTTCAGCTAAATAGGATTTAAGTTGGGCAGATAACACAGAAAGCCTCGTAAGTTACGTTATAAAGACGGCAGTTATTATGAAGCCGTAAAAGCACTAAGGGAAGCCTTATGGCTTCCCTTGTGTTATTGATTTGAAAAAATGATCTGTTTTAGGCGATTTTTCGCAATAAACCTCTTTTTTTCAAATGAACTAACAAAATTGAGATTGCTGCAGGAGTGATCCCTGAGATCCGTGATGCTTGTCCGACAGTATCGGGTTTATGGTTATTCAATTTTGCGATCACTTCATTAGATAAACCAGGGACCTCTTGATAATCTAGATCAAGTGGTAATAGTGAACTTTCATGACGAATAGCTTTATCAATTTCATCTTGTTGACGCTGAATATAACCCGAATATTTTACCTGAATTTGTACTTGCTCAGCTGCTTGAGGATCTTCTAGTCCAGGTCCAAAACCTTCCAGAGACATCAATTTGGTATAATCCATTTCCGGACGACGAAGTAGGTCTTCAAATGATGCTTCACGTGAAATAGGCGTATTTAATTGTGGATTAAGTACTTCAAGCAAAGGTGAGTTAGGGTGAACCCATTGGCCGCGTAAACGCTGAAGTTCTAATTCAATTGATTCTCTCTTGGTAACAAATGATGCCCAGCGATTGTCATCAACTAATCCAAGTTCACGGCCTTTTTCTGTTAAGCGTAAATCAGCATTATCTTCACGAAGTAACAAACGATATTCTGCGCGGCTGGTGAACATGCGGTACGGTTCTTTAGTGCCTAAAGTAGATAAATCATCTACTAGTACGCCAAGATAAGCTTGATCACGACGAGGGCACCATGCTTCTTTGCCTTGAACTTGTAGTGATGCGTTCATACCTGCAAGTAAGCCTTGAGCACCTGCTTCTTCATAGCCTGTAGTGCCATTAATCTGACCTGCGAAATAAAGTCCTTCAATGGCCTTAGTTTCTAATGAGTTTTTAAGATCGCGAGGATCAAAATAGTCATATTCAATCGCATAGCCTGGGCGCATAATTTCAGCGTTTTCCATACCTTTAATTGATCGAACTAAATTTAACTGTACGTCAAATGGCAAACTGGTTGAGATACCGTTTGGATAGATCTCATTAGTGCTTAAGCCTTCTGGCTCAATAAAGATCTGATGTGACGATTTATCTGCAAAACGATGAATTTTATCTTCAATCGATGGACAGTAACGGGGTCCGATCCCTTCAATCACGCCAGAATACATAGGGCTGCGATCTAATCCACCACGAATAATATCGTGGGTTTTCTCATTGGTATGAGTAATAAAACATGAAATTTGTCTTGGATGTTGGCTGACATCACCAATAAATGACATAACTGGTAATGGTGTATCACCCTTTTGTTCGGTCATTTGTGAAAAATCTATGCTATTGGCATCGATACGTGGTGGTGTACCGGTTTTTAAGCGACCAACACGTATATTTAATTCACGTAATCGATTTGCTAACGCAATGGCTGGAGGATCACCCGCTCTACCACCACTGTAATTTTGCATTCCAATATGAATTTTGCCGCTTAAAAATGTGCCTGTCGTTAATACGATCGCTGGCGCTTCAAATGCAAGTCCCATTTGAGTTACTACACCAATAACTTTATTATTTTCAACAACTAAATCGTCTACAGCTTGTTGAAAAATACGTAAGTTAACTTGGTTCTGTAAAATACTTTGGATCTTTTGGCGATATAAAGCTCTGTCTGCTTGGGCTCGTGTTGCACGAACAGCTGGGCCTTTGCTTGAATTTAATGTTCTAAATTGAATGCCTGCAAAGTCAGTAGCTGTTGCCATAGCACCGCCCAAAGCATCAATTTCTTTAACTAAATGGCCTTTACCTATTCCGCCGATAGCAGGGTTGCAAGACATTTGCCCAAGTGTGTCGATGTTGTGGGTTAACAATAATGTTTTTGAGCCCATTCTTGCAGCAGCAAGTGCGGCTTCAGTTCCGGCATGACCACCACCTACAACAATTACATCAAACCGTTCATGAAAATGCATTATCTGACCTTTGATAGCTAAGAAAGTTGAATTCGAATTTAATCTTTTTTCGATTGGATCATTTTAGCACTTGCTTGTCTTAACGTGAACGATCATTTTTCATTGATTGATCAATATGCGGTTTGCTTAATAGATCTTAAGATCTTTATATAGATCTTTTTATTATGTTTATTATTAGGATCGGACTTTTCTGTTGATAACTTTTATTCCTTATTAAAATCATATAGTAAAGTAAAAACTAACCTGTGATCTGATCGCGATCAAACTCAAGATAACATGGGGATAGATCGGCTACTTATCCACAAGGGTGATCATTGAGCGGATCGGAGTGTGAATAGTACAGAGTTATGATCGCTAAAAATAATAGCTTATCCACAAAGTTATACTTATAAAGGTTATATTGTGGGTAAGTGTGATCTAATCTGTGGATTGATCATGATTTATGCAAGATAAGATCGGGGTTATTGGTGTTTAGATAAGATGCTGCCATTGTAACAACCACGCTAGAGCAGGTTCTTCAGGGATAGGATCGTGTTGTACATCGATTTGGAGCTTATCCACAATAGCATTTGATCCATGCTGTAAAAGTTGTGCGATGATTTTCTCAGGTCCTTGGCAAAAAGTATCATAGCTTGAGTCGCCAATTGCACACAATGCGAACTTAATATGACTAAGATCGGGCTTTTCGATCATTAATTGTTGATAAAAAGGCACGATATTATCGGGTAGATCGCCAGCTCCATGAGTAGAACAGACAATGATCCACAGTGAAAAATCAGCTAATTCATCCAAATTTGGCTCTATAAATACCTCTGTTTGATGATCTAACTGAGTTAGTTGAGCTGCCATTTCATCGGCAACATATTCTGAACCGCCTAATGTTGTGCCTACTAATAATGCTATTTTTGTCATGTTGATTTCCAATGATTAAATTTATTCATCTATTTTACGCTTATTTTTCATTGCGCTGTGTGGGTAATATCAGTATTTTCTTAAGCTCTATTTAACAATATAACAACAGGTTTTAATGAATATTGCTGAAATAACTAAACAATTTGCCGACCTTGCATGGGGTCCACACATGCTTATTTTACTCGTCGGCGGCGGGTTATTCTTCCTTATTTACTCTCGATTTGTGCCTTTTCGCTATATAGGTCACGCGATTAATGTCGTTAGGGGCAAGTATCCTGATGATGGCGCCGAAGGTCATATTAGTCATGCTGGGGCGTTATCCAGTGCCATGGCTGGTACCGTGGGAATGGGCAATATTGGTAGTGTCGCTGTTGCCATTATGGTGGGTGGCCCAGGGGCTATTTTTTGGATGTGGATTAGCGCTATTGTTGGTATGGCAACCAAGTTTTTTACCTGTACCTTAGCCATTATGTACCGCGGTAAAGATGAGAATGGTGATGTGCAGGGTGGTCCTATGTACATCATTACCCAAGGATTGAGTAAAAAATGGCATTTTTTAGCCGTGTTTTTCTGCGTTGTTGGTTTAATTGGTAACTTTCCTTTATTCAATTCTAATCAATTAGTGCAGATCATTCGTGAATGGGTATTTGTTAAACCAGGTCATTTTCCTGCCGATCAATCCACTTTTTGGCTCGATTTAAGCTTAGGTATTGTGGTGATGGTGATTGTTGCCAGCGTGATTTTAGGCGGTATTAAGCGGATCGCGACAGTAGCATCTAAAGTTGTGCCATTAATGATCTTAATTTACATGAGCTGCGCTGCGTATGTAATAGTGACAAATATTGAGCAAATACCGGGATATTTTAGTCTTATTTTCTCCGAGGCTTTTTCATTAAATTCAGTAGGTGGCGGTATTTTAGGGACTATGCTAATTGGTATTCGTCGTGCTGCATTCTCAAACGAGGCTGGGATAGGCACTGAGGTTATGGCTCATGGTAGTGCCAAAACCAATGAACCAGTTAAAGAAGGCTTAGTGGCCATGTTAGGCCCTGCTATTGATACTCTATTGGTTTGTACTGCCACTGCTATGATTATTTTAATCTCGGGTGTGTGGCAAGGTACTGAAGCTGAAGGGGTTAATTTATCGGCGCAAGCTTTTGAAATTACTATGCCTGGTGTTGGGCCGTATTTACTTATTTTATGTGTGATATTTTTCAGCATTAGTACCATATTTACCCAAGCATTTTATGGTGGTCAGTGTTTTGCGTTTCTATTTGGGCGTAAACGTATCCGTTTTTACCAATACTTTTATTTATTAGCCATTTTGTTTGCCGCAACGGCTAGCTTGCAAGAAATTGTTAATATTATTGATGCCGCTTACGCGTTAATGGCAATACCGACTATGACGTCTGCTTTATTGCTGGCGCCTAAGGTTAGGGCTGCAGCAAAAGATTATTTTTCTCGCTTAGAAAAAAGTCATTAGGGTATTCATAGAGATAAAAAAACGAGCCTGAAGGGCTCGTTTTTATTTTAATGGCAGTAGCTGTCTATTAAAGTGCTAAGTGCTTTGCATGAAAACGCAGATGGTCTTCAATAAAGGTCGCGATAAAATAATAGCTGTGGTCATAGCCTGGCTGCATTCTTAGTTCTAGCGGGTAGCCTTTGTTTTTAGCGGCTTGCACTAAGATTTGCGGTTTTAGTTGTTCGTCTAAAAAGTTGTCCTTACTGCCTTGGTCCACCAGCGCAGGCACAAATTGCTGGCTTTTAGCCATCAACTCACAGCTGTCGTATTGCTGCCATTGTTGCTGATCATCACCTAAGTAGCCACGAAATGCTTTTATACCCCAAGGACAGTCCATTGGATGACAAATTGGACTAAATGCTGACAAGCTATTATATCTGTGCGGATTTTTAAGTGCGATGGTTAAGGCACCATGTCCACCCATGGAATGGCCGCTTATACTACGCTGTTCTGTTACCGGAAAATGAGCTTCAATCAATGCCGGCAATTCGTTAACCACGTAATCATACATTTGATAATGCTGACTAAATGGCGGTTTGGTAGCATTAAGATAAAAGCCTGCACCTAAACCAAAGTCATAAGCGCCGTCGGGATCATCTGCGACGCCTTCTCCTCTCGGGCTAGTATCGGGCGCGACTATTGCCATACCTAATTCAGCTGCTATACGTTGTGCACCTGCTTTTTGCATAAAATTTTCATCAGTACAGGTGAGTCCTGACAACCAATATAAAACGGGTACTGCTTGGCTTTCTGCTTGGGGCGGCAAGTAAATGGCAAACCGCATTGCACAATTAAGTGTGCTTGAATGATGACTATATTGCTTATGCCAACCACCAAATGCTTTGGTACTGCTGATACTTTCAATGGTCATTATGTGTCCTTATTTATCAGAACGCAGTTAAGTGACTTTACCCTTAACTGCGCCTGTGATGAGCAATTAAATATTACTTAGCAAAGTGAATAACACTTCGAATACTTTCGCCTTTGTGCATTAAATCAAATGCTTCGTTAATACCTTCAAGGCCCATGGTGTGAGTAATAAATTGGTCTAACTTAAATTCACCCGCTAAGTATTGTTCAACAATACCAGGTAACTCACTGCGTCCTTTAACGCCACCAAATGCACTGCCACGCCACACACGACCAGTGACTAACTGGAATGGACGGGTTGATATTTCTTGGCCGGCACCAGCAACACCAATAATCACCGACTCGCCCCAGCCTTTATGGCAGCACTCTAATGCACTGCGCATTACATTGACGTTACCAATACATTCAAATGAGAAATCGACACCACCGTCAGTCATTTCAACAATCACATCTTGGATTGGTTTATCAAAATCCTTAGGATTAATACAGTCAGTCGCGCCAAGTTTTTTAGCCAATTCAAATTTTGATTCGTTTAAATCAATACCAATAATACGGCTAGCTCCTGCCATAGTCGCGCCAATAATGGCCGATAAACCAATGCCACCTAAACCAAAAATAGCAACCGTATCGCCTGGTTGTACTTTAGCTGTTTTAAGTACCGCACCAATGCCTGTGGTGACACCACAACCCAGTAAACAGACTTCTTCAAGTGGCGCACTTGGGTTAACTTTAGCTAATGATATTTCTGGTAATACTGTGTATTCCGAGAAAGTTGAGCAGCCCATATAATGGAAGATTGGCTCGCCATCTTTAAAGAAACGTGTGGTGCCATCAGGCATAAGTCCTTTACCTTGGGTAGCGCGAACGGCACTACAGAGGTTGGTTTTACCTGAGGTACAGAATTTACATTTTCCACATTCTGCTGTGTATAACGGAATAACATGATCGCCAACTTGAACGCTAGTCACGCCTTCACCGACCATGTGAACAATACCGCCGCCTTCATGACCAAGAATAGCTGGGAATACCCCTTCAGGATCATCACCTGAAAGCGTGAAAGCATCGGTATGACAGACCCCTGATGCCACAATACGTACCATCACTTCACCCGCTTTTGGGTACATTACGTCGACTTCTTCTACCGATAGTGGCTGGCCTGGTCCCCAAGCAATAGCGGCTTTTGATTTTATAAATTGTGCTGACATAAATGATTTCCTTAACATTAACGACCATGGTCAACATGGTTAAGAGGTATTACTACAGTGTAGTGTATTTAGCTATTGTATTTGTTTATCATACAATGATAATTAGCTTATTTTGTAAATGACTTTTACGAGAATGTAATAATGATGAAGTGGGAAGGCATTTTTGAGTTTGTGGCTGTGGCCGAAACTGACAGTTTTACCGTGGCGGGTAAGCGTTTAAGTATTTCTACTGCGCAAGTGAGTCGACAAATCAGTCAGCTTGAAAATCGTTTAAACACCAAATTATTTTATCGCACCACTCGTAAAGTATCGTTAACCGAAGAAGGTACAGTTTACTATCAGCATTGCCGCCAAGTATTAAACAGTCTTGATGAGGCAGAGCGTGCTATTTCCAGCTTAAAAGATAAGCCACAAGGACTTATTAGAATTACCGCACCAGTGACTTACGGTGAAAAGTTTATCATGCCGATAGTCATTGAGTTTATGCAACAATATCCCGACATTGAAGTGATTTGCGAGCTGACTAATCAGCAACTTGACTTGGTGGATGGTGGGTATGATTTGGCTATTAGGTTAGGGCGGTTAACTAATTCAACCATGATGGCAAAGCGACTGACAAGTCGCAGTCAATATGTGTGCGCAGCTCCGAGTTATATCGCTAAATACGGTACGCCTTATGCGTTATCAGAGTTGAGCCAGCACAATTGTTTAATTGGCAGTCAGTCTCATTGGCATTTTGTTGAGCAAGGTAAACCCAAGACGGTAAAAGTGCATGGATCTTTAGCCTGTAGTAGTGGTTTGAGTTTATTAAATGCGGCTATTTGTGGCTTGGGGATTGTTCAGTTACCTGGATATTACGTCAATGATGCTATTGCTGAAGGGGAGTTAGTGGTACTACTTGCATCTTTTCAACAACCTAAAGAAGGTATTTGGGCTTTGTATCCACATAATCGCCATTTATCACCTAAAGTGAGGTTGCTGGTTGATAAGTTATCGCAACAGCTTTAATTAACCCTGTTTGGTTGTAGTCTATTAGGTTCCCAAGCTTATTTTTTTAGGCTGAGATTTAACTAACTCATGGTTCGCAGATAACGCGCAATTTGCGCTTTTGGAAGGCTGGATATTTTATTGATGATATCAATAGTAATAGCTTGCTTGGGCAGTTGCTGCTGTAACACATCAATTTGATATAACCATAAATGGCTGGTCATGGTGGCATCGGCTAAAGCGCGGTGAAACACACCATCGTTAGGTAACTGGTGATGATCTACAAGTGTGCCAAGCTTATGATTGGGGGCATCTTGGCTAATACGTCGAGACAATAATAACGAGCAAGCAAACTGACCAGTGTAATGCAGTTTATTATGGCTAAATTCAGCATCGAGAAACTTTTTATCAAAGCTGGCATTGTGTGCCACCAGATTAAAGCCAGCAATAAATTTGGCAAACTGCCCCATGACTTGTTTAGACGCTGGGGCATGTTTCAGCATTTCATTACTGATGCCAGTATACTGCTCAATAAAGCTATTCACTCGCCGACCAGGATTAATCAGTTCCTGAAAGGTATCGACTATTTGACCATTAACCAGTTTTACCGCACCAATTTCAATGGCTCGGTCGCCATTATCGGGTGATAATCCTGTGGTTTCAAAATCGAGTATCACAACCTGATTTGCGAGTGTGGGGATCATAGCTTGGTTATTTTCCGATACAAAATGAGCCAAAAATCTTACCGAGCAAATCGTCTGAGGTAAATTTACCGGTGATTTCAGATAATGCCATTTGGCACATACGCAGTTCTTCAGCCAGTAACTCTCCGGCTAAATACACTTCAAGCTGCTCTTTACCTAACTGCAAGTGACTGGCGGCAAGATCGAGTGCTTCCAAATGGCGACGACGTGCAATAAAGCCGCCTTCTAAGTTACTTTGGTAGCCCATTAATGATTTAAGATGTTGTTTTAATTCTTCAACACCTAAGCCTGTCTTAGCTGAGATGCGGTAAACGCTGTAACCTTGTTCTTCAGTATTATTTAAGGTTTCACCAGTTATGTCAGCTTTATTACGAATAACCGTTACGCCTAGTTTTGATGGTAGGCGGTCGATAAAGTCTGGCCAAATCTCGCGAGGGTCGATAGCCTCAGTTGTCGTGCCATCAACCATAAACAAGACTCTATCTGCAGTGGCTATTTCGGCCCATGCGCGCTCAATGCCAATTTGTTCAACTGTGTCGAGTGTGTCTCTTAACCCTGCAGTATCTATGATGTGCAGTGGCATACCGTCTAAGTGGATGTGTTCACGTAGTACATCACGAGTTGTGCCAGCAATTTCAGTGACAATTGCCGACTCTTTACCGGCTAGTGCATTGAGTAAGCTTGATTTACCGGCATTAGGACGGCCGGCAATCACTACCTTCATGCCTTCGCGGATAATGGAGCCTTGCTTGGCACTGTCTTGCACTGTGTCTAATTTATCGATGATTTTATATAAGGCATTGGCAATTTTACCATCAGATAAAAAATCGACTTCTTCATCTGGAAAATCAATCGCAGCTTCGACATACAAACGTAAGTTGGTCACTTGGTCGACAAGCTCGTGAACTTCTTTTGAGAACTCACCTTGGAGTGATAGCAATGCACTTTTGGCAGCTTGCTCACTGGTGGCATCGATTAAGTCAGCAATCGCTTCTGCCTGAGTTAAGTCGAGCTTATCATTCATAAAGGCTTGTTCGCTGAATTCACCAGGCCTGGCTATACGTATGCCGTCAATTTCCATGACGCGTTTAATCAACATATCCAGCACAATTTGGCCGCCATGGCCTTGCAGTTCAAGGACATCTTCGCCAGTAAATGAATTGGGACCTTTAAAGAAAAGTGCAATACCTTGGTCAATAACCTGACCGTCGGCATTGTTAAAGTCACAATATTCGGCATAACGGGTTTTTGGAACATGGCCAATAATCGCCGTTGCGACATTAGTGGCTAAGTCGCCTGATACACGAATGATACCTACGCCACCTCGTCCAGGTGCGGTGGCTTGCGCCACAATAGTGTCTGTTGTCACGGTAGTACCTATAAAATTGATAAAGGAAAAGGCGGCTAATCAGCCGCCTTTTTAATCAGTTATACAAGATTGAGCTTAGGCTATTTTATGCCATTTTTCTCAAGACCAGCATAAATAATCTTCTGTTGAGTGATGGCAACTAAGTTACCCACTAACCAGTAAAGTACTAGACCTGCTGGGAACCATAAGAAGAACACGGTAAAGATAACCGGCATCCACTGCATCATTTTCACTTGCATTGGATCCATTGTTGGCGCTACAGGCTGCATTTTCTGCATCAAGAACATTGATAAGCCCATTAACAATGGCAATACATAGTATGGATCTTGTACTGATAAGTCGGTAATCCAAAGCATGAATGGCGCATGGCGTAATTCATAACTTTCAAGCAATACCCAGTAAAGTGCGATGAAGATCGGCATCTGTAACAGAATAGGTAAGCAACCGCCCATAGGGTTTACTTTCTCTTTCTTATACAACTCCATCATGGCTTGACCCATCTTCTGACGGTCATCACCAAAGCGTTCTTTCATCTCAGTCAATTTAGGCTGAAGATTACGCATTTTGGCCATTGAGGTATATTGCTTCTTCGTTAGTGGGTATAAACCACCACGCACTGTCAGTGTTATCAAAATGATTGCTACACCCCAGTTACCCACAAATGATTGATAGAACATCAATAACCAATGGATTGGAATGGCTAACCACCATAAGAAACCGTAATCAACAACTAAGTTTAAGGTTTCAGAAATCGCTGAAAGCGCTTTTTGGTTTTTAGGACCGACATAAAACTGTGAGCTAATATTTTGTGTTGCGCCAGGTGCAATATCATATACCGCGCCACGGAAACCAATGTTAGCTAATCCACCAGCACTTAAGCTTGTGAAAATAGTATTTGAATCTGTTGCTGGTGGAACCCAAGCTGACACAAAGTAATGTTGAAGCATTGCAGCCCAACCACCGAGTGTAACTTTAGCTAGGTTCTTGTCAGCCATATCGTCAAAGTTATATTTTTCATAACGAGTATCTTGAGTCGAGAAAGCGCCACCACGGTAGGTTGGCATCATCATGCTACTTTCTGATTCTTTAATCGTTTGCTTAATTTGACCATACATTTGCACTTGTAATGGTGCAGCTGAAATGTTGTTGATGCTGTAATCAACTTTGATGTCATATTGACCACGGGTAAACGTAAAGGTTTTTACGTAGGTGACACCGTTATCTGCTGTGTATGTAAATGGCACTGTTAATGTGTCTTTACCATCAGCTAAAGAATATGAGCTAGCCTGAACATTATATGTTGCACGGCCTTTAGCGCTGCTATCAATACCATCACGCCCAATAAGTCCACTTTGAGCAATATAAGTGAACTCATTTTGCTGATCTAAAATAACAAAGGGGTCGTTACTGTCGATTTCGCGTTTATGTTCTACTAATGCAGCATAAACAATGTCACCACCAACTGGGCTGATTTTAATATCAAGCTGGTCAGTGTTGACGCTAATAAGGTTTGTCGTTGCAGGTAATTCTACTGGTGTCCCTGAGATATCTGCTTCTGGAACATCAGCACTGTGCTGTGATGAGGCGTTAGTTTGGGTAACAGTTTGAGCTGTTGCCGGTTTTGGTGCTTTATCTGTTTGCCACTGTGTCCACATTAAATAGCTGACAAAAAGCAGACCGATTAGCAATATATTGCGTTGAGATTCCATAGCCTATTTATTACACCTGTCATTTTTAGGGGGGACGGGATCACTACCGCCGGGATGTAAAGGGTGACATTTTAATATGCGTTTCATTGCAAACCAACTACCTTTCACTGTTCCATGTGTTTTTATTGCTTCTATAGCATAATAAGAACAGGTTGGATTGAACCGACAACGCGGTCCCAATAAAGGGCTGATAAAAATTTGGTAACCACGTATAAACGTAGTTGCTAGCCATTGTAACGGCGACTGAGTTTGTGCCATAGCTTTTCTATTAATTTTTGTATTTCTGCATTTTCCATTTCCATCACGCCATTTCTGACTAATACAACGATATCGATATCTGGGATGTCGTGTTGATGTAAACGAAAACTATCTCTTATCACACGTTTAATGCGATTACGTTGGTTTGCACGTTTAACAAAACGTTTGGCCACAGTTAATCCTAAACGGGGATGTTGCTCTGAATTTGGAATTGCGAGCAGAGTTATTTCAGCAGAGGATGCTTTGATTGGATTGGAGAATACAGATTTAAATTGCGCGGGAGTTAACAAACGTAACTCCCGCGAAAAGGTATAGCTAGTCACCTAGTTATCTACTTACGCAGATAAACGAGCGCGACCTTTCGCACGACGACGTGCAAGCACCTTACGGCCGCCTACAGTAGCCATACGAGCGCGGAAGCCGTGAGAACGCTTGCGCTTCAGGTTGCTAGGTTGAAAAGTACGTTTACTCATGATGGCAATCCGTCTTTGTTAGTGAATTTTCCTTATCTCCAACATTAGAGGTAAGGGCAAAAAAGAGGCCGAATTGTAATCACTTTAAGTACTGTCGTCAATAACGAAAGTACTTATATGATAAATTTCTGCCAATCTTTATTTGAAGCTACTAAGCATTAAGCACCATAAGATGTGGATAAGTCTGTGTACAGACACTATATCTTGTGGATCTTTCGTTGTTTCAGCAGATCAAAGAAAGGCTATTATAGATCAAGTTGGATCGGTTAATAAAGCTGGATTTGCTTGATTTTTACTATTTACCGATCGATTTTGATCATGGAAGATCATCCATTTATACACAGAATGATCTCGCTGGGGATAATTCTGCTTTAAAGGATAGCGATCATTGTGATCTCACTATAGAATACATCTCCTTTGATTAAAGATATTTGGGGATAAATAAGTGGCGGTTTCACTTTGGCAACAATGTATCGGTAGACTACAAGACGAGTTATCAGCACAGCAGTTCAGTATGTGGATCCGTCCGTTACAAGCTGAAATGGATGGTGATACATTAGTTTTGTATGCACCTAATCGTTTTGTGCTGGATTGGGTACGCGATAAATATATCAATATCATTAATCAATTTTTTACTGAACAAATGGGCAGTAATGCACCTAAGTTACGTTTTGATATTGGTAGCCGTCCTTCTGCACGTCCGGTTGCGCCAGCTCCGGTAGCGGTTAAGCCTGTGAATCGTCAAACCAAAGCTCAAGTGGGAACGACGTCTTTTAATACCCAAGCCGAACCGATTATTAATCCTAATCATCGTAGTAATATTAATCCTACCTATCAATTTGATAACTTCGTTGAAGGTAAATCGAATCAGTTAGGTAAAGCTGCGGCTTTACAAGTATCTGAAAATCCAGGTGGCGCTTATAATCCATTGTTTTTATATGGCGGCACTGGTTTAGGTAAAACTCATCTTTTACACGCAGTTGGCAATGGTATTATTAAAAATAATCCCAATGCTAAAGTGGTGTACATGCACTCTGAGCGTTTTGTTCAGGACATGGTTAAAGCATTACAAAACAACGCGATCGAAGAGTTTAAGCGTTATTATCGTAGCGTCGATGCATTATTTATTGATGATATTCAATTTTTTGCCAATAAAGATCGTTCTCAAGAAGAATTTTTCCATACCTTTAATGCATTATTAGAAGGTAATCATCAAATTATTTTAACCTCAGATCGTTACCCTAAAGAGATTGACGGGGTCGAGGATCGTTTAAAATCACGCTTTGGTTGGGGTTTAACGGTTGCGATTGAGCCACCAGAGTTAGAAACCCGCGTAGCGATTTTAATGCGTAAAGCACAAGAGAGCGGAATAAACCTACCTGATGAAGTGGCATTTTTTATTGCTAAGCGTTTACGTTCAAACGTACGTGAGTTAGAAGGCGCGCTAAACCGCGTGATTGCTAATGCTAACTTTACTGGTCGTCCAATTACTATCGACTTTGTGCGTGAAGCATTAAGAGATCTCTTGGCACTGCAAGAAAAATTAGTCACTATAGACAATATTCAGAAGACAGTTGCTGAATACTACAAAATAAAAATGGCAGATATGCTGTCTAAACGCCGTTCTCGCAGTGTGGCAAGGCCTAGACAAGTGGCGATGGCGCTATCTAAAGAACTTACTAACCAAAGTTTACCGGAAATAGGTGATGCTTTTGGTGGTCGTGACCATACGACAGTATTACATGCTTGTCGTAAAATCGCTCAATTGCGCGAAGAAAGTCATGATATTAAAGAAGATTATGCTAACTTGATTAGAACTTTGTCTTCTTAATTCAGGGAATCTAGACACGATGAAATTTTCAATTGATAGGGACGCCCTATTAAAGCCGTTGCAGCTAGTGTGCGGCGCGGTAGAACGCAGACACAATTTACCTATTTTAGCCAACTTATTAGTTGAAGTTAGTGAGTCTTCACTTAAGCTAACGGGCACTGATTTAGAAGTTGAGTTAGTGGGCCAAGCGGCTATTCATGGTGATATTGATGTCGGTCGTACGACCGTTCCTGCCAAAAAACTGCTGGATATTGTTAAGTCATTGCCAGAGCAAAGTGAATTAAAAGTCGAACAGCAAGATAATAAATGGTTATTGCGTTCAGGCCGTAGCCGTTTTTCCTTAGCAACATTACCTGCCGAAGATTACCCCAACGTTGAAGCATTCCAAGCGGATATTGAATTTAGCTTAAAGCAAGGTGTGTTGAAGTCGATAATTGACTCTACTCAGTTTTCTATGGCCAACCAAGATGTGCGTTATTATCTCAATGGATTGTTATTTGAGACCGAAGGTAATGTATTACGTGCTATCGCTACAGATGGACACCGTTTAGCATTAAGCCATCGCACCCTTGAGGTGACATTACCTGAAAAGCAAGTCATTGTACCGCGTAAAGGTGTGGTTGAAATGGCGCGCTTACTCGACAGTGACGATCAGGACATCACCATTGCTATTGGTGATAATGCCATTCGAGCGGTTACCAGTTCTGCTGTGTTTACCAGTAAACTTGTTGATGGACGTTTCCCTGATTACCGCCGAGTGTTACCTAAGGGTGGCAACAAAGTGGTCATTGCCAGTCGTAATCAATTAAAGCAAGCGTTAACCCGTGCTTCTATTCTGTCGAATGAAAAATTCCGTGGTGTACGTATTCAGCTTGAATCTGGTTTATTAAAAATTACCGCTAATAATCCTGAGCAAGAAGAAGCTGAAGAGATCATTGATGTTGAATATGACTCTGACAATCTAGAAATTGGTTTTAACGTTAGTTATCTACTTGATGTTTTAAATAACTTAGCCAGTGATGAAGTTCGTATTACTCTAATTGATGGCAATTCGAGTGCCTTGATTGAAAACCACAAAGAAGAAGATTCTATGTATGTGGTGATGCCAATGCGTCTATAACGGATTATTGTCTAACAAGTTATATAAGGTGCTGTAAGGCGCCTTATTTGTCTTTACTGGATTAATCACAGCGGTTATCACAAATAGGTTTTCATGAGTTTATCGCGTATTACCATCAGTTCATTTCGTAACATTACCTCAGCATCATTGGAGCCTTGTAAGGGCTTAAATTTGATTTACGGTCAAAATGGCAGTGGCAAAACCAGTATTCTTGAAGCTATTTATTTTTTGGGTATGGGCCGCTCATTTCGTAGCCATTTATCGCAACGTGTGATCAACCATGAAGACGATAAACTCACCTTGTTTGCCCATTTAATAGACGCTGAACGAGACTGTAAAATAGGTTTACGTCGTTATCGAAGTGGTGAGACAGAAGTTAAAATTGATGGTGAAAAGGTTAAGCGTTTATCGACCTTAGCCGAAACCTTGCCTATTCAAGTCATCACCCCAGAAAGTTTTTCGTTATTGTTCGAGGGACCTAAAGCTCGACGTCAATTTATCGATTGGGGTGCATTTCATTCTGATCCGAATTTTTATCAAGCTTGGGTGAATACTCGAAAGGTATTAAAGCAGCGCAATCAATTACTTAGAAATCAATCTTCCTACAGCCAAATACAGTTTTGGGATAAGGAGTTGGTGCGGTATGCTGAACAGGTTACCGATATACGAAATCTATATGTAGACTCGTTAAATGAGCTACTAAAGGGTATAATCGGGGTGTTTTTACCTCATATTGATATTAAGGTTTCTTTTACCCGAGGATGGGACAGTAAAACGGATTTTGCCCAATTACTTGAAAACCAATACTCAAGAGATTTAGCCGCTGGTAATACGGGCAGCGGCCCCCACAAAGCAGACTTACGTTTGCGAGTGGGTAATTTACCAGCGCAGGATGCGTTGTCCCGTGGACAATTAAAATTATTAGTCTGTGCACTGCGTATTGCACAGGGAAAGTTGCTCAAACAACAACTAGATAAAAATAGTATTTATCTAGTCGACGATTTACCGTCGGAGTTGGATGCACAGCATAGGCAGCTATTGCTTCAGCAGTTAACCGAAACCGGTGCACAAATTTTTGTCACTGCGATCGATCCGCAAGCAATAGTCGATTCGTTATCTAGCCCTCCAAACAGGATGTTTCATGTGGAACAAGGGCGAGTAACGGTTATTGAATAACAACGAGAGATAAATATGTCAGAGAATAGTTACGATTCTTCGAGTATCAAGGTATTAAAAGGCCTTGATGCAGTCCGTAAGAGACCTGGTATGTACATTGGTGATACTGATGATGGCACAGGTCTTCATCACATGGTATTCGAAGTGGTTGATAACTCTATCGATGAAGCTTTAGCCGGCCATTGTAGCGATATCACCATTACCATTCATTCTGATGGTTCAGTCTCAGTAAAAGACGATGGTCGTGGTATTCCTGTGTCAATCCACGAGGAAGAGGGGATCTCTGCCGCTGAAGTTATTATGACCGTACTTCATGCTGGTGGTAAGTTTGATGATAACTCTTACAAAGTCTCTGGCGGTCTTCACGGCGTGGGTGTGTCGGTCGTTAACGCCTTATCAGAAAAACTACAGTTAACCATTCGTCGTGCAGGTAAAGTCTATGAGCAGTTTTATACTCATGGGGTACCAGATGCGCCGATCAAAGAAATCGGTGATGCAGTTAAAACCGGTACCGAACTTCGTTTTTGGCCAAGTAGTCAGACGTTTACCGACGTTGAATTCCATTTCGAAATTTTAGCCAAACGAGTACGTGAACTGTCTTTCCTCAACTCTGGCGTGGGTATTCGTTTAGTTGACGAACGTGATAACAAAGATGAGTTCTTTAAGTATGAAGGTGGTATTAGTGCTTTCGTAGATTACTTAAACCGTAATAAAACGCCAATAAACAAAGATGTATTCCATTTTTCACAAGAGCGTGATGACGGTATTACTGTCGAAGTTGCCATGCAGTGGAATGATGGTTATCAAGAAAACATCTTCTGTTTTACCAACAATATTCCTCAGCGCGATGGTGGTACTCACTTAGTGGGCTTCCGTGGTGCATTAACACGTAACCTGAATAACTACATGGAACGTGAAGGTTTTAACAAAAAAGGTAAAACCAGTGCTACTGGTGATGATGCCCGTGAAGGCTTAACTGCGGTTATTTCTGTTAAAGTGCCAGATCCTAAGTTCAGTTCACAAACTAAAGACAAACTTGTATCAAGTGAAGTGAAAAGTGCAGTTGAACAAACCATGGGTGAGCAGTTAAACGATTACCTATTAGAAAATCCAGCAGATGCTAAATTAATTGTTGGCAAAATTGTAGATGCGGCTCGTGCACGTGAAGCGGCGCGTAAAGCTCGTGAAATGACTCGCCGTAAAGGTGCATTAGATTTAGGTGGCTTGCCAGGCAAACTGGCTGACTGCCAAGAGAAAGATCCAGGTCTTTCTGAAATCTATATCGTGGAAGGGGACTCTGCTGGCGGATCAGCCAAGCAGGGACGTAACCGTAAAAACCAAGCCATTCTACCGCTGAAAGGTAAAATCTTAAACGTAGAAAAAGCGCGTTTTGATAAGATGTTATCTTCACAAGAAGTCGCAACGCTTATTACTGCATTAGGTTGTGGTATCGGCCGTGACGAATATAATCCAGATAAAACGCGTTATCACAACATCATCATCATGACCGATGCTGACGTCGACGGCTCACATATTCGTACCTTGCTGTTGACCTTCTTCTTCCGTCAAATGCCTGAGTTAATCCAACGTGGCTATATTTATATTGCGCAACCACCACTGTTTAAAGTGAAAAAAGGTAAGCAAGAACAGTATTTGAAAGATGAGCCAGCATTAACGGAATACTTAACCACTCAAGCACTTGATGGCACTAATATTTATCCAAGCCAAGGTGCGTTGGGAATGTCTGGTGAGCCATTAGAGCGTTTAGTCGCCCAGTATCGTGAAGTTGAACGTATTATTAAGCGTCTAGAAAAGCGTTTCCCAGCAGTGTTACTTGACCGCATGTTGTATCACCCTGAAGTGACAGCTGATGTGTTGAGTGATGAAGCGAAGATGACGACTTGGTGTAATGCCTTTATCGCGGACTTAATTGATCGAGAAAGCAGCGGAATTATCTTTACCGTTAATGTGATGCTTGATCCTGAGCGTAAGGTTTATACCCCTAGTGTGACGATCCGTAAACACGGTATTGATACTAATTATTTATTTGGTTATGACTTCTTCACCTCAACCGATTACCAACGTATTGCTAAATTAGGTGCTGCGTTAGACGGTATGATTGAAGAAGGCGGCTATGTACAACGTGGCGAGCGTGTTAAGGAAGTTGAAAGCTTCTTAGAAGCGTTAGATTGGACTATCAGTGAAGCAAAACGCGGTCTGTATATCCAACGTTATAAAGGATTGGGTGAAATGAACCCTGAGCAATTGTGGGAAACTACAATGGATCCTGAATCACGTCGTATGTTACGTGTCACCATTGAAGATGCTGTTGCTGCCGATCAGCTATTTACCTGCTTAATGGGTGATCAAGTTGAGCCGCGTCGTGAGTTTATTGAAACTAATGCGCTCAATGTAGCTAACTTAGACGTATAAGCGCGTTTTTAAAAAAAAAGGGTGCCTATAGGGCACCCTTTTTTGTATTTTTTACTATGGTTATATAGTATTTAATTCAACTTCTCATAAGGTTATTAATTGTGGTTACTGGTTTTTTTAAAAAATTATTCAATATTCGTGACCGTAATGAACAAGTTAAATTTACTGGCAAAACATCAGTTGAAAAACGCCAGCAGATCCAACAACAATCGACACAACCCGCTGTTGAAATTACACCTAAACTTGCAGCTGAGTCGCAGTTAGATTTGTCGGCATTGTTTTATAGTTTATTGTTTGCTAGCCAACAATCAACCACCACAGGTATTGCCAATAATCTTGAACGAAGCGTAATGCAAAAAATTGAGCAAGCACTTAGCTCACCAGAGTCTATTGCTGAAAATGTATTAAAACTTCCTAGTAAAATACTCGAACTTGATAAGAAGCTTGCTGATGACAGTATTGAAACCCAAGAGCTAATAAAGCTCATTGAGCAAGACCCTTTATTATGTGTTGAAGTACTCAAACTATGCAATTCACCCGCATTTAAACGTGCAGATACGGATGTTAGTAGCATTCAACAAGCGTTAGTGCAGGTGGGGCGACAACAGTTAAGGCAGTTTATTACCACTTGCTTAGCCCGAGAATTAATTGATATCAAAGCTATTTATTTTCGACGCTTTGGTGCAGAAATTTGGCGCCATTCTATGCAAGTGGCTTTTTTAGCCAGCGAATTAGCTCGCTCTGAGCAACGAGATCGTGCTTTTTTATTAGGCTTGTTACATGACGTGGGTAAAATTGCGATTTTTAAACTGCTGGTGGATGCTTTTTATCAAGCAGAGCCCGGAGAGCAGCCGAGTTCTTCGTTGTTTAAGCAAGTGATGACCACCAAGTCATTAACGCTGAGTGCGCTTTTAGCTCGTTACTGGCAATTACCAGAGCACTTTGAAGCATCATTAACTTTGTTAGCGAATAGCAATATTAAACCTGTGGATGAGATGGCATTACTCATTTGGAAAGCCAATATTATTAGTGAGTGTTCGATGTTGCAACAGGTTGATAAATTACCTCAAGCAGCATTGGCGCTGTTGTTGGCCCAAGTGGACTTGAGTGAAGAAGAGTTTATTGTGCTACATCAAAAGCTGATGCAGTTTTAGATACTCTTTAAAAGTAGTCTGTCTTTGGTGATCCGGTTGTAGATTGATTAAGATATGCTTTTTATCATCATTTGAGTTTTATCATTGTATTGCCCATAAAAAAGCGCCTTTCGGCGCTTTTTTTGTTAATGATAGTCGACTGACACTATTGCAGTAATGAAATATCCGCAACGTGTAAGAACTGCTCACGAAGATTAGTTAACAAAGCTAAACGGTTGTTTTTCAATGCTTCATCATCTGCCATTACCATCACATCTTCAAAGAACTGATCGACGCTCTCACGTAAGTCAGCTAATAAGGTTAATGCTTGTTGGTAATCACCTGTGGCAAACAAGGGAGCTAACTGTGGTTGCAGTTGTGCAAGTTTAGCCGCTAAGGTTTTTTCTGCTGTTTCGCTTAATAGTGCTTGGTTGATGGTTTCAGGCAGTTTACCTTCAACTTTAGCCAAGATATTAGAAACACGCTTATTGGCTGCAGCAAGCGCACTAGACGCTTCTAAACCACGGAAATGAGATACTGCATTAACGCGACTGTCAAAATCAGCTGGGCGAGTCGGACGACGAGCAAGCACGGCTAAAATAACATCAACTTGAATACCTTTATCTTGATACCAGGCTCGGAAACGTGCCAGTAGGAACTCTAGGACATCCTCACTGGTATTAACATTGGTGACGTTTGCAGCATGCAATGTTTGTGCTTTAGCAATTAATTCTACTAAATCCAAAGGTAGCTTGTGTTCAACAATAATTCGCAAAATACCGATAGCAGCTCGACGAAGTGCAAATGGATCTGCCGCGCCTTTAGGTGCTTGGCCAATACCAAAAATACCCACTAAAGTATCGAGTTTTTCGGCTAAAGCAACAGCGCAAGATACATTTGCTGTTGGTACTGTATCACCAGAGAACTTAGGCTTATATTGTTCTTCAAGTGCTAGCGCTACCGCTTCAGTTTCGCCGTCTAAGCGGGCGTAATGCATGCCCATAGTGCCTTGGGTGTCAGTAAACTCCATGACCATGTTGGTCATAAGGTCTGCTTTAGACAATAAGCCTGCACGGCTAGCATCTAGGCTACTAGTATTGACGCCATTGTCGTTCATTTGTGTTGCAATAAAGCCTGCTAACGCTGAAATACGTTCAACGCGCGCTTTTAGTGTGCCCAGCTGCTTTTGGAATACAACCGTATCTAAACTGGCAATACGAGACTCAAGCGTGTGCTTTTTATCAGTGTTAAAGAAGAACTCTGCATCAGCCAGACGTGGACGAACGACTTTTTCGTTACCTGAAATAATCTGCTGTGGATCTTTTGATTCTATGTTGGTGACAAAGATAAAGTTAGGTAATAACTTGCCGCTGTTATCAAATACCGGGAAGTACTTTTGATCACCTTTCATGGTGTAAACTAAGGCTTCTGAAGGCACATTTAGAAACTTTTCTTCAAAGCTAGCTGTTAGCACTATTGGCCATTCAACCAATGAAGCGACTTCTTCTAGTAGGCCGTCTTGAATATCGGCAATACCACCTAATTTAGCTGCTGCAGCTTCAGCATCAACTTTGATTAGCGATTTACGTAATTCATAATCTGCTAGTACTTTACCTTGCTCTTTTAGCGCGGCCAAATAGTTGTCGGCATGATCTAACTCAAAGCTGGCTTTACCCATAAATCGGTGGCCACGAATAACGCGGTCAGATTTAATACCAAGTAATTCACCCGCAACTAACTCGTTGCCTAATAGCATGGTCACAGTGTGAACTGGTCGAATAAACTGAGTTTTGTTGTTTCCCCAACGCATTGGTTTAGGGATAGGTAATTTATCGAGAGCTCGTTGTGCCATGTCAGCAATTAAGCTTTTGGTTTCAACACCAACCACTTTAGCTTGGTGAACTAACCATTCACCTTTATCGGTTGTTAAACGCTCTGCTTGCTCAACCGTAATGCCATTACCACGGGCCCAGCCTTGTGCTGCTTTAGTTGGGTTACCGTCAGCATCAAATGCTGAGCTAACCGCAGGACCGCGTTTTTCAACGACTTTATCGGCTTGTGCTAAAGCTAATCCCAATACGTTAATGGCCAAGCGTCGTGGGGCTGCATACCAAACGGCAGAATCAAATGGCAGGTCTGCTTTGGTTAATTCATCGGTAAAGTTAGCTAAAAAAGATTCCGCTAATGTGCGTAGCGCCTTTGGCGGTAATTCTTCGGTGCCCACTTCAATGAGTAAGTTTTCAAAATTCATCTGTTACCTCTACTTACACAGTGGGAAGCCAAGCGCTTCACGTGCTTGATAATAAGATTCTGCAACACCTTTTGCCATCGTACGAACGCGAAGGATATAACGCTGACGTTCGGTGACAGAAATTGCATGGCGTGCATCAAGTAAATTGAAAGCGTGCGATGCTTTCATTACTTGCTCGTAAGCAGGTAGTGGTAATGGTTTTTCTAGTGATAATAAGTGCATGCACATCTTTTCACATTGATCGAACAGGGTGAACATAAAATCGACATCGGCGTGTTCGAAGTTATAAGTCGATTGCTCAACTTCGTTCTGGTGAAAAATATCACCATAGGTCACACGGCCTAAAGGTCCGTCTGTCCACACCAGATCATATACACTATCAACTTCCTGAATGTACATTGCTAGACGTTCTAGACCGTAAGTAATTTCGCCGGTAACAGGACTACATTCAATACCGCCAACTTGTTGGAAGTAAGTAAACTGTGTCACTTCCATACCATTGAGCCAAACTTCCCAGCCTAAGCCCCATGCGCCCAATGTTGGTGATTCCCAATTGTCTTCGACAAAGCGAATATCATGTATTTGAGTATCGATGCCTAGAGCTTCAAGTGAGCCTAAATAAAGCTCTTGAATATTATCTGGTGATGGCTTGAGGACCACTTGAAATTGGTAGTAATGCTGTAAGCGGTTAGGGTTTTCACCATAGCGTCCATCAGTAGGACGGCGAGACGGTTGCACGTATGCACTGCTCATTGGCTCAGGGCCTAATGAACGTAAGAACGTCTGCGGGTGGAAAGTACCAGCGCCAACTTCCATATCTAGAGGTTGAACAATTGCGCAACCTTGCTGCGCCCAATATTCCTGAAGGGTTAGGATGAACCCCTGAAATGTCTTTACGTCATGTTTCGTCGTCATGTCTACTACTGTCAGGCTATTAATAGAAAATGTTGATGATTATACCTTGTAGAGCAAGGTAGATGTAGGTTATTTTTTAACGTACTACTCAAAACGTTAATGGAACCGTACCATGCAAGTTAACCGATGTGGCTGGGTAAGTGAAGACCCTTTATATCAGCATTATCATGATACTGTTTGGGGACGACCTGAATTTGATCCTAAACAGCTTTTTGCTAAGTTATGTCTTGATGGCCAACAAGCTGGATTGTCTTGGATTACCATTCTAAAAAAGCAACAAAATTACGAATTACTGTTTGCTAATTTTGAGCCGAGTATTATTGCACAGTACGATCAAGTTAAAGTGGCAGAGTTAATGCTCGAACCGGGTATTGTGCGCAATCGTCTTAAAATAAACTCGATCATCAGAAATGCTAAAGCTTATTTAGCATTTGTAGAGCAGGGTGATGATTTCTCTGAGTTTTTATGGGGTTTTGTTGGTGGTAAACCTAAAGAAAATAACTTCAGTTCATTAAGCCAGGTTCCTGCACAAACACCAGAATCTGAAGCTATGTCTAAGGCGTTAAAAAAGCTTGGTTTTAATTTTGTTGGTCCGACAATTTGTTATGCATTTATGCAAGCCGTGGGCATGGTGAATGATCACACCACAGATTGTCATTGTTATGGTCAGTATTGATTTTATTAAAAGTATAAAAAAAGGTGTTCCACGTGGAACACCTTTTTTATTGGCTTAACTTAATCGTTAGATTTTTTCAAAGAAAAACGGCTTACGTTTATGTTTATCACCATTTAGTTGATTCATGGTTTCTGAATTAAATAGCTTACCATTAACCATAGTGTAAGTGACTTTATCAGTCGTTCTTATATCGGCTAATGGATCGCCATCAATCACAATTAAGTCAGCCAATTTACCCACTTTGATAGAACCCAGTTGATGGTCCATACCAAAGGTTGTCGCCGGATTGATTGTCGCGGTTTTTAATACTTCCATATTACTCATGCCGCCTTGAGCAAACATCCACATTTCCCAATGTGCTGCTAATCCTTCTCGTTGACCATGAGCACCAATATTAGGTTTAACGCCGATGTTGTTTAACTCATTGGCTACGCGGGCAACATTAAAGTGGTTGTAATGTTCGTCCGGTGCTGTGGTTCTTCGCATTGATCGGGCATCAAGTATATCGTGCGGCACATACATACTTAGGCGAGGGTGAGCCCAAACGTCGGTTTTATCATACCAGTAATGCTCACCAGAAATACCACCATATGCAACCACTAGCGTCGGGGTATAGTGAACTTCTGTTTGGCTCCAGAATTGCTTAATATCATTGTAAATTGATGCTGCTGGCAATGAATGTTCTACCGTCGTGTGACCATCGGCTATCATGGATAAATTGTGCTGCAGTAAACTGCCACCTTCAGGCACTACCATCATTTCGAGCTCTCGCGCAGCAGCAATAATTTGTTGGCGTTGATCACGACGTGGTTGGTTGTAACTCTTTACGCTAAATGCACCGACTTTTTTAAGACGCTCTAAGTGGAACTTTGCATCATCAAGTGAATCAACATGCGAAGTATAACCAGGTAAGTTTGCTCCGTATAAAATCGTCCCCGTAGAGAAAATACGCGGTCCAACAATTTTGCCTGCTTTTTGTTGTTCTGAAGCGGCAAATATTTCGGTTGTGTCATTTGATGGGTCGTGAATAGCTGTTACCCCAAGTGACAGACCTGAATATAAGGCCCAGTTTTGTTGTGGAATAATCTCATCATCTGCTTGGCCACCATGAGCGTGAGCATCAAACAGGCCGGGCATGATGGTTTTGCCACTAATATCGATAATTTGGGCATTTTTAGGAATGACTGTATTAGCATCACCAACACTAACAATTTTATTGTCTTTAACGATAACGACACCATTATCAATAACTTGGTCATTTTCCATCGTAATCACTTTGCCGCCGGTAAATACTACTGTTCCACGTGGAACATCAGCTTTATCTTTAAAACCAATTGCAGTGATTTTAGGATCGACCTTGGTTTCCGCTTTTGTATATTGAGTGTCTACGTCTGCTTGATATAAATCTGGGCCCAATGTCCAATACAGTTGGTTGTTCTTACCGTTCCAGCTAATGCTTTCACCTGCACGGGCGCTTAGTTGAGTAATGGGTAAGTTGGTTGCTTTAGGCCCAATCGCAATGGTTTCACCATGTTTAGCAAAGGGAGTGACGTACACTCTAAAGCGTTCAGCAAAAGCTAAGTGCTCACCGTTGGGTGATAAACGAAACTCAGTAGCATGGTCGCTGGTGTAATGGGTACGTTTTTCAAAACCGTTCATGCCGATAGAGGCAAACTCTGGGGTTTCCCCTGAATCCATAAAGTAAACACGGTCTGAGTCAGCTCCGAATTGTGGTTGATGGCCACTGGCTGTTAGTTTGGTACTTTGCTTTCCTTTGATATCGACTTTATATAAACCGGGTTCTTGTGACCAAGTTCGTGGTGTCATGTAGCCACCGCGCGCTTTTCGATAAACAATATATTCGCCATTAGGTGAAAAGGTTGGTTCGACATATTTGCCAGGCTCGTTGGTCAACACCTTAGCTTTACCACCTCTGGCGCTAACAACACTGACTGTGCCTTGCTGTTGATCATTCCAAGTGGTGAATACGATGTCTTTACCGTCACGTGACCACTGTGGGAATAGCTCATTGATGTCATCATCTAAACGGGTTAATCGTTTATGTTTACCGTCTTTAATATCACGAATCCAAATTTTACCTAAGGCTTCAAATACTACTTTTTCGCCATCTGGTGACACTTGTGCCATACGCAGCATTTTTACATCAAATTCATCTTTATCTAAGTTTTGAGTAAAGCGGACTGATGGCTGAATATCTCTTTGAGTGTTAACACTGAATGGAATATCTATTACTTGTTTACTGTCGACATCAAGTTTATTGATTTTACCTTTAGCCCAAAATACGATGTGCTTATTGTCTTTGGTCCACGACATAGTTGGGTACACACCATGAATAGCCCATGTTTCCTGCATATCACGATCAAGTTTGTCATACAGCTTGGTTTCTTCACCGGAGGTTAAATCGAGAGAATAGAGCGTTGACTGGAATCCATCACGTTTGATGTAAGCAAGGGTTTTACCGTCAGGGCTTGGTGTTGGTCTAATCGCACCACCAGTACCTTCAATCAATACTTCAATATCGCCTGTTTGTGTGTCGTAACGTTTGATCTTATAAATGCCTTTTACCGAGTCTTTAGAATAGTGAAAGGTTTTACCTGGGGTCGCATCTTGGCTAAAGTAAATATAACGGCCATCAGGTGAATAGGCGGGTTCACCTAAATCTTTTTGCTCGTTAGGACGCTCAGTTAGTTTTACCCCTTCGCCACCAGCAACGTGAAACATCCACACTTCACCGGCTCCTAAGCTGCGAGTGCCGGTGAAGTGTTTTCTGGCTACTAAATACTGTGAGTCAGGACTCCAGGCTGGGCTGTTGAGTAAACGAAAGGTTTCAGTCGTTATTGCATGTGGATTAGTGCCATCGGCATTCATTATCCAAATATTATCGCCACCATCTTCATCAGAGGTGAAAGCTATATACTTACCGTCTGGGCTATATACTGGCTGCATTTGCCAAGCGATACCTTGTGCCAGTGGTTTTGCTTCACCTCCAGCTATCGGTATTTGGTAAATATCACCTAATAGATCAAATACAATGTGTTCACCATCAGGTGATACATTGATGTTCATCCATGTCCCTTCGGTAACATTAATATCAATTTTACTCAATGGCGCGTTTTCAGGAGCATTTACGTGCCATTTTACTTTGTCATCTTCGGCATAGGCAAAGCTAGAAATACCTAGAGTAAGTGCCATAGCGGTGTAAAGAGGGGTGAGTTTTTGAGTCAACATAGAGTAGATTATCCGTTGTCGTTTTTATTTTCAGTGGATTTAATCAAGCTTAATACTCGTGTAGGTCATCTCATTTAGCATGATTAGATGACCTGAAGAGTACTTGGCTTTACTGCGTTTGTCGGTTTGAATGGTTCCTTTATCGCATAAATTACCGATAAGGGGTATAACAAATCTGTATCAATTAATGACAGACGATAACACGCATGTTTGTTATCGATTAACAAACAATGAGTGCTATAGCGTTAGATTTTAATATGAAAGGCTTAAATGAAAATGATTTATCGATTTTGCTAATCGATATTTACTGAGTCATCGGCTTGTATTAAGCCAGCTTGGATCACGCGGCAGGTGACTCCGCCACGCCAGTCAGGTGTTAATGCTTGTTCAAGCCCTGAGTGAGCTTGTTGCATTTTTTTACATGGATCGGTTTCGCCAGTGATTTGTAGTTTTAGCTCAGTACCAATTGAGATCGTTTTACCTACATCCGCAGGGCTAAATTCATAGCCGCTGATCAATAAGTTAGCTCGACGAGTTAACCAATCTAAATCTACATTAATTTGCTGGCAGGCTTTTTGCCATTGCTGTTTTGACATCACTGTCACCTGGCGTTTACCTGGTCGGCCAAAAACGTCATTCTCGACACCGCGCTCTAAAGTCACATTGGCACAGAAAGCGGGTTTCATCACGCCGCGTTTTGCTGTTTTGTATGCGATTGCTTCCAATGTGATTGTCATTTTTAAAGTCCTTTTTTGAGTAAATAGTGATATGGCGTTTTACTGGTATCGCTAGCAATTAATGTGTGATCCATAAATTCACAAAAGCTGGGTATGTCTCGTGTAGTGGCAGGGTCATCCGCTATAACAAGTAATGTTTCACCGTCAGCCATTTTACGTACTGTTTTACGGATCATCATCACTGGCTCTGGACAGCGAAGACCAAGAGCGTCGAGCTGGTGTTGCGCCTGGGTATAAATATCGTTCATTGAGTGCTATCTATTTTACTTATCTAATTATCGCTAATGTTACTCTTGTCATTTATGCTTGCCAAGTTTGCTATTAATTTATGTTGTTTTATCTTTTTTTATTTTTCATAAAACATGTTTCACGTGGAACATTAGCCAAAGCATAAAAATTTAAAAATAAAAAAACGAGCCAATTTGGCTCGTTTTCATTGCAGCTGATGAATGATCAGCTAGAGATTTTAAACCTTATACGCGTTCGAATACGGTTGCGATGCCTTGACCTAAACCGATACACATAGTGGCAAGACCAAGCGTTGCATCTTTTTCTTCCATTAAGTTAATCAGAGTCGTTGATATACGAGCACCTGAACAACCTAGTGGATGACCTAATGCAATCGCGCCACCGTTAAGGTTAATCTTTTCATCGACAACATCTTGTAAGCCAAGATCTTTAACACAAGGTAATGACTGTGCCGCAAACGCTTCGTTTAATTCGATAAGATCTAAATCGGCAACAGATAAGCCAGCGCGAGCTAATGCTTTTTTGGTTGCAGGTACAGGACCATAACCCATGATAGCTGCATCACAACCCGCAACGGCCATTGAGCGAATACGTGCGCGAATGGTTAAGCCTAATGCACGAGCTTTAGATTCTTCCATCACTAACATCGCCGAAGCACCGTCTGACAATGCAGAAGATGTACCCGCGGTTACGGTACCGTTTACAGGGTCGAATGCTGGACGTAAACCCGCAAGTGACTCAAGTGTTGTTTCAGGACGGATTACTTCGTCTGTCATTACTTTGATCAGTGCGCCGTTTACGTCGTGGCCTTCAATGCCCCAAATCTCTTTGGCAAAACGACCTTCAATAGTGGCAGCATGAGCGCGTTGATGAGAACGTACTGCAAACGCATCTTGTTGTTCACGAGTAATGCCGTGCATTTTACCTAACATTTCGGCGGTTAAGCCCATCATGCCAGATGCTTTCGCTACGCGGTTTGCAAGACCTGGGTGAAAATCAACCCCGTGGTTCATTGGTACGTGACCCATGTGTTCAACACCACCAATAATAAAGGTGTCGCCTTGACCGGTCATGATGGCACGAGCCGCTTGATGAAGAGCATCCATTGATGAACCACATAAACGGTTTACGGTAACGGCACCCGCTGTTTTAGGGATACCAGCCAATAATGATGCGTTACGAGCAATGTTGAAACCTTGCTCTAGTGTTTGCTGCACACAACCCCAAATAACATCTTCAATGTCATTAGGGTCTAGTTGCGGGTTACGCACTAGTAATGCTTTCATTAATTCTGCAGAAAGAGTCTCTGCACGTACATTTCTAAATACCCCTGCCTTTGAACGGCCCATTGGGGTACGAATGCAGTCTACGATAACAGCTTGTTTCATGATTTAATTCCTTTCCCACTAATTAGGCTTGGTAGTAACTACCGTTGTTGGCTGCAAGTTCACGCATGGTATCGGTTACTTGATATAAGCCACCAAGATGTGCGTATTTGTCTGCTAGGGCAACAAAGTTTGCTACGCCCATGGTGTCTAAATAACGGAATACACCGCCACGGAATGGAGGGAAACCAATACCGTAAACTAGACCCATATCGCCTTCAGCAGGTGATGCAATAATGCCTTCTTCTAAACAACGAACCGTTTCGATGATCATTGGGATCATGCAACGAGCGATGATGTCATCTGACTCGAATGCTTTTAATTCACCAAACGTTTCGCCTAATAATGCATAGCTTGTAGGATCAATGTCTTTCTTCGGCTTACCACGACGGTCAACAGAATAGGCATAGAAACCCTTAGTGTTTTTCTGACCTAGACGTTTGTTTTCAAACATAATATCGATAGCGTCTTTGCCATTTTTACCCATACGATCAGGGAAGCCTTCTGCCATAACTGCTTGGGCGTGATGACCAGTATCTAAACCGACAACGTCAAGTAAGTAAGCAGGACCCATTGGCCAACCAAACTGTTTTTCCATCACTTTATCGACAGCGGCGAAATCAGCGCCTTCGGCAAGAAGACCACTAAAGCCAGCAAAGTATGGGAACAATACGCGGTTAACGAAGAAACCTGGACAATCGTTAACAACAATCGGGGTTTTACCCATTTTGCTCGCGTAAGCAACAACTGTTGCGATGGTTTCTTCTGAGCTGTGCTCACCACGGATAATTTCAACTAATGGCATTTTGTGCACTGGGTTAAAGAAGTGCATACCGCAGAAACGTTCTGGTTTCTTCAGGCTTTTAGCCAGTAAGTTGATTGAGATAGTTGAGGTGTTTGACGCAATAATCGCATCTTCAGAGACGTATTGCTCAACTTCTGCAAGTACAGTCGCTTTTACTTTTGGATGTTCAACAACCGCTTCTACAACGATATCGCTATTTTTGATAGCGGCATAATCTAAAGAAGGGGTAATGTTGTTTAATACTTTAGCCATTTTCTCTGGCGTAGAGCGGCCGCGAGCAACTTGAGTAGTAAGGATTTTAGCCGCTTCGTTCAAGCCTAACTCTAATGCTGGCTGAGCGATGTCTTTCATGACAATTGGCGTGCCTTTGCTGGCGCTTTGGTAAGCAATACCGCCGCCCATAATACCTGCACCCAATACCGCAGCTTGGTTAACATCATGAGCTAACTTAGCAGCTTTCTTAGCTTTGCCTTTAACGAATTGGTCATTTAAGAAAATACCAATTAGTGCTTGAGCAACATCTGTTTTCGCTAATTTAATGAAAGCTTGTGCTTCCACTTTTAGCGCGCCGTCACGATCTAAACCAGCAGCCTGTTCGACAACATTCACAGCAGCCATTGGCGCTGGATAATGCTTGCCTGCAACTGAGAACACCATGCCTTTAGCCGTTGCAAAAGACATCATGGCTTCAAGTTTAGGTAGCTGAAGTGCTGATTGCTTTTTGGTGCGACGAGCTTGCCAATCAAGGCTACCATTAAGTGCATCATGCAACATTTGAATCGCTGCAGCTTCTAAGTTTTCGGGGGCTACAACGGCATCAATCGCGCCAACTTTCAAAGCATCTTCTGGGCGTTGGTCTTTGGCTGTGGTAATCCACTCAAGCGCATTATCTGCACCAATCACGCGCGGTAAACGCACAGTGCCACCAAAACCAGGAATAAGGCCTAATTTTGTTTCTGGTAAACCGATGCGAGCATTGGTATCGGCAACGCGTAAGTCGGTCGCTAAAATAGTTTCACAACCACCACCAAGAGCAAAACCGTTAACAGCAGAAGCTGTTGGAAACGGTAAATCTTCAAGTTTGTTGAATACCGCGTTAGCTTGTTCAACCCAAGCTAGCAAGGTTGCATCATCTTGTTGGAAAAGGGTTAAGAATTCGGTGATGTCAGCACCAACAATAAACGTGCTTTTTGCTGATGTCAGCAATAAAGCTTTAATATTGGTGTTTTGTTTGATGCTGTCTAGCGCTGCATCAAGGGAGGCTATGGTTTCTCTGTCAAATTTGTTTACCGAACCTTGTGCGTTAAAACACAGTTTGGCAATATTATCTTCAAGTAACTCAACCTGAATGGTAGGGCTTTGGTAAATCATTGCTTGCTTCCTTATTGCTTAAAAGCGACTTCCACATCTTATTTACTGTGCAGTTATCAAGCTTGAATCACAGCAGTTTCGGCCATCTATTGACCAGCTAATTCTCAGTGTGCGACTAAATGAGAAAAATTACAACACCCAATTTAAACGGCCGTTTAATTTTTTATCATCTAGCGAGGAGTTTTTATGTTTGTGATAGACTGATTGAGTTAAAACTTATGAAAAGGGATAGTCAATGGATCAGTTAGCTCATCTATACCATGCACACATCGACGAACTAAATCGTCGTGTCGCTGAAATTTGTCAGCGTGAAAATATCTCGGGTTTAGTCATTCATTCAGGGCAACCGCACCGACAGTTTTTAGATGACTTAAATTATCCCTTTAAAGTTAACCCGCAATTTAAAGCTTGGTTACCTATTTTAGATACCGCTAATTGTTGGGTTATCGCCAATGGCCAAGACAAGCCAACGCTAGTTTTTTATCGTCCGGTCGATTTTTGGCATAAGGTTAACGATGTACCGCAGGCTTTTTGGACTGAACATTTTGATATTCAGCTATTAACTAAGCCAGATCGTATCGCAGACTATCTACCTAAAAACCTCACAACATGGGCTTATGTCGGTGAGCATTTAGACGTTGCTGATGTATTAGGTTTTAGTGCGCGTAATCCTGATGCGGTAATGAACTACTTACATTACCACCGTGCTGATAAAACTCAGTATGAACTTGAGTGCATGCGTCGAGCGAACCAAATTGCGGTAAAAGGGCATTTGGCTGCCAAAAATGCTTTTTATAATGGTGCCAGCGAGTTTGAGATCCAGCAATGCTATTTGCTTGAAATTGGCCAGAGTGAAAACGAAGTGCCCTATGGCAACATTGTCGCGTTAAATCAAAATGCGGCTATTTTACATTACACCGCTTTAGAGCATGCTAAGCCGGCTCAGCGGTTATCATTTTTGATTGATGCAGGTGCTAACTTCCATGGTTATGCTGCCGATATCACTCGAACATACGCATTTGAGAAAAATCGTTTTTGTGAATTAATTGCCGCCCTAGATAAAGTGCAATTAGCCATTATTGGGCAAATGAAGCCAGGAGTTAAATACGTCGATCTGCATGTTGCGACACACCATCATATAGGCCAGTTACTGATTGATTTTGGCATAGCTAATGGCACAGCTGAACAGTTAGTCGCCCAAGGTGTTACTAGTGCCTTTTTCCCACATGGGCTAGGGCATATGTTAGGGTTACAAGTTCATGATATGGGCGGATTTGCCCACGATGAACGTGGAACCCATATCGCGGCGCCAGAAGCGCATCCCTTTTTACGTTGCACTCGAGTATTGGCTGCAAATCAAGTGCTCACCATTGAGCCGGGCCTTTACATTATAGATACCTTGCTTGAGCAACTATCTACAACAGCCAAGCAAACCATTAATTGGCAAACCGTTGCTGAGCTGCGACCGTTCGGTGGTATCCGCATCGAAGATAACGTGATTGTGCATCATAACCGAGTTGAAAATATGACAAGAGAGTCTGGTTTAGTTGATTGAGTCATACCTAATACCACAAGCTAACCTAGTCATAGAAGAAGAGATAAAGCATAGCCGCTTTATCTCTTTGTTATTTCATTGCCCGCATGCTAATGATATGAAGTTAGTACTTACTGACATAAAGCAGCAATATCCAGGTGCAAACCACTATTGTTATGCATTCGTTGCTGGTAGCCCTGAAAATACCATTGATATGGGGGCTAGCGATGATGGCGAGCCGTCAGGTAGTGCGGGTAAGCCCATGTTAGCGTGTTTACAAGGCGCAAATATTGGTGAGCTTGGTGCTATTGTTGTGCGTTATTTTGGTGGTACTAAGTTAGGCGTTGGTGGTTTAGTACGAGCTTATACTTCGGGTATCAAGCAAGGGTTAACTCAAATACAAACTCAGGTTAAGCATTTGAGGTATCCGGCAAACTTAGTGTGTCATTATGCTCAACTAGCTGATATTGAATATTTAGTTGCTCAACACGACGGCGTAGTAATCGATAAAGTGTTTACTGACCGGGTTGAAATACGCCTTGAGTTGGCTAAATCACATCATCAGGCGTTTAACTTAGCGCTAGCGACTCTGACTCAGGGCCAGCTACAAGTAAAGTTTACAGTTTGAGCTATGACTAACTTATGCCAAAATGTCACTCAATTGTTAAATCCGACGCAGCACAACTAAACAGAATCCTTAATGCAATATAAAACAATTATTAGAATTACCGGTTTGCTGATGGGATTATTTTCAATCACTATGCTGCCGTCAGCATTAGTGGCTATCTTGTACAAAGATGGTGGTGGTACTGCTTTTATTCAGGCTTTTTTTGTCAGTATTTTTTTAGGGTTTTTATTATGGTATCCCAATCGTCATCAAAAAGCTGAGCTGCGAACTCGTGAAGGTTTTTTGATTGTGGTGTTGTTCTGGACCGTTTTGGGGTCGATAGGTGCACTGCCGTTTATTTTTGCTAATAACCCCGATTTAAGTTGGACCGACAGTTTTTTTGAATCGTTTTCAGCGTTAACTACCACGGGAGCCACCGTTATTGTTGGCTTAGATGACTTGCCTAAGTCAATATTGTTTTATCGTCATTTGCTGCAGTGGATGGGCGGTATGGGGATTATTGTATTAGCCGTCGCTATTCTACCTTTGCTGGGTATTGGTGGTATGCAGCTATATAAAGCAGAAGTACCGGGGCCAGTAAAAGACACTAAAGTGACACCGCGTATTGCTGAAACAGCTAAAGCATTGTGGTACATATACTTTATGCTTACCTCTGCTTGCGCATTGGCATATTACTTTGCCGGTATGGATGCTTTTGATGCTATTTGTCATTCGTTTTCGACCATTGCGATTGGTGGTTTTTCTACTCATGATGCCAGCATGGGCTACTTTCAAAGCCCGTTGATCAATGTGATTTGTGCAATATTCTTGCTGATTGCGGCGGTCAATTTTAGCTTACACTTCGCTGCATTCACTCGCCGTGGCATTAACGTTAAAGTGTATTTAAAAGATGCTGAGTTTAGGGTGATTATTGCGATTCAATTGGTGTTGACTGCGATTTGTTTTATCACTTTGTATCAGTCTGGTATTTACGATACGCCAGAGAAAACCCTTGATTATGCCTTTTTTCAAGTGGTTTCTATTTCCACAACCGCCGGCTTTGGTACCGAAAGTTTTCATTCCTGGCCGTTGTTTTTGCCTATTTTATTAATATTTTCCAGTTTTATTGGTGGTTGTGCAGGCTCAACAGGTGGCGGCATAAAAGTGATTCGATTCATTCTACTTATTCTGCAAGGTTCACGTGAGCTTAAACGCTTAGTACATCCTAAGGCATTGTATTCAATCAAAATTGGTTCAACTGCATTGCCGGATAGAATTATTGATGCTGTGTGGGGATTCTTTTCTGCTTATGCATTAGTCTTTGTCGTCTGTATGGTGATTTTGATGGCTTTAGATATGGACGCCATTACTGCGTTCAGTGCAACCGCTGCAAGTATCAATAACTTGGGCCCAGGTTTAGGTGATGTTGCATCAAATTATGCGAGTATTTCAGACGGTGCAAAGTGGGTACTGGTCATGGCAATGCTATTCGGTCGATTAGAGGTGTTCACCTTATTGGTGTTATTCACCCCAACATTTTGGAAAAATTAATGTTAAACACGCTTATTTTATACTCAACGGTTGACGGGCAGACATTAGCCATTTGTCAGCAAATTCAACAAAGATTAACTGAGCAAGGTGAGCAAGTTAATCTAGTCAATCTGGCACAGGTGAGTGCTGATGCATTAGCTTGTGCTGATAAAGTGGTAATAGGTGCCAGTATTCGCTACGGTAAACATAGACCAGAGTTGTTCAAGTTTGCCTCACAAAACAAGGCGATACTTGATACCAAACTGAATAGTTTTTTTACCGTAAACGTTGTGGCAAGAAAACCTGAGAAAAATACCCCAGAGACCAATCCATATATGGTGAAGTTTCTCGATTTATCCGCTTGGCAGCCTCAGCTGCTAGGGGTGTTTGCCGGTAAAATTGATTATCCTCGTTATCGTTTCTTCGATAAATTTATGATTCGATTTATCATGTGGATGACCAAAGGGCCGACTGATACTAAGGGGACGTTCGAGTTTACTGACTGGGATAAAGTGGATGATTATGCTAAAAAGATAGCAGCGCAAAAATAATCTCATAGCATTAATAGCGTGTCTAATGATACGCGCTATTAACGCTCGATATGGTTTAAATACCTATGTTGTGTAAACTAGATAGTGGTTAACCCTCACAGTCTTTAAACGCAGTAGCGTCGATGTAGAATAGAAATAACCTCGGTAACTTGTTCATTCTTAAGTGTGTAATAAACGACTTGTGAACTCTTACGTGTGTTGACCAAATCTTGAGTTCGCAGTACCGCCAAATGCTGTGACAAGGCAGATTGGCTCAGCGGGACAGTTTCATTTAACTCTGTAACACTTAACTCATTTTCTAGCAGTAAACATAAAATCATTAAGCGGTAAGGATTCGCAATGGCTTTGAGCCATTGTGCTGCCGTTTCTGCATTATTAAGCATTGTTGCGACATCGATATCTTGCTTCATGAGAGTCCTTATATGACTTTTAATGACCAGCTAGTTTGGATACAGCCGTGTTTATTTAACATCATACTTCCGCATCATCGAGATCTCAATTTTAACTATTAAATATATGAGCTATTTCTAATTTGTGATCATTACAGAGGTTTTAAAAAGCTTTTCTTGCCAAACTGAGGCAAATTAATCAGTAATGAGAGCCGCAAAATGGCCAATATTTTAGTGTTGTATTATTCTCGAGGTGGCCACACCGCACACATTAGCCGTGCAATTGCAGAGCAAATTCAATCTAAAGGCGATCATTGTGATGTGGTGAATCTTAACGATAAGATCCCAATTGAGTGGTCTAAATATCAAGCTGTGGCCTTAGGTGCTTGTGTACTTTATGGCTCTTATCATAAATCGGTATTTGAGTTTGTACGTATAAATCAGCAACATTTATCGCAACTTCCCAATAGTTTTTTTTGCGTTAATGTGGTGGCTCGCAAACCTGAAAAACGTATCCCTGAGAACAATAAATACCTACAGAAGTTTTTAACTTTATCGCCGTGGAAACCACAAGATGTCAAAATTATTGCCGGTAAAGTCGATTACCCATCCTGGCCTTGGTATGACAGCTTGATGATCCGTCTTATTATGAAAATGACCGATGGACCTACAGATCCCAGTGCTATTATCGATTATACCGACTGGGAGGATGTGAAAGTCTATGCTGATCACATTCGCCATTTAGCATCTTCTGCGGCAGTGGTTGCTTAAGGAACCTAAAAACGCCAAAATTTAGGGTGAAACAATACCGCAACAGTGAGTATTTCCAAGCGCCCTAATAACATACCTATTGCTAATGCCCATTTTGCGACATCTGGCAGCGGGGCAAAGTTACCTGCAGGGCCAATAATTGGCCCAAGGCCTGGCCCTACGTTGGTCACAGCCGTTATCGCGCCAGTAAAGCTCGTCATCGGGTCTAAGCCTGTGAGCACTAAAGTAATTGAAAGCATTAATATGACGATAACCATGAGCATAAAAAACGCCATGATTGAGCGGACAATATCGTCATTAATGCGATGGCCATTATATTTGTCTTTAAACACACCATTAGGGTGGAATTGTTGCTTAATTTGTTGACGCATAATGGAGAATGCGATTTGAAAACGAAATATTTTTATCCCACCAGATGTCGAGCCGGAACAACTGCCAATAAACATTAAAAATAAAAATACTACACTGGCTACAGCGCCCCATGATTGATAATCAGTTAAGCCGTAACCTGTGGTGGTAATCACTGAAGTGACATTAAAACTGGCTAATCTTAGTGCATCGATAAACGCTATATCTTGTTCTCGCCATAGCCAAAAAGCGAGTGAAAACGACACCAGTAATACAAAGCGTAAAAACCCTATGACTTGTTGGTCATTCCATAAGCGTACACTGCGTTGCTGTATGGTTTGTACAAACATTAATAACGGTAATCCACCCGCTAACATAAACACAATACCTACCCAATGTGCTGAATGCGAAAAGGCTGCCATTGAGCTATCTGACGTTGAATATCCACCAGTTGATAATGTTGTCATGGCATGATTAATGGCATCAAACCAACTCATGCCAGCCATGTGATAAGACACAGTACACAGCAGTGTTAGGACGACATAAATAAGAAACAAGTGTTTAGCCATATGCTGGGTGCGAGGAATGGTTTTGTCGCTCCAGTCAGATGACTCCGTTCTAAATAAGCGCATTCCCCCAACATTGAGAAACGGCAAAATTGCTACTGCCATAACAATAAACCCAATGCCACCTAACCATTGTAGTAATGAACGCCATACTAGAATGCTACGGTCCATGCTGTCTAAGCCCGACATGACTGTCGAGCCTGTAGTGGTAATGCCAGACATAGTCTCAAAGAACGCGTCGGTATAATTGATACCGTGATAAAGAGTGAAGGGCAGTGCGGCAAATAAACTCACTACAAACCATGTAATACTCGTCAGCATGAACATGTCGCGGATATTGAGATTAAAATGATGGTTTCGACCATTTTGAATGCACAAAATAGCGATAAATCCGCTACATAAACCGGATATCATAAAGTCGCCAATAGTCTCTTCACCATAAAATAGTGCAAAAGCCATGGGGACGAACATAAATCCGGTTAGTATTGAGAGGAAAATACCGAGGATAAAAATGATTTGTTTGGCGTTAAACATAATAACTAAAAGAAAAAAGCACTAGGTTGGAATAGTTTTTCGACGTCACCAATGAACTTCTTATTTACTAAGAATAAGATGACATGGTCACCCTGCTCAATCACGGTTTTATCGTGGCCCATTAATACTTCATCATTACGGACGATTGCACCAATGGTGGTTCCCGGTGGTAATTTAATGTCGCCAATCTTTTTCCCCACCACTTTTGATGTACTTGAGTCTCCATGGGCAATCGCTTCAATGGCTTCTGCTGCGCCACGGCGCAACGAATACACATTACAGATATCACCTTGACGAATATGAGTTAACAGCGCTGAAATTGTCGCTTGCTGGGGCGATATCGCAATATCAATATTCGCTTCTTGGACAATATCGACATAGGCTTCACGTTGGATTAGCACCATGACTTTTTTAGCGCCCATACGTTTAGCGAGTAAAGCCGACATAATATTGGCTTCGTCGTCATTGGTGACCGCAATAAATACATCAGTTTGATCGATATTTTCTTCTAGTAATAATTCTTGGTCAGAAGCATCACCACAAAACACTGTGGTTTTTTCGAGTTTTTCTGACAGCAACTCAGCACGCTCTTGACGGTGCTCAATTAATTTAACTGAATGAGTACGTTGTAGCTTTTGGGCCAGACCAAAACCAATATTACCGCCACCGGCAATCATGATATTGCGGTACGAATTATCCAGCTTTTGCATTTCACTCATCACGGCACGAATATGGCGACTATCGGCGACGAAAAAGACTTCATCATCGGCTTCAATAATCGTGGTGCCACGCGGCATGATGGGACGGCCTTGCCTAAAAATAGCGGCAACCCGGGTATCAATATTGGGCATATGTTCGCGAAGTGTCGCAAGTGCATTACCCACCAGTGGACCACCATAATAGGCTTTAACAGCCACCAGGCTGAGTTTTCCTTTTGCGAATTCAAGTACTTGAAGGGCGCCTGGATACTCAACTAATCTTTGTATGTAAGTAGTTACTAACTGCTCGGGGGCGATGAGTTGATCTATAATAAAACCGCCACGAGGCTTAGCATCGCTACTCTTAATTTCGCTGTTAATAAACAGTTTATCTTGTAGTTCCAAATACGCTTCTGAGCGAATACGAGCAATCTTTGTGGGGGTACCAAATAGGCTATAAGCGATTTGGCAGGCTGCCATGTTGCATTCGTCACTGTTAGTCACCGCAATGAGCATGTCTGCGTCTTCTGCGCCTGCCTCTTTTAAAATATTAGGATGGGCGCCATGACCGACAACAACACGTAAATCAAATTTATCTTGCAACAGTCTGAGTCGAGCTCGATCACTGTCGACGAGTGTGATGTCGTTATTTTCACCGACCAAGTTCTCAGCGAGTGTGCCGCCAACTTGCCCAGCCCCTAAAATAATAATTTTCATGGCTTGAGGTACATCCTTAAATTGCTTTAACTAGGCGCGCGTAATAAAAGCCGTCCATATTGTCTTGTCCTGGCAAAATTTGCCAACCGATGTCATCGAGCTGAGTTTGTTGCTCTATCGGTATTAGACTCGCATCCGCTGTTCGTTCTAGGAATTGTTCAACTTGTTGGCTATTTTCCTGCGGTAAAATAGAGCAGGTTGCATACAACAATGTGCCACCAGGTTTAAGCCATTGCCAGCAATGATCTAATATCTGTTTTTGTAAATTCGCTAATTCTTCAATGTCGCTATTTTTTCGTAACCACTTTATGTCTGGGTGACGACGAATAACCCCAGTAGCAGAGCAAGGTGCATCAAGTAATATTCGATCAAATTGCTGTCCTTGCCACCACGATGGGATATCCGCGGCATCGCCGTGAATAAGTTGCGCTTTTAAATGCAACCTGTCCAGATTTTGTTGTACTCGAGCAAGGCGTTTTTGATCAAAGTCGACTGCAACTAAATTGATATTGGGAGCGAGCTCTAGCAAGTGGCAACTTTTGCCACCTGGTGCGGCGCAGGCATCTAAAACAAGTTCATCTGCTTTCGGTGCCAGTAAGGTTGCTGCCCATTGTGCGGCACCATCTTGTACCGATGCGGCACCTTCCATAAAATCAGGTAGTGCAGCCACATCTTTTGCAGCGTCAAGCAATATAGAATCTTGGCTTGGGCCTGCTTGAGCTGGAATATCGTATTGAGCTAATGCCGCTAAATAAGTGTCACGTGTTTGTAACTGCTGATTATTGCGCAGCCACATTGGTGGACGCTGGTGGCTCTGCTCAATAATATGTTGCCATTTGTCAGGATAAGCTTGTTGTAAGCGTTTAATAAACCAAGCAGGAGTGTTAAAGCGTAAGGTGTCTGAGTCAGTATTTAGTTCGGCGTCTTGACGCTGAATGGTCCGCAATACACCATTGACTACTTTTACTAAACCATCAAAACGAAGCTGTCTGCAGGCTTCTGCCGTTTCAGAAATCGCCGCATGTGCCGGTATACGAGTAAAGTAAAGCTGGTAACAACCGACAATCAACAATTGATGCAATATACGTTGTTTACCTTTAAAGGGCTTTGCCAAACAGTCACTTACACATTTATCTAACTGGGGTAATTGGCGCATTACGCCATAACATAATTCTGCCAGTAAGGCTTTGTCTTTGCCATTGTCGAGGTGTTGTTGCTGATCGGGTAGTGCGACCGATAATGAGATACCTTTTTCAAGTACTTCATAAATCGTTTTGGCTGCTAATGCGCGCACATTCATGCTAGTTGGCCTCTTGGTTTATACATATACCAGCAGTAAACCAATCACCACGAGCATTGAGAATATCGGCCACATCAAGCGGCTTTTTATTAGGCAGCTGCATGGTTTTAATGATTAACTTACCATCTGCCGTGGCAACCTCAATCCCTTGTTTAGTTGCCGCAATAATCGTTCCTGGAGATTCGGTGCATTGGTCATTAGAGTAATCTGCCTGCCACACTTTTATGCTACTTTGTTGATGATCAAAGTAGCTTACTGGCCAAGGATTAAATGCACGAATTTCTTGCCATAATTGCTTAGCACTTTTGTGCCAATCAAGACGCGCTTCTTCTTTTGACAACTTTTCAGCATAGTTAGCCAATGTTTCATCTTGTTTTTCTGCTTTTAGGCTACCTTCACTTAATCCAAACAGTGCCTGTACTAAGGCTTTTGGCCCTTGCTCGGCGAGTTTTTCATAAAGGCTGGCTGAAGTGTCGGTATCTTCGATTGGTAAATGCGTTTTGAGCAGCATATCACCAGTGTCTAGGCCAATATCCATCTGCATAATGGTGACACCGGTTTGTTTATCACCAGCCCACAATGCCCGTTGGATTGGTGCCGCTCCGCGCCAGCGCGGTAAAATTGAACCGTGAACATTGATACAGCCTAAGCGCGGGGTATCAAGTACTATCTTTGGTAAAATCAATCCGTAAGCAACCACCACCATGATATCTGCGTTAAGGCTGGCTAATTCTGCTTGCGCCTCTTCATTTCGCAATGAGCTGGGTTGGAATACGGCGATTCCATTTTTTAACGCCAAATCTTTTACTGGGCTTGCTGTGAGTTTCTTACCTCGCCCAGCAGGTCTGTCGGGTTGGGTATAAGCTGCAATCACCTCATGTTCTGAGTCTATGAGTGCCTGTAAATGGCCAGCCGCGAAATCCGGAGTACCGGCAAAGATAATTTTTAACGGTTTCAAATTTATTCCTATGCTTCTCTAGCATCTAAACGAGCTTCTTTTTCAAGCTTAGTTTTAATGCGTTGGCGTTTCAATGGCGATAAATAATCGACAAATAACTTACCTTTTAAGTGATCCATTTCATGTTGAATACAAATAGCAAACAACTCATCAGCTTCAACGGTAAACTCTTTACCGTGACGATCTAGTGCTTTTAAGGTGACAAACTCGGCGCGATCAACTTTAGCGTAAATCCCCGGTACCGATAAGCAACCTTCTTCATTGGCCAAGTCTCCGCTGCTCGCGACAATTTGTGGATTAATAAAAATAGTCGGTCGTTCAACATCATCTTGTAGATCCATCACAATCAGTTGCTGATGAAAATCCACTTGAGTTGCTGCCAGACCAATTCCTTTTTCTTGGTACATTGTTTCTAGCATGTTATCTATTTGTGTCTGTAGCTCTGGACCGAAATCCGTTACAGGCTGAGCAATAGTGCGTAAACGTTCATCTGGAAAGCGTAAAACATTAAGTAATGGCATATATAAACTCTTAACAAGTCTGTCAAATTTCAGCCAGTTAGCTATACTGGCTATTGCGATAAGGGTAATTTTAATCCTTACCGCCTTTCAATAACAGTAAAAAGCTCTAATAAAGAGCTAAACAACATGGACCGCACCATGAAACGCTTACTTTTACTTGCTTTTTTATCATTAAATATTTTTGTGGCCCACGCTGATACATTAACTTTAAAGGCGGGGCATCCTGACACGTATGTCGTTAAAAAAGGCGATACATTGTGGGATATCTCCGGATATTTTTTAAATGATCCTTGGCGCTGGCCTAAATTGTGGGGAGTTAATCCGCAAATTGCCAACCCACATCTTATTTATCCAGGCGATAGACTGACATTAGTCTTTATCGATGGTCAGCCTCGTTTAGTGGTTAAGCAACATGTTAAAAAAAGTCCTGAAGGCCGTGTAGAGTCTAAGGATGGCCCGATCCCGGCGGTTGATCTGGCATTAATTAAACCTTATTTGGTACAAAATAGAGTGGTAGATCCGACTTGGTTATCAGGATTACCAATTGTAATGAGCGGTGAAAGCCCATCAATTCATCATGTGGTGGATGATATTGTTTATGTTAACGCGCAGCTGGAGCAAGGCCTAAAGGTTGCAATGTACCAAACGGGTCGTGAGTTTTTTGCTGCTGATAGCGGTGAGTTATTAGGCCAAGAAATTATTTTGGCTTCTAGCGGGCGGGTCATTGAGTCTGGCGCAGTTTCAAAAGTTAAATTACTCAGCAGTTTACGCGAGACTAAAGGTGGCTATCATGTTGCGCCAGTGGAAGATGAAGCGTTAATGTCGGCTTATTTCATTCCGAAGGCGGCGGACTTAAATGTTGCTACTTCTATTATCGGTACTATAGGTAACATCCGTGAAGCCGGTAAGTTAGATGTCGTTTACCTTGATCGTGGCGCCGATGATGGCGTTGAGACTGGACATGTTTTTTCAATGTATCGTGATGGCGAAAACATTATTATTGATAATGATGGCAATCCTGTTCGCCCCATTGACCGCTCTTCTTACGATAAATTATTGGCGAATTTCTCAGACGATATTGAGTATAAAATGCCGGATGTTTTTCATGGTAATTTGATGATTTTTAAAGTTTTTGATAAGACTAGCTTAGGCTTGATTATGTTTAATGATCGTCCTGTTCGCGTTGGCGATAAACTGATGAAACCCGACCCACTGACCATAAAAGGTGAATAATTTCAGATAAGTTGGTTGACTGGTTAGTTGTTTGTGCAGTATCTGGGCTAGGACCGGCTCGGGTTCAACAATTATTAACTCAAATGGACGTTGAAGAAATTCGCCAACGTCTTGAATTTGAACCACAGGCTTTGCCGCTACCAGCAAGCTTGTTGGCTAAATGCCATATTGACTTTAACAAGGTAGAACAAGCTTTAACCTGGCTTGATTCACAGCCTAATCACTATATTGTGACCCTCTCTGATCCGCTTTACCCTCCATTGCTTGCACAAATTAGCGATCCTCCACTGGTATTATTTGTTAAAGGGTCAATAGAATCGCTGGTATTACCTAGTATCGCTATTGTCGGTAGTCGAAATGCCTCCCGGGGTGGATTAGATATGGCCGCAGATCTGGCTCGTCATTTAGCTAGCCAAGGGTTTGCCATTACCAGTGGTATGGCGACGGGTATTGATGGTGCTGCTCATAAAGCGACTTTAGCGGTTAATGGAACGACCATGGCTGTACTGGGTTGTGGGGTAGAGTGCATATACCCAAAGCGTCATCTAAATTTGTATCAAGACATTACCAATACTGGTTGTGTGATCAGTGAATATTGGCCTGATATAGGGCCCTTTGCTGGGAATTTTCCTCGGCGTAATCGTATTGTTAGTGGTTTAAGCTTGGGCACTGTTGTGGTGGAGGCTAGTCGTAAAAGTGGTTCGTTAATTAGTGCTCGGCTGGCAATGGAACAAAATCGTGAAGTGTTTGCTGTGCCAGGATCAGTATTAGGCGGTTATAGCCAAGGTTGTCATGATTTAATTAAAAATGGGGCAAAACTTGTCGAGTCTGCTGCCGATATAATAGAAGAATTAAGCTGTTTATCCGATTATCACCTTGAACAATTGCATCTACGGCACCATATACAGGATAATGCTATTTGTGATTTGCCATTTCATCCGCTGTTAGCTAGTGTAGGTTATGAAACAACTGCAGTCGATGCCGTGGTTGAGGATAGTGGAAAACCAATAGATCTGGTGTTAATACAAATGCTTGAACTTGAGTTACAAGGGTGGGTTGCAGCAGTGCCCGGTGGTTACGTCAGACTAAAGAGGAGTTAGCCATGTTCGATATCCTCATGTATTTATTTGAAAATTATGTTCATAGTGAAATTGAGCTATTAGTTGATGAAGATGAACTCACGAAAGAGTTAACCCGTGCAGGGTTTCATCAAGTTGATATTATAAAAGCACTTTCTTGGTTAGAGCACCTTGCCGATCTTCAAGAGAGTGATAAACCGTACTTGTGTAATCACGCCCAACATTCATTCCGTATTTATACTAAAGCGGAAATGGACAAGTTAGATGTTGAGTGTCGTGGTTTTTTACTGTTTTTAGAGCAGATCCAAGTACTCAGTGTTGAAACTCGTGAAATGGTTATTGACCGTGTCATGGAGTTAGACGAAACCGCTTTAGTGTTAGAAGATCTCAAATGGGTAGTATTAATGGTACTATTTAATGTGCCTGGAAATGAGTCCGCCTACGAGCAAATGGAAGATTTAATCTTTGAGCAGCCAGAAGGGCGCTTACACTCATAACACAAAGGAGGCTTAGCCTCCTTTTTTAGATCTTCACAATATCATTCATTGAGAGCACGATGTCGAAAATTGATCAGCAGTTGTTTACTGCCCACGAGCATGCACTGGAGAAAGAGTTTGAACTTTGTCCTGTTTGTGGATCTGAACTGTCGGTTAAGCACAGTAAGCATGGCAGTTTTGTCGGCTGTAATAATTATCCCAGTTGCGATTATACTCGCCCATTAGTGCAACATGAGTCGTTAGAGACTCAAGTTATTAGTGGGTCGCAGTGTCCGCAGTGTGGTCATGAGCTTGCGGTTAAATCTGGTCGGTTTGGTATTTTTATCGGTTGCACTCACTACCCTGAATGTACTCATATTGAAAAGCACGATCATTCTCATCAAGCCGAAAAATTGACTTGTCCTCTGTGTGCTAAAGGTCACCTTGAATCTCGTACGAGTCGTTATGGTAAGACTTTTTTTGCTTGCAGTGCCTATCCAAAATGTAAGTTTATCGTAAACTATCCTCCCTACAATGAAGCTTGTCCTGATTGTGGCTTCGGGATTTTAGTTGAACGTAAAGGTGCTGCGGGTAGTCGAGTTGAATGTCCGCAAAAATCCTGTAAATATAAGCGAGCTTTATAGTTTTTCGCTTACACCATTAAAATGATGCGAGGAAATTCCATGTTGCAATTGCAGCCAGCTGCTGTCGTCTCCGTTATCAATCAAGGTGGAGTTATTGCTTATCCTACTGAAGCGGTATTTGGTTTAGGCTGTGATCCTGATAACGACAGTGCTATCGAAAAGTTATTGGCCGTAAAGCAACGTCCTTGGCAGAAAGGCTTAATCTTGGTCGCCAGTTCATTTGAGCAACTTCTACCTTATCTTGATTTGACTCAGTTAACGGAGCAGCAGTTGCAGTTTGCCCAATCAAAGTGGCCAGGGCCCTTCACTTTTGTGATGCCAATAAAACCGCATGTATCTAAATTACTCTGCGGTGAATTTGATTCGATAGCTGTGCGCATATCAGCACATCCTGTGGTGCGAGAGTTATGTAACACCCTTAATAAGCCCTTAGTATCGACAAGTGCCAATTTAGCCGGTGAGCCACCGGTCGTCGATGCACAAAATATCGTCACAGATTTTAGTGATAAAATTGATGCATTGATTTTAGGTAAGCTGGGCGAACAGCGTCAGCCATCAACCATTATTGATGCCCGCAGTGGTAAAATTATTCGCAGTGGAAGCTAATACTATGTCAAACAACCGTTCTCAAGTACCCGACGTGCAAAAAGTAAAATCCTTTTTGTTAGCATTACAGCAAAATATTTGTCAGCGTTTAGAGCAACTCGATGGTAAAGCCAGCTTCAAAGCCGATTCATGGGAACGTGAAGAAGGTGGTGGCGGCACGAGCCGAGTATTAACTCAAGGCCAAGTATTTGAGCAAGCCGGCGTTAACTTTTCCCATGTGATGGGGGCGGCTATGCCCGCATCGGCCACTGCTCATCGTCCAGAGTTAGCTGGTCGCAGTTTTGAAGCTATGGGGGTGTCATTGGTTATTCACCCTAATAATCCTTATATACCGACGACTCATGCTAACGTGCGTTTTTTTATTGCCAGTAAAGAGGGCGCTGATCCTGTGTGGTGGTTTGGTGGCGGGTTTGATTTAACCCCTTACTATCCATTTAAAGAAGATGTGGTTAGTTGGCATCAAACGGCTAAAGATATTTGCGATCCATTTGGTGAAGATGTTTATCCAAAGTACAAAAAATGGTGTGATGAGTACTTCTTCTTACCGCATCGTAATGAAACCCGTGGTGTCGGTGGATTGTTTTTTGATGATCTTAACGAACCAGGTTTTGAGCGAAGCTTTGAGTTTATGCAAGCGGTAGGCAACGGCTTTATTGACGCTTATGCGCCGATAGTCGAACGCAACAAAGAGTTAGAATATGGCGATGACGAACGTCAGTTCCAGCTTTATCGCCGTGGTCGCTATGTTGAGTTTAACTTGGTCTATGATCGTGGCACCTTATTTGGTCTACAAACAGGCGGTCGGACAGAATCTATTTTAATGTCGATGCCGCCATTGGTGCGTTGGGAATATGCATTTACTCCTGAACAAGGTAGCCCAGAAGCAGAACTGTATGACATCTACCTAAAACCTCAAGATTGGTTAGTCCAAACTTAATACTTGCCATGTCGCACTAATGAGTCATCGGTTACGCATATTGTCTGCTAAAGTCGAAATAGCCTGAATAATCACTTGTTGATGTTCAGGCTTTTTTATTGCGTTGGTGATCGCTGCACGCATACAAATTAACCACTGATCACGCATCGACTCATCAATCGCGAAGGGCATGTGCCTTGCTCGTAATGCCGGGTGACCATGTTTTTGCTGATAAAGTTGCGGACCACCCAACCAACCACTTAAGAACTCATACAGTTTTTGTTCAGACGCTTGTATTGGCGATCTATGTATCGCTAATAGTGCTTGGGTTTCAGGACGTGTTTGCATTTGTTGATAAAAGTCATGGGCAATCGCACGGATCACCTTGTCGCCACCAATAAGGTCGTAGGCATTTGACTGTGTGGTATCTCTGTCATCAACGGCTTGCTGTTTAGTGAATAATTTACGTAACCAGTTCATATTGTCAGTTATTAGGGGTGTCGAAGTTATTATATCGAAATCATTACCATCGATGGATTATTTTTTTTGTTAACGTTTTGATACCAATTATTTAACGATTAGGCTGTATTTCAGCTGTTAACTTGGTTAGATTGGGTGAAAAATAAAAAGGAGAGCCAAATGGCAAAAGTAATGCCTTCATTGGTTGCTGTAGCGCTATCAACTGTAATTGTAGGTTGTAGCCCAGCACAACAAGACCCTAAAATCACAATCAATACCAATCCGTATCCTAGTACTTATCAAATATTGCCTAATTCAACCACACTGCTTAAAAATGCCATTGTATTAACCGGTACTGGTGAGCGTATTGATAATGCTGATGTATTGATAAAAGACGGAAAAATTAGTGCTGTGGGTCAACAGCTATCCGCTGCAGGTGCCGTGGTAATCGATGCTAAGGGTAAGTGGATTACTCCAGGTATTATTGATGTCCATTCACATTTAGGCGTGTATCCAAGCCCGAATGCTGAGTCACACAATGATGGCAACGAAATGACCAACCCAGTAACCGCTGAGGTATGGGCAGAGCATAGTGTATGGCCACAAGACCCTGGGTTTAATCGTGCCCGAGAAGGTGGTATCACTACGCTACAAATTTTACCGGGTTCGGCTAACCTAATTGGGGGCCGTGGGGTGACACTCAAAAATGTTCCCGCGACAACCATGCAAGCGATGAAGTTTCCAGCCGCGCCTTATGGATTGAAAATGGCCTGTGGTGAAAATCCTAAATCTTTATATGGTAGCCGTAACGAATTACCTATGACTCGTATGGGTAATATGGCGGGGTACCGTACAGCGTTTATTCAAGCAACAGAATACAAACGTGCTTGGGATAAATACGATGCTGACTATGCCGCAGGTAAGAACCCTGTAGCACCAGAGCGCGACTTAATGAAAGACACTCTAAAAGGTGTGCTTGAAGGTGATATTTTAATTCACAACCATTGTTACAAAGCTGAAGAAATGGCAATGATGATCGACCTAGGTAAGGAGTTCGGTTATCACGCCGGTACATTCCATCATGCTGTAGAAGCTTATAAAATTGCCGATTTACTTGCTGAGAATGGTAATTGTGCTGCTATGTGGCCTGATTGGTGGGGCTTTAAACTCGAAGCATACGACATGGTGCTTGAAAATGTTGCTATGGTCGATGCGGTTAAAAACTCTTGTGCTGTCGTGCATTCAGACTCTGGCGTAACCATACAGCGCCTTAATCAAGAAACAGCAAAAATCATGCATAACGCAAATGCTAACGGCTTTAACCTAAAAGCTGAGCACGTGATTGGCTGGATTACTGCTAACGCAGCAAAATCATTGGGTATTAGCGATAAGACTGGTTCACTCGAAAAGGGTAAAAATGCAGATGTGGTTGTATGGAATACCAATCCGTTTAGCGTATACGCTCAAGCTGAACAGGTATTTATTGATGGTGCAAAAGTGTATGACCGCCAAGACCCTGCCTATCAGGCACAAAGTGACTTTATGTTAGGTCAGGAATAAGGAGCAAGACAATGACATTATTTAACAAATCTGCGCTTGCTTTGAGTTTATCAATGAGTCTTGCTTTAGTGACTAGCGCTGTTAAGGCTGAAACTATTGCCATTATTCATGCCACCGTGCATACCGCCACCGAACAAGGTGTATTAAAAGATGCTTCGGTTGTGATTGAAGACGGTAAAATTGTGGCTATTAATCCTCTATTACCGACTGCTGACACCATTATCGATGCCAAGGGTGCAATTTTAACACCTGGTTTTATTGCTAGCATGAATGATTTGGGCTTAGTGGAAATTGGTGCGGTAGCATCTTCACGTGATGCTTACGAAAAAGAAGCCGATGTTGTTTTCGATCCTAGTTTAGCTTACAACCCCAAGGCATCTACAGTGCCATTTGCTCGTAAAGGCGGGATAACTCGTAATGTAGTGTCATCAGGCGGTGGCGAAGGCATTTTTGCAGGACAAATATTTGCCGTAGACTTAAGTGGTGATTGGGACAGTATACTGGCCGCTAACACCGGATTAGTTGTTGCATTAGGTGCTAAAGAAGAAGGCTCTCGTGCAGCAGGAATGCAGCAATTGATCCATAAACTTGAAGATGCTAAAAAAGCGCAAGCCAAAAAGAGTAAAACGAAAAAAACTGCTGAAGATGATAGCGAAGTGCCAAGTCGTGAAGATGAGATTATTCACGCTGTACTCGCGGGTGAAAAACCATTAATTATCGACGTCGACCGTGCCAGCGATATTTTGCATTTAATTAAACTTAAACAAGACTTAGGCATAGATCTTATCCTGGTCAATGCTGCAGATGCTGTATTAGTGGCTGATAAGCTAGCGCAAGCCAACATTCCCGTGGTTATTGATAGCATGCGTAACTTACCAGAAAGTTTCGATGCATTGCATAATTCTCTCGAAAATGCAGGTAAACTGGCAAACGCGGGTGTCAAAGTAGCCATTGCATTACCGGGTGATAGTCATGGTATTTACGCACTACGTTTTAGTGCTGGTAATGCGGTTGCTAATGGGATGAATTATGATGATGCCCTTGCTGCTGTGACGGCAAATGTGGCGGATATTTTTCATTTAGACTCTGGGCGGATTGCGGTCGGCAAGTCTGCAGATTTAGTGTTATGGAGCGGCGATCCGTTCGAGTTTAGCAGTAAGGTGCAAAAGATGTGGATTGCAGGTGAGGAGCAAAGCACAGACAGTCGTCAAGACAAGCTTCGTGACCGCTATTTGCATAAAACGGCAATGCCTGAAGCCTATAGCCGATAACATCTCACGATTTACGTGGGACGTTTCCCTAAATCGTTAATGAAGAGAAAAAGCGAATGACAGATAAGTATGCTGTATTTGGTAACCCAATAGCCCAAAGTAAGTCACCATTTATACATACTGAGTTTGCCAAGCAAACTCAGCAAGACTTAAGCTATGAAGCTATTCTCGCACCGGTCGATCAATTTGACTCTTGGTTAACGGCATTCTTTGCCGATGGTGGAAAAGGTGCCAATGTTACTGCGCCTTTTAAAGAGCAGGCGTTTGCCATGTGCGACGAGCTCAGTGAGATGGCTAAACTCGCGGGCGCAGTCAATACCTTGTTTAATTTGCCCGATGGCAGAATTGGTGGCGATAATACTGACGGCATTGGTTTGGTTAATGACCTCGAAATGCTGTTTGGCTCCTTAAAAGGTAAACGAGTGTTACTGGTGGGTGCTGGTGGCGCGGCAAGAGGCTGCATTTTGCCTATTTTACAGCACAATGTGGCTCAGCTCGTTATTTGTAACCGGACCCACGAAAAAGCAGTGCAGCTTCAAAGTTTATTTAATGAATATGGTAATTTTTTTGCTAAACCCATTGATGACCTCAAATCTCCATTTGATTTAGTGATTAATTCAACTTCAGCTGGTTTATCGGGGCAGTTAATTGCTCTTCCGAGTGTTATTGTTGATGAAACCACTGATTGTTATGACATGACTTATAGCCGCCAAACCACTGTATTTAACCAGTGGGCTCAAGATCTACATGCACACAAAACCGCTGATGGTTTAGGTATGTTAGTCGGCCAAGCTGCAAAGAGTTTTAGCTTATGGCGTGATGTCGTTCCTGAAACCGCTTCAGTTATGCGACAACTACGAGAATCAATGATGCAAAAGGTAGCTGATTAATGAATCAAAGCGTAATTTTTTCCGATCAGCTGTTTATTGAAACGAATCAAGTAAGGTTCATTGCGCAGCTGCAGGGCATGAATATTAACTGTTTTGCTAGCTTCGGTATTATCAGCAAGCTCTGTGATCATCAAGACGTAAGTCAACATAATGCCGCCGGTTTATTTGAGCAATGCCGTTTTGATTTAGAAGACAAAGCGGAAAGTCTTATTGAACAAGAGGCTTTTAACGACAGCGGTGAGATTATAGTGGTGTGGTGATGTGCCTAATGAGTATGATTTATCTTGTTAGTTGCGCAATCTTCCGCAGCCGGCCTTTTTTTGAGACCTTTCTGGATGTACATATTGTTATCCGCCTGCTTAAAGGCGCTTGCCCAATCTTGAACATAGTGCGCAATCCCGAAACTAAAGTGAATTCCCGGCGATAAAGCCGCTAAGTCTTGTTGCAGTTGGCTGATTTGTTTTTCGATGGTTTCTATAGGGCCACGGCATAATGCAACAAATTCATCGCCACCATAACGAGCAAGCAAAAATTCAGAGTGCCATAGCTTTTTTAATGATTGCGCAAAGGCTTTTAATGCATTGTCACCCGCCTGATGTCCATGTTGGTCATTTAGCGGCTTTAAATTATCCATATCTAAAATAATAATGTAGCTGGCTAAGTCTGGCTCATGTTGCCATTGTAAAATCGCGCTATCAAATTTCTTCCGGTTATATAGCTCAGTTAGTCCATCATAATCTGCCATGATTTCGATTTTTTTAGACTTCTGATACAGTGAAATTGCGTTAGCTGCTTCTGATGTAAGAATATTAACCAGATTTATATCATAATCACCAAAGGCTTCCATCTTGCTACTGTCTAAATTCATCATTCCATAAAGTTTACCGTCAATGCGTATAGGGCTCGATAAGGTTGAGCAAATCGGCTTTGTTGAAGCATGTAAGAGTGCGTGTTGATCATCGCTAGTGAGAGTACTTTTAGCATTGATGTTTTTCATATTGTTAATCACAACGGCTTTATCACAGCGCCCATTCGTGCTTCGAAATTGAAAGGTTTCCTCTAAAGTAAAATTTATTTTTCGCAAAGCCTCTAAATCTAAGCCCACAACCGATTCAAATTGTAATCTACTGGTGTTCTTATCAACCAAAATCATACTGCCCATTTCGGCATCATTTATAGCAATAACCGCTTTTTGTAGTAGGGCGTCTAAGAAGGCATTTTCAGAATTGTATTGGCTCGATAAATTAACTAACTCATAAGTAGTGTCGTTAATATGGATAACTTGCTCTAAATGCTGCCAAAGCCGCAAAATATTCTGTTTATGAATGTAATAAGCGATGCCATAACTCAGTGTGTAAACAGCACAAACAAGCAATAGAGATAGATAAAAGAACGAATTATTAGGTATGGCGAATGTGAAGATAATAATAAACAGCGATAAAGGTACTGCAAGCAACAGTAGATGACTGGTAAAATCGACATAGGCGATGTGTTTATTATTAATCTGACCTCTGGTATTCACTTCAAACATCCTGGGTTATAAATAGCTAAAACGACTTAACGATTAAACATCGTGTCGGTTTTATATCAAGTTAAGTCGTCGCCTCTACTAATTTAACCCTAGTGATCAGCATTCGTACGATAATGACAGTATAAATCATACTGTATGTGTTAATAACTCTCTATCTTGTTCATCACAATAGTGGTTAAGCCAATAATATAAATGTGTTGAATAACTCATTTAGACAAAACTTAAAACGATATAGACCAACTTTATACAGATCTATATCGCTTACATGGCGTTTCTCTATTGCTGTAAATCCACTAAGTATTCATTTTTTAAACGAACATAGTTATCTGCAGACATTGGCAAGAAGGCTCGTTCTGCGTCAGTTAAAGGACGAACTTGTTTACAAGGACTGCCAACATACAAATAACCACTCTGCAAAACTTTATTGGGTGGTACTAATGAACCCGCTCCAACAATCACGTCATCTTCTACTATGGCCCCATCAAGTAAGATCGCACCCATTCCAATTAATACACGATGACCAATCTTGCAGCCATGCAACATTGCCTTATGACCAATAGTCACATCGTCACCGATAATCAAGGGATTTCCTTCAGGGTTAGAAGGCGATTTACGCGTGACATGCAATATACTGCCATCTTGAACATTACTGCGTTTACCAATGCGGATTTTATTCACATCACCACGGGCGGCAACTAATGGCCAAATACTTGCGTCATGGTCTAGTTTTATATCGCCCACAAGTACCGCAGACTCATCAACATAGACGTTATCAGCCAAATTGGGGTGAATTCCTTGGTAAGTTCTTACATTAGTAGACATAACAATCCTTATATATTCATGGTTTGTGACAGTATAATGCTTAAAAACTAGCTGGTCAGGCTAAATTATCCGCAAACAAGCCGAAAATAACAAATAACCTCAAAAAAGGCCTTGCACTAAATCTTAAGCTGCCTATAATGCGCATCCACTGACACGGCAGACAGCGAAAGCGG
>NZ_JBGOOV010000026.1:0-78359 GCF_041439795.1 Shewanella sp. 5S214
ATTAGTTTGGATTGTATTCCAATGGAAAAGTCCTTGGGACAACTAGCATAAAAAATGCGTCAACCCGATTTGCTATACACATGTTGTGCTGGCGTTACCGAACATCTGATTGCCATACATTTCCTAATTGCGAACGTTGTTTTAGAGCGAAAAATCTAAAACGTTTCTGTCCAGAAATTAACCTAGACAAGTAGATGATTTATGCCCCAAAAATGAGTTTGAAATTTAGTCTATTTGTATCAAACTGACATGGACTGAGATACAAACATATACACATCTTGCCGCATAGATTTTGATATCATTTTTAACCAAGTACTGTGCGATTTAAGGAACTAAATAGAGGACTATGCGAAGAAAAATAGCAAAATTAAATTTGCCATTGTGGCAATGGCTTGCAGTGATATTGTTTCCGATAGGGGTTGCTGTTGTAGCAAGTTATCTCTCTGCACAGTATTTTGTGGAAGATAAAGTCAAAGGTGTTGGTGCTATTTATGTTGGCCACATTGATACTTTGATCTCACATGCAAATGAGATAAACCATTATGCCTTGGCGCTGAAGGACACTGAGTGTAGGGAGTTACATAACTATATGTTGTTCCAGCCTTACTTTCGCTCAGCTTTAATATTTGACTCACAACGCGTTTATTGCTCATCTAAAACAGGTGATATTGATGCTCCTTTAGACATCGTCAGTATCACTGAAAACCTTGAAATACCTAACCAGTTTATTATTGACGGCACTTATTTTATGCCCGAGGTGCCAGCGATAGTGACATCCAATTGGGAACCGATATCTAAACACGGTGCTGCTGTGATTATTGAAGGGCAATATTTATTAGACTCCTTTGTACAGCCGAATGTGTTTCCCAGTGCAGTGATCAATGTCGCTTTATCCATAAATGATAAAACGATTCCTGAGTCACTCGGATTTATAAAAAATGAGATGATGACGCTAGATTCTGATAAGCACAATTTCTCAGTATTATTAGAAATGTCACCTGCCTTTTTCTGGCATTTCTTTTGGATATTCTTGGCCATTTCTTTACCCATTAGCATAGTCTTGATTACGGGGTCTATCCTATTTGTTCTCTATTCAAAGGGGGCTCGCCACTCCCTTGCCGATGACATTCGCAGTGGGATAGAGAACGAAGAGTTTTTCTTAGTTTATCAGCCTGTGATTTGCACCGAGGACGGTAAGGCCAAGGGGGTCGAGGCATTAGTGCGTTGGCAGCATCCGCAAATGGGCTTAGTGCGACCTGATTTATTTATTCCCATTGCCGAAGAGGGTAAGTTAATTGTCCCATTGACTAACTATATTTTTGAGCAGGCATTAAAAGATTTTGCCGATATGAAGGTCGAACCGGGCTTTAGAATTGCATTTAACGTGGCGCCAGAACACTTTACGCAGGATGATATTGAGTCTAAATTTATTCATCTGCGTGATTCTCTTGAGCGTATTGGCGTTAAGCCGTTGATTGAAATTACCGAGAGGCAATTGCTGACGCCGGATATTTGCCAGTGCATTGAAAGTTTGCGACAGCTAGGGATTCTCGTGGCAATTGATGACTTTGGTACTGGGCAAACCACCTTATCCCTGCTGCAAACGATGCCGTTAGACTACCTGAAAATTGATAAATGTTTTATCGATACCATAGGCCAAGATTCAGTGACTTCGCATGTACTCGATACAATTATCGAGCTTTCCCATAAGATGAATTATGTAGTGGTGGCTGAAGGGGTTGAGACGCAGGAGCAGGCGGACTATTTGACCTGTCGTAAGGTGCATTTTTTACAAGGGTATCTCTTCGCGAGGCCAATGGAACTCGCCGATTTAAAACTATGGCTAGTTGAGCATTTTAAACGTTAGCATCATGAAATCAAACAGCAGAGCGTCAATCGTAAATTTACTCATGGTCGTTTAGGCGAAAATTGTGCTTGTGAATCATTTTACATCAGACTGATTAACTCTCTCACCCAAACCCACCCAATTGGCCCTCACTTTTGCTGTTCGAGGGCTTTTTTTATCCTAGAATAATCCAAACCTCTTAAGAACTGATTCAAACTCAGATATACGCCTGCTCCGCTTAATTACGACTATTTATGTCAAACCGCCGAAGATCGTTGCTTAGGTCGTAGTAAAAAAAGGCATTACTAATAGAATATTTAACCTGAAACTCACGATTTAAAGCTAAGTATCTGACAAGGTTCTGTCCATCTACGTGTCGGTACGGGGTATCTAGGCTGACACGAATCAGCCCCAAAGTAAGTCAGCTAATTAGATTTGAGCTTTTTCTATTTAGCTTTCATCTATAGACAACTATGCAGCTAAATCGAAGAGAGTTAAATTACAGGTGTAGATGAGTCAGCGAGTATCCAAAACAGGGATGTTTTGGTTAAGCCCACAGGGATGTGCTCGTGGCGTCTCGCTTAATCATCTGCAAATAAGCTCAAATGAAGCTACATTATAAATCAAGCTAAACTAATACCAAGTAAGCTGAGTTAATTAATACCTCAAACACACTTTTGTCCAAAGAGATTTGGGAAATATTATAAATATTATTCGTTAGCTTTTATACCATGCTGTTTAAATATGATTACAATCCCGTAATCTTGGTACATGTATCAACGTTCTCTGGTGTGCAAACTGTGATAGGTGTGTAAATTGTTTTCTCATATTTTTGTTCTGTTACAATTTTATACAGTGTCAAAATGGCTAGTCTTCCCATTTCATATGGGGCTTGACCAATATTGATATGAACAAGATTATCTTCCAACATAGCTAATTGTTCAGAGGATGTGTCAGTAATAACAATGATGACCTTGTTGTTATTAATTTTTGCCTGGTACGGGGCAATCATTTTACGATAAAGTGCTTGGTCATTTTGCGGCCAACCACCAACAGCAATAAAAGAGTCTGCTTTTACAGGCTTACCTTTCATTACAGACTCCATTTGATTAATAGATTGATCCAATTGATCAAAATTAAAGAAAGGTTCTCTAACTTCAGTCCATCCCGAATCGTTATTAAGCAATTCTCCAGGAGGTACATCGTATTTTTTTCCCGATAATGCGGAACGGACACCCATCAATCTTAAATTCAGATTGGGAGAATCTGGTCGCCCAGATTGCATTATTAGCGTTCCCCCATTGGGCCGAAGTTTTTTTAACTCTTCACCTAATGACTTACCCAATTCAAAATTGTCAGTGCCGATATAGGCTAGGCGTAAACTATTAGGATCTTCATTGATTGAAACATCAATATCAGAGTCATAGGTAATAACCGGAATACCTGCTTCTTTAGCTCTCTTAAGGCTATTTTTAACGAGATATTTAGATTGTGTAACGGCTACTGCGATACCGTCTATACCTTCATCAATAAGTTGATTTATTACCTGATCTTGCATCCTAACATTACTTATATCTGGTCCCCGATATATGCATTCCACGCCTTTTATTTGAGCCGCTGCATCTATACAGCCAGCTTTGCTTCGCTCAAAAAAAACACTATGAAATTTAGGTACCACGGCAAGTCTTAATTCTTTTCCATATACAGAAGATATGGGTATTAGACTAAAAGCAACAAACAATACAAGTGATCTCCCCATACTCCCTCCTTAAATAATCATATTGCGACTCAGCTTACAATAAAACATAGCAAAGAAACTCATTTAAAAATGTGAGCTGAAACGGTATTGCTGAACCTATCAGTGTGAGCTAATCGATATTGTTGTGTTTTGAACTCCCCCATGCGTCAGCATGGCAACACCATACAAGTAACCAATTGGTTCTAATTTTTGAATGCCTGTCATAATTTTATTGCTTGCTTTTTTTTGGCTCATTCCAAGCATCAAGCGCTTTCGCAGACATTCAAATGAAACTGGGTGGGGATATTAATAACTCAATCGAATCAGAGTAAACTTTTATAAAATTAAACTGAAACACTAGCTTCTCTAAAAATTCTGTCCAAAAATGAGTTAGTACCTGCAAATGGGTAAATTCAACTCTGAACTTGAGGCCATTGAAGACTCTTTATAAAAGAGTCAGTGAGCTGACCATAGCCTTTCACGTATTCCAAGGCATCCTGCCTATCAGATCCCCACTAGCTTTCGAGTTACAAGTCGTTCTTTGGCATACATGCCACCACGACATTCGTGAATCCATTAACCATAACAATCGTTAGCATTTTCACTCTTTATGACAAGATGGGCCAAAGCGGAATTCAAACGAAATTAAAAGCGGGATATCCTTCCGTCGCGACCTTGTAGATTTTTGAAAATGTTGCCGGAACGCTGAGGGTTTGCAAAGGCTGATTTATAAATAAGAATGCGCTTTACCCTTTTGCTCTGGTGTAAGCGAAGCGCCACGACGATAGCGGCCTTAGGCCATAAAGCACAAAACATAAAAGAACAACCCTAGATTCCGGCTCAAAAGCATTACCGGAATGACACTTGGTTTAGCCACCTTTCTTACCGATTATCAGCCGTAGGCTTTTTCAATAACTTCCGCTGTAAGGTTCTGCGGTGCATACCCAATTGTCGTGCGGTTTCTGATACATTGCCGTTGTTGTTGGCGAGCACTTGTTGAATGTGTTCCCATTCAACGCGCTTGGGGTTAAGTGGCTGTTCTTCAATATCATCATAAGTGGTTGTGGTTTCAGCCGAGACGGATAATGCATTTAATAACGTTTGGGTATCGACGGGTTTAGCGAGGTAATTGTCTGCTCCAAGGCGGATGGCTTCGACGGCGGTGGCGATGCTGGCAAAGCCAGTGAGCAATACCATGTGTACCTGGGGTAAAAGTTGTCTTAAGGGTTTAATTAACGACAAGCCATTATGTTCGGCTAATTTCATGTCTAACACGATATGGGTGGGCACAAATTGCCTTGCCATTAATAAGCTATCACTGGCGTGATGGCAGGTTTTACACTCAAACCCATGCTTGCCGAGGCGGCGGGCTAAAATGGCAGCTAGGGCCAAATCATCTTCAATAATCAATAGCTTGTTCATGGTGATCTCAATCCAGCTTATCTTTATTTCAACTTCTGTTTACTTCGATTCGCTTCTATTCGTTAAAATAGCTTCAACTCGCTTTTTGTACACTAAGCGGTAATGTCACTATGGCTTCGGTGCCACTGTCTGGGTGCGGTTTAAGGTATAACTTACCGCCTAAACGCTCAAAACTGGTGTGACTTAATAATACCGCGATGCCCATCCCTTTGGGGCTTTTTACCATATTATTACCTAAGGTATGAAGCAAATGAGTAGCAATGCCGACACCGTAATCGCGAATAGTGATGCTCAATTCTTGTGGCTGTGACAGGCTGATATTGATATCAACAACGGCTGAGTGCTGGTTATCTTGACTCGCCTGAGCGCCATTTTGGATCAGGGCCATTAACGCCGGTAATAAGCTCATGTCGGTATATAAGATCCCCTGCTCGACTTGTGGCGTTAAGGTGATGTTTAATTGAGTTTCTGGCATTAATAAATTCACTTGGTCAATCAACATATCAGCTAACTGATTAACCGGTTGGTGGGTTAATTTATGCTCGCGTATCGACTCTGTGGCGAGGCGTAAATCGCTTAAGGTAACTTCACATCGATTAAGCGCTTGTTGCATCTCACTAATCAATTCTGTTTGTTCAGCATCATTGGCCGATTCGAACAGTTCATCAACCAATAAGCGTAATGTTGCCAATGGTGTTGCCAGCTGATGAGCCATTTGTGCTGATGCGGTGCCTAACGCCAAAATCTTTTCTTGGCGTAACTGGGCTTCGCGTAAATAGCGCAGCTCTGCATTTTTTTGACGTATCCGTTTGGCGATAAAACCTACGGTAACCGTTAACACTAATGCAGAAATCACAAAATTAAACCACATGCCTAAATAGTGCGATCCCATATCCATACTGTGGCTTACAGGCATAGCCTGATTGGCTTGCATCGTATGGGTCATTGGCATTTGGCTCATGTCATGAGCCATAGCGGGATCGCGCATTTCATCTGAAATATCGACAATCATTAAGGTATAAAATGCGGTTGATACTATGGTTAAGTACCAAGGCGCCCAACGAGGCAAGGTAATGGCAGAAATAGCTATCGGTAATAATAGTAATGATACAAAAGCATTGGTCGCCCCGCCGGTAAAATATAACCAGGTTGCCCAAAACAAAGTGTCTAACAATAAGGTTAAAAACAACAAACCATTGTTGTTCATGCTCAGTCGATGAAAACGATAACTAAAGCCAACATAACAAGCTTCAATAATTAGCACGTATGATAAAGCTATTGGAGGAGTCGTTAACCCAAATAAGTCTGTGGCAAACAAGATCAGCCCAATTTTTAAACCCCAATTAACCAGTCGTAGTAAAGCCAATTGTTGCTGACTTGCGTTAAAAGGCATGTTCACATTTGCCATACTATTGCGATCCTAATGTTGATGATATATTCAGCTCAATCCCCTGCTGCCACTATTCTGACGTTGCCATAATAGCAAATCACTTTATCAAACTATTTCACCATTGTGATGCCAATATTGACCATTTAATTCACAACAACACACTGACGTGATTATTGGCAAGCAAGTTTAACCTCACCTTTGAAATAAGTGAGCAGATAATGACGACAAAACATAATATTGAAGTCATTTATTATAAATGAATTACTGCTGTTTAACGTTAACTTGATCCATGCTAACGATAAAAACGCTAAATGATAACACGCATCAATGGCTGTATTGAGTCACTTATATGATGTCTATTTTAGGGTTAACAATAGATAACTGTTACGCTTTATAATTAATATTTAGCACAATAGGCTGGCCTTAGGTTACCGGCTTGTCGTAAAATAGTGATCTAACTAAAAGAGGCACTAATGGCTAATATTTCCAAATTTAATCGTGAAGAAGTACTTGAAAAAGCAAAAAATCTATTTTGGCAAAAAGGTTTTTTGGCGACTTCGACCCGAGAAATTCAAACTACCATGGATATGCGGCCTGGCAGCATATATGCCGCATTCGGTAGTAAGGCCGATTTATTTCACCAAACGTTGATTCATTACGTGCAAACCTCCACGGGTGATTTAAATGAAAAAATAGCCCAAAGTGACAGTGCCTGGAATGGATTTAAGCAATATTTACGCAGTATTATCGTGCCTTGCTGTGCCGAAGTGCCAAGCGAATTATGCATGGTTGTGCGCACTTTAGCTGAACTCGATGAATCTCATCAAGAAACACTGAACATAGCTAAAGATCTGCTGACTCAAGTTGAGCATCGCTTTGCCAGTATCATAGAAAAAGCTCAGCATGATGGTGATTTACCAAGCAAATTAGATAAATCTCAAGTGGCGAAAAAGCTACAAGTGCACATTATTGGTTTACGATCTTATCTCAAAGCCACCGGCGATACAGACACAGTAAACAGAGAACTAGAAGAATTCTTTATTCAATTAGAAAGTTAAAAAAGCGCCTTGAGCGCTTTTTTAATTTTTAACAAATGATAACAAAAATATGTCGTATTATTTAACGACAGCTTTAAATCCGCCAGCAACTCCACTAGGTAAGTAAGTCATAAAACTTGATATTAAATTGACCGATACCTGTATATTCAATATTCACTTCTGTTGCCATGGGGACTTTGACAACACCGCAATATGAACCCGTGATAATGGCTTGACCAGCACTGAGCTTAATGCCCAATTTTGCTAAGTAATTAATTAACCAATACACAGGGTTTTGGGGTAATTCACAAGGGTGTACCCCAGAAAATTGCTGTAATCTTGCGGTGCGTTCACCGCCACTGACCACCACCTCAATATGGCTGGCTTGATAAGCAATAGAAGTGTCTATTATTGGACCTATGTACAGACCTTGATTGCTCAAGCCATCGGCAAGTTTTTGATAAAAACTGGGTTGTATCTCACGACTAAAACGATTTTGAATCAATTCTAAAGCCATGTGTGTAGCACTAATAGCTTGGTCAATGTCATCATTACTGTAATGGCGATAAGGCTCAATGTCCTGACCTAAAATAAACGCAATTTCAGGCTCTATCAGCGCGGTTGGCTGCCCGTCTTTAATACTGGGTATAATGCCGCAATCAATAGTCTGGCTCACTGCTGTTGATAATATTGGCGCAACAATTAACTGACCATTAGCTTGCGGAACTAGGCATTTCCAACCTGCAATGGTGCCATGTTGAGTTATCATCAATTGTTGTACAGCAATAGCCTGTTCAATACTTTGGGGCACAAAGGCTAAATAGTTTGAGTCAGGATGAGGAATACCACGCTGAGCATATAAATGCTTAGCAAGTTTATTAAGGGCTTTATCGGTCACAATAGCATCATCAAAAAATCAAAACGCTAGATTATCGTTTTTGGCTATTGAGATCGATAAATTTCGTATCCGAAAGCCAAAAACAAAAAACCGCTGTAGCAAAGACAGCGGTTTGATTTTACTGCAAGTTATTAGCCTTTATTAGCGATATAACGCCAATCAGAAGCGGTTGATCTCATACAGCAGCTTACTTGCGTGTAGCTCTTAACATCCATGCAGTTTTTTCATGTATGCGCATCCGATCTGACACTAATGCAGCGGTTGATTCATCATCAGCCGCTTGAGCTAATTTAAGCACTTGTCGCGATGTTTTAACCACTTGCTCATGGCCTTGGGTTAATAAATCAACCATATCTGCAGAACTTGGTACACCTTCAACTTCTTTTATTGAACTTAAACGAGCAAACTCTTTGTAAGTCCCCGGTGCTGCTACATCTAATGTACGAATGCGTTCAGCAATATCATCAACAGCCACCGCAAGCTCAGTATATTGCTCTTCAAACATCAGGTGTAACTCACGAAAGTGTACGCCTGTTACATTCCAGTGAAAATTATGAGTCTGTAAATAAAGTGTATATGAATCTGCTAATAAACTTTTTAAGCCTTCAGCAATTTTTAGTCGGTCGTCTTTTTTTATACCAATATCGATGTCTGTCATTTTATTCCTCTCAAAGTAGAATTAATTAGTCATAACATTACAGCATTTGTATAAATGGTGAATACACGTTATTCATAAGTCGCTTAATAAAATAAGCATAAAATCGAATAACAATATATTGGCCTTAATGCATATACCAACTTAACTAATATAATATTACATCAGTGTATAGTATCAAACCTATGTGTTAAACCTATAAATAGAGTCTATATATTAACACTATTACTCAACTCATAGGTCTCTTTTAAAAGGTCTCATTTAAAAATAAACCAATAACATCTTAACAGATGCCTTAATAATATATTACACACCATATAGTTACTGTTGATGAATAGCGCTATGGCTAACTCATCGTTAACGTTACTAATGTATTTATACTAACATCATGATATAAAGGATCAACTCTCAACGATTAATTTATGTTAATAGTTCAACTTAATCGCTTTATAAAAAATTTGAAATACAGCTCATATTGAAACGCGACGAGGAAATAACACCAAATACATATATCCCACCACCAGTAGATTAATTATCAGCACCACCACACTCATTAAGTTAAAGTGATTAACCACTTCATAAAGCTCTAAAGGCAGATATATCGCGCCACTGACCAACGCGAACCATTGAGTCCAGCGTAAGTTATGCCATAAACCATAAGCTTCAATAAAACGAATTAAGGTATATGCTGCAGCACCTATTGCCATTAACGTTAAACTCGATGGTGATACTGCGCTAACGGCCGAAATAAAAATACCGGGATAGTGACTCGCAGGATTTAAGTGCAGATGAGTCATCCATTCTGTTGCCAGCGCCGACAGGTTTTGCCCAGCATATGCATGCAGGCCGATAGCAACCAATAAAGCCAACATTCCTTTACTGGCTTCTAATACCGCAACCGCACGTACACCTTTGCCTGACGCTATCATTTTCGCATATCCACCCTAAACCGATTAGCCTATATTAGCGGCTCACAACAATGACGCCAATGACTATTTTACTGATAAAAAAGCACTTCAGTTGAAGTGCTTAGCCGTTAACCTGAAGATAACTTAAGGTAGCGAATAACGCAGTATTCGTTTAACCACTTGACTATATTGACGTAAAAAAGGTCCCGTATGATAAGCAATACCGTGACGGGCAAAGATAGCTTGCACTTTTGGCGCCACTTGCTGATAGCGTGACGATGGCAGATCGGGAAACAAATGATGTTCAATTTGAAAGCTCAAATGACCAGTGAATATATGAAATAATTTGCCGCCGAGAATATTCGACGAACCTAATGCCTGGCGATAATACCACTGACCTTGAGTTTCATTTTCACACTCAGCTTGGCTAAAGGTATGAACATCTGAGGTAAAATGACCACAAAATATGATAGTCGATGTCCATAAATTACGAATTAAATTGGCGATTAAGTTACCACATAGCACCCACAAAAATAGCGGCCCCGCGAGCAAGGGAAATAGCAGATAATCTTTGAATAATTGTTTACCGCCTTTACTAAAAAAACGTCGTTTCAGTTCGCTTGGATCAATTTTTGACATACGGTCTTGTTTCTTTTTGCCCATAAAAACACGTTCTGCGGCGAGTTCATGATAAGAAACTCCCCACTGAAATAGCATGCTTAAATTTAGGTAAGTGAGAAATTGCCACAGGTTTTTAACCCGCCAGGAAAAGTCATTCGACAAACGCAACAAACCATAACCAAAATCTCGGTCTTTACCAATCACATTGGTATAAGTGTGATGCTCATAATTGTGGATCCGTTGCCAACTTTTACCGTCACAGGCTATGTCCCAATCAAACTGACGCGAGTTAATATGAGGATCGTTCATCCAATCGTATTGTCCATGCAACACATTATGACCGATTTCCATATTGTCGAGAATTTTGGCACTGGCTAAGCTCAACACACCCACAAGCCAACAGAGTGGATGAATAACCCCCAACATCAATAACACACGCCCGCCCCACTCTAAAGCTCGTTGCCACACAATGACGTTACGAATATAGGCCGCATCGGCTGTGCCAACTTCGGTTAACGTTTGACGTTTCAACTCATCTAACTCGTTAGCTAACAGATCAAAATTAATATTCTTATTCATCACTTTACAGTTCCAACTCAAGTGGCGTCACCGCCTGAGAAATACATAATTGAATTAATTGCTCACCTTGCTGTGATATCTCACCGGTACGCATATTCCTCACCACACCAGATTTTTTAATACACTGGCATTGATGGCACACACCAATACGGCAACCAAAATTAGCACTGATCCCCTGTTGCTCTAAGCCATTGAGTAATGAGTTGTTGGTTGCTAATGTTAGCTGGGTTTGTTTACCACGCTGGGTTAACTGAATATGCTGCTCGCCGCTGTGTGTTTGCGACATAACCGGAGCTTGAAAATACTCCGCTTGCCGCTGCTTTAACGGTTGATTAATGGCATCTAATTGGCGATCAACATCCTGCTTAAACTGGCCTGGGCCACATACCAACACTTGGCTTTGCACGGTGCAGTCACTCAGAGCATCCGCTAAATTGTCGCCATTTTTACGAATAAGCAATTGCACTTTTAATTGGTTTAACTGCTGTTGTAACGCCATGAGTTCGTCAACATACAAATGCTCACCCGGCTTGGCAAAATAAACCAAATTAATGGGATTTTGTGGTTGTTGTGGTAGCAACGCCATCTGGTTTAGCATCGCCATAAATGGCGTAATGCCACTGCCAGCCGCCACAAACCACAATGGTGTTGATGGTTGGATACGGTCACTTACTGCAAACTCACCTTGTGGCGCACTTAAATTGACATAAGTACCCGCGGTTATATTCGCCAATAATTTTGCCGTAAAAGCACCGTCAACATGGGTCTTAATGGTTAAACGAATCACGCGCTTTTTAGGGTATTGGCTATGGGACTGGTCGGGTGCTGAGGAGATTGAAAAAGGTCGGGTCATTAAACGGCCATTAATTTCTACCATCAATAACACGTGCTGGCCTGCTATTGCTTGCGGCCAGGCTTTATCTGCAGACAAGTCTAGTTGCACAACATCGGCACGAAGTAATTGATGCCCCAACACTTGGGCGCGAAACCAATGGGTGCGCCAAGCGGGCTTTATGCGCTGCATAATAGGTTCGAAATAACTGCCAAGAAAGTCAGTATGGAATAAGGTTTTTGCGGTGACTTGGTTGAGTCGGGTCAATAGATTCATTTTAGCGCACAAGTGTTAGCTCAATTTCAGCGCACAATTGTACTCTTAAATTATATTATGGTGCAAGTAGTGATGTTAACTATATCGTTTAAGCCTAATATAGCGTGATGGATGGTACAACATCACTCATGACCGTAGATGAATTTAAGCGGACTTAGTTGATGATGGGTTTATAAAAGACATAGTATCAATTAAAAAACTGAAATAACCAGCTGAAAGTAATAAGCTGCAAAGCGTGAGTTAATCGGTCTGAAATGTTAACACTAGCCGATAAGTGATATTAAAAACCAACGACATCTGAGTGGTTACGAAGAAAAAAATTGCTCACTTTTTCTCAAGAAAACACAAATAATGTTCGCGTGTAAGCTCAAAATGCAAATGTACCATCTTGGCTAAATAGCCCCATATATTGCCCCTCTTGAGTTGAGCTAGAATGGTGATGCTAATAGGGTTGTGACAGTTGCTCAACTTGCTTAAGCTCATCGACAGTTAACGAGCCATAATTTCTAGGATACGACCAGCCATAACGCCAGCGAACGGATGTGGGTAAATAAGATGTGCAACCTAGGCAATCATGTTTCACATTCACATCCAGCTTATAATTATTGACGGGCTAAGATGGCACTGTGATCATGACAATAGTCATGACCGTAATATAAACAAACTCCGCTTAGGTATTAAATAGACCACACAGGTAATCATTAGTTTATACAAGTAATATAAGTTAACGATTATTGAGACAATTTAATAAACCAAATTATTGAGCAAAATTAGCAAACCATTTTTGATACGGTTGATATATATCGTAAAGCCAATTAAAGACCGCGGTATAAATTAAAATAAAAATCAACACTCCAGCTTCTAATATCAGGGTATCGATAAGGCTTAATGACAGATACCATGATACTAATGGAATAGTGACCAACAACATGCCGCCTTCAAAACACAATGCATGTACAATCCTGATCAGTAACGTTCTTTCAATCCTATTTGGACCAACTATTTTATCAAACCACACGTTATAAATGTAATTCCATAACATAGCAAATAACGACAAACCAATACTCACAACCAACATATCGCTGGCCTCTTGCTTCATCATTAACGCGCTTGTCGGCACAATGAGCGCCATTGCCAGCAGCTCAAACGTTATCGCCTGAAACACTCTTTCTTTACCTTGCATAATAGACTCAATATATCGTGACCTTTCAACTATTGTCATCCAGAATAGGGATACATAATAGTTGGATAGTATCTGGAAAAGCGATATGTATAGTATTGAGCAACTTGAGGCCTTTGTGGCGACAGTAGAAACTGGGTCTTTCTCTTCTGCTGCAAGATCCTTACATAAAGCGCAGTCGGTGGTCAGCCAGCATGTGATAAACCTCGAAATAGACTGCAACGCTAGCTTATTTGATCGTAGTGGACGATATCCGCAGTTAACCTCGGCCGGTAAAAAACTGTTGCCACATGCCCAAGTCTTATTAGCGCAGCATCAACGCTTACGCTATTGCGCCCAAACCTTAGAACAGCAAACACTTTCAGAGTTAACCATTGGCTTAGATGAAGGCATTCCACTGCAAAAACTGTCGAATATTATTAATGAGTTAGAAGCAAATTTCCCAAATGTCACCTTAGAATTTTTAACCGCGTCAAGCATTGATATTATCGATATGATTGACACTGAGCGAGCCGTCACTGGAATTATTTTCAGTGAACTGGTTATTCCAACGCAAATTGATTTTGAATCCATTGGCTCAATTAAGTTTGATATGTATGTCGCCAGTAGCCATGCGCTAGCACAACAAGTATGTGATAACTTAGCCAGCTTAAAGCTGCACCGCCAATTATTAATGCGTTCACGCAACACCAAATCCAGTAGCTTTCAGTTAGCCATTAGTCCTGATGTTTGGTATGCCGACAATTATTATATTTTACTTGAACTGGCATTACAGGGACATGGTTGGTGCTTGCTGCCTAATCATATTGCCAACAGCTATGTAGATAATGGCCAATTAGTGCTGTTGCCCTCTGAATTTAAAGAAATTGGTTGGCAAGCAAATGTCGATGTCATTCAGCATCATCGCTATAGCAGCGAACCAGTATTTAAACAGCTAAGGCACTCATTACGGCAATTACTAACGCCATAACATTAATAAAATGAGCAATATCGGCTGATGTATATGCTAAAGCATAAGCGAAAATATGCGATATATGGATGTATGCCCAAGGGTTAACGTACAGGTTTCACACGACTCAAATCATTTATGATATTTAGCCAGGATTGTTAACTCTTAGCATAGCGTTATTTTCTCAATGACCAGAATCTCTATTGTTGAACATTACCAGTGTGTTAACTCAGACTAATTTGCCATTAGCCAATATTCACACCTGTATTTAGAGGGTTGTATTAACGGTATAAACTCTATAAATCGGGCTAAAATAACACGATTAAATAACGATTGTTCAAAGCCATTGGACCTCACGGCTAATTAGGCATAATATCCAAATAGTACTCCGGCCACATTGTTGATTAACTGCACAAGCATTTTTGAACAATATCATGCTAAAGATTGAGCTAAAGATTGTGCTACAGGCTGATGTTCTTAGCATTTTTGCTTATATTACAATGTTAAATGAACTATCTTATGCAATGCTGTATGAATAAATACCGAGTAACTGATTTATCTTTGATGCAAATAAATACCCAAGGAACCGATATATGCTGATTGAACATAACATTACTGACGTTGATGTTGGAATGTATGTAGTTGAAATCACTGAACCTAAAGACATGTTTTCATTAACTAAGCCAGGTGTGATTAAAAGCAAGCGTGTTATCGAAGCATTAAAACAAAAGTCGGTTACTAAGCTGCTCATTGATACCAGTAAAAGTGAAGTTATTGTCGAAAAAGTTGATCTTAAGGTCAATGTGCCTAAGCCTCAAGCGCCGCGAAAAGTCACGCCTGCCCGCACCGATGTGACAGCAAATTTCTTTAATCAAGAAATAGTACGAGCGCGCCAAGTATTCAATGAGTCAAAAGACATTCAAAAAAAGCTGTTTCATAATGCGCAGCACGGTCTTCCGTTAGACATGGATCCGGTAGAAAAAATTACCACAGAATCAACAGATTTAATTTTTAATAATCCCAATGCCTTATCATGTGTGATTAATATTCGTAATAAAGATGAATATTTACTTGAGCATTCAGTGTCCGTGTCAGTACTCATGACGATGTTTGCCGTATACAAGAAAATCGACAAAGAGATTGTTAATCAACTGGCCATCGGGGCTTTTTTACATGATGTTGGTAAAATCATGATCCCCGATCGCATTCTCAACAAACCAGATAGACTGACTGAAGAAGAGTTTCATATTATGAAAACTCACGCCAGTTACTCTATTGAGATCATGAAAAATACTCCTGGGATCAGTGCGCTGAGCTTAGAAGTGGCGAGCCTACACCATGAAAAACTCAATGGTTTGGGTTACCCGTTCGGCGTAACGGCTGATAAAATTACCCTTTATGGCCGTATGATCAGCATATGTGATATTTTCGATGCGCTCACTTCTCATCGTTGCTACAAACAAGGCTATGCTCAGGTAAAAGCCTTTAGTATTTTACGTGCGTTAGCAGACAACAATGAATTAGATAAAGATTTAGTCGACCAATTTATTCGCTGTATGGGAGTTTATCCTGTTGGCTCTGTGGTACAACTTGAATCAAATAGGCTGGCTATCGTTGAAGGTCATAATCCTCAAGATCCAATACGTCCTCTTGTGAAACCCTTTTATCATCTAAAACCGGATCATTTTGCATCTGATAAAAAAATTGATTTGGCAACCGTCACTGATGACTTAATTGTAAAGTGTGTGCGTGCTGATGATTTTAATCTGAACATGGAACAAATTATTGAATACCTGGCGCAAGAAGGCTAATCCCAACAAAGAAATTAACCGAAAAACTTAGCCACTATGTTAAAGATATATATGCATGTCATTGCTTAAAAAATATCATCACGATTAAATCCAGTTTTAGTATCACCATAAATAAAATGACAATACCTTCAGTATTGTCATTTTTTGTTGCAGGCATCAATCTTAGTGGTTGCTGTGATAAGTTATGATATAAACATTGATCATAATCGCTGGCCACTATGCAAAATCTCACCCATGACCATATCAACGCTCTATTACCGCCTCGGCCAGATAACAGCCATAAAATGACTTTTGGCCATGTATTGAATATTGCAGGTTCGATTCATTATCGCGGTGCGGCTTACCTGTCGAGTATATCGGCATTGCGGGTTGGCGCGGGTTACGTCACCTTAGCCAGCAGCCCATCGGTATGTGACAGTGTAAGTGCATTAACGCCAAATGTTGTTACCCTACCGCTGCTGACTCAGATGACAGCAAAATATGATAATAACGCCCCAAATACTGACTTATTAGCAACACAAATGCAGACCGCTCGTTGGCAGACAATTGATGTACAAGCAATTGATAAAATGGCCGTGTTACAACTTGACGATAAACTTAACCAAGCCAGTGTGATTTCATTAGGCAGTGGATTAAGTATTGGCCAAAGTACTGACCAACTCAGCGTTAACTTTAGCTGTAGGCGTAATTATCTTGACAACAACTCTATCAACAACAACTCTCTCGACAACAGCTCTCTGGGTAACAAAAAGCATCACAACAGCGATTCAGATGGCTTATCTGTCCCTAATGGTAATAGTGAATTTTTTTACGCGCTCTTAACTCAGTTACAAGCTAATCCTAATCCGGTCATATTCGATGCTGACGCACTGAATTTTATCAGTCGCTTACTTCACCCAGGTAATATCGCAACCACATCGATAACCCTACCAAAACACAGCATTATCACGCCACACCCCAAAGAGTTATCACGATTATTGAATCTTGATGTTAGCGAAATCCAAGCCAAACGTGTGCACTATACCAATATGGCCGCTAAGCAATTAAACGCAGTCGTTGTACTTAAAGGCAAACATACTGTGATTAGTGATGGCGAGCAGGTATTTATCAACCCAACAGGAAACAGCGCGCTTGCCAAAGCCGGAACCGGCGATGTGTTAACCGGAATGATAGCGGGTTTTTGTGCTCAAGGTGTCAGCCCTATAGATGCCGCATGTTTAGGTGTCTATTTACACGGTTTAGCAGGTGATATTGCCGCTGAGGACTTAAGTCAATATGGCATGTTAGCCAGTGACCTACTCAACTATATTCCTCGGGCTATCTTGCAAGTTCTATCGGTTTAACGGTTTAACGGTTTAACGGTTTAATCATAAGTATAAAAAACAACCCGGAAGTACAACAAGCGTACGCCGGGTTACTTATATATTATTAAAGCTTGAGACTATTTAGCCGCATTTCGTGCTTCAGTAAGCCAACCGTTCCATTTTTCTTGGTTGTTAGTAATCCACCCATCTACATGATGTTGAATATCTTTCTTGCTCTTTTCGCCATCGTTCATACGAGTATTCTGCTCATTGATGTCAGCCAATGGCAGTGTAAATACCTCAAAAAACTTCCTTGCAGCAGGATTTTGTTTAGTGAATTTTTTGTTGGCAACAATCTGAATATCAGAAGCAACAAACCCCAGTTTTACCGGATCAGAAACCGCGCCTTCAAGCCCCTGTACCGTCATTCGTTCAACAGCTGAACTTTGAGCTTTAGTCGGATTAATTTCAGGCACGTTTATCCACACTACGTCCTTACCTGGCTTCATTTTAAAAATGGTCCAGTTAGGCGCCCAAGTATAGAAAAATATCGGACCACCATTTTTATAACCCGCCATAGCGGATGCCATTCCGGCTGCATAAGCTGCTTTCACCGGATTAATCGAATCTTTTAGACCGTAAACATCCATATGATGGGTGATGATTTTCTCGCATCCCCAACCAGGAGGACATGCAGTCAAATCCGCTTTACCATCTCCATTAGTATCGAATGCTTTCTTCACTTCAGGGCGTTTAAAATCTGCAAGAGAGGTAATATTATATTTATCGGCTTCTTTTTTAGAGACTAAATATCCGCCTAATCCACCGGCTTTAATAACATAACCCACCTTTTCGGCTTTCTCGTCGAAATTGCTCGGTAGCTGATCGTTATGCATTGGAAACCAACCATTGGTCCAGTAATCAATATCACCGAGTGTGACGGTTTTGTAAAAAATGGGGTTAACCAGCGTTTTAGGCTTTTCGACATCATACCCAAGCGTTTCAAGACCCCGGCGAACAAGTGCTTCCTGAAAAAAACCTGTGTCCCATGTCGCCCGAGCGGGTTTAACGGTTATCCCTTCCCCTGGTTTGAGAGTATCAGCAAGCGCTGCTGATCCCGTCACTGTCATTGCAGCTAACGCTGCACTCAGTATTACTTTTTTAAGTATCATTTTACGTCCTTATTTTTTTTGGTTGCCATTGATTGGGTGATCCTATCGAGAATGATTGCTAATAAAACAATCGCTAGACCGCCCACCGTGGCCAAACCAATATCAAGTGTATTTAAGCCCAGAACGACAGGTGCCCCAAGGCCGCCTGCGCCAATCATTGCGGCGATTACCACCATGGAGAGCGACATCATGATGGTCTGATTCAGGCCCGCCATGATGGTCGGTAAAGCAAGTGGTATCTGAACTTTAAGTAAAACCTGCGAGCTTGTTGCCCCAAAGGCGAGCGCAGCCTCGACTAACTCTGGGTGTACCTGCCTAATACCGAGACTGGTTAATCTCACCAAGGGTGGCAGGGCAAAAATGATGGTCGCCAGAACGCCCGCTGTGTTGCCAATAGAAAAAAGCATCACAATGGGGACCAAATAGACAAAGGCTGGCGTCGTTTGCATCGCGTCCAAAATGGGTCGTAGAATGTTGTTAACACGATCACTGCGTCCAGCCCATATCCCAAATGGCACACCAACAAGGGTGCAGAACACCACGGATGAAAAGACCATGGCGAGGGTTATCATGGTTTCTGACCAGAAACCGAGTAGACCGATGAGCACCAATGATAACAGCGTAAAGGCAGCCAGCTTTAGACCAGACACTCGCCAAGCAATGACACCAAACAGGGCAATAACAAGCAGAGGTGAAGTTGCCAGTAAACCATCTGACACACCAGACAAAATAAAGTCGACAGGCCATTTGATCAGTTGAAAAAACCATCGATAGCCTTCAACCAACCAGTTAACTAAATTGGTGATCCAAACATCTAAAGGAATCACTCTTTCATCAAAACTGAACATGATTTAAAACTCCTGAAGCTAATATTCTAAGATGCTGACTGCTCAAAATAAGTCCCCTTCTCTGCACGGTTTAAGGTACGAAGAAACAGATTTTTAGAAACAACGCCGCGATATCTACTTTCTGAGTTTACAACGGGAATAGGCCAAGAATGGGAGGCGACCAGGGATAAGATATCCTGAAGACTATCTGTTTCTTGAACTGATTTAGCATCTGTTAGAAAAGCATGCTCAAGTTTGCTGGCACCATTTCCTTGGTCAATAGCGTCGCGCAGGGAGTCTGAGGAGACCACACCTAAAAAGCGGTGCTCTGAGTCAAGTACATAGGCAAACTCGCGATCTTTAATACTCAACATTTCTAGGGTGGCGCGTGGGCTACCTGCTTTAGTATGCCAAACAACGGTTGGTTGACTGTCGCGGGCAATGTCCCCAGCGGAGATAACACCGGTTGGATCCACACCACGGAAAAATGCACGTACATAATCATCTGCTGGATTTTGCAGAATTTCTTCTGGTGTCCCCACCTGAATCACTCTGCCGCCCTGCATAATGGCAATTCGGTCGCCAATGCGTAATGCTTCGTCTAAATCATGGGAGATAAAAATGATGGTGCGTTCATGACGATCTTGCAGTTTCAGCAGTTCATCTTGCATCTCTGTCTTGATAAGCGGATCAAGCGCCGAAAATGCCTCATCCATGAGCAAGATATCAGGATCTACCGCTAAGCCTCGCGCTAATCCTACTCGCTGCTGCATACCGCCACTTAACTCATTGGGATAGGCCTTCTCCAAGCCTTCGAGTCCGACTTGTTTTAAAGCATCTAGGGCTCGTTCTTCACGCTGTTTTTTATCCATGCCATCAAGTTCGAGGCCAAACGCGGCGTTCTCTAACACTGTTTGATGGGGCATAAGCGCGAAGGACTGAAACACCATACTGGTTTTACTTCTGCGAAACTTGACCAGTTCATCCTTATTCATGTTGAGGATATTTTGGCCATCAACCAACACCTCTCCCGATGTGGGTTCAATAAGCCTGTTTAACATTCTTACTAGGGTTGATTTTCCTGAGCCGGATAGCCCCATAACCACAAAAATCTCACCTTTATTGACAACAAAACTGGCACCTTGTACGGCAACCGTTAGTCCTGTTTGTTCGTAAATCTCTTCTTTGCTTTTCCCTTGTTCAAGTAATTTCACCCCCTTGCGAGGCTCAGAACCAAAAACCTTATAAAGGTTTTTTATCTCTATTTTTTCCATACCAATTTCCATGACGCTTTTTTACGCCGTTCGGCTTTTTTGCACTAACGCTACATAAAAAGCACATGAATAGATCCTGCGCTGTTAAATATTTACCACACATTTTCGTGGTATATTTTATACAGTAGTCCCTAAGCGATCGCCCTGTCAACGTTAGCGTTTTTAAAAGTAGACATAAATCATTGAATTTAATTGTAAAAATTCCGAGCAGATTGACAACGTTTTAACTTAGGATCATTGCTACTGATTCACTCACCGGTATCACTTTCTTCATGGGCGTTATTTGTCACTATTGTGTTAAGCATTTTGGCTTAGTGTTGACTGGCTAACCGCTAGGCAGATAGCGCTGTAAAATTGAATGCAGTCGGTGCTTATTTTTGTTTACAAGAGCAAGTGTCTTATGCGGTGATGACGAATCGATTTGATCCAATAATTGATATGGCCTCTACTGCGACAATGAGGATGAAAGCTTATTGATCAGTAAGTTAAAACAACGTGATTCATTGTCGCAATTTCGCTTTGATAGCAGCATTAAAAATGGATTAACTTAAATATCAGCCAATAAAATCAGAATTTTGTCTAAAAAAATCCCCAACACAATACTGCTAGGGATTCACATCAACAGATGAGGTTAGCTAACCTTTAAGGGGGATAAAAACCTTGATAGATTATATGTAGAAATTTAGTTATCAGTCTCGCTAACATAACCCAATTAAGTCCAAAATATGGCTTAAATAAAGGGCATAAAAACAGATTAATGATTAACTAAAATGAGCTGTATATTTATATTTTGATAATGTTGACCATTACGCTTAATTTGATCACATTCTTGTTGTGATTGGGGTTTAATAATCAATTTAGCTTGGCCAAGATCAATATCATTTTGGCCATCTACACAGGCTTTATCAACCCAAGCATTAAACTCTCGCTTAACATCGGCTTGCTTATTGATCGTCTTATCAGCGCTTAATAATTGAATATGGTTTAACGATTGCGTGACTACATCTACTTTTGCGTTATCGCCCGCGGTTAAGTAATGCATGACTCCTGAGTAAGATAGTGGTGTTTGAGTTACATGAGATTGTTCCACTACCCAAACACCATGCTCGCCAACAACAGATACTTTGTGATTGCGAAGATCAACTAACAGTGCGGTATTTTCATCAACTCCAAAGCCTAATTTATTTTCAGACAAGGCACTTAGCATGAATAACCTCACTTGCCGCTCACGCTGTGAGAAATGGGTATCAGTGACTCCAAATGGAAAAAAACCTAATCCTCCCGCGGTGGAATATGTAACCGCAGTAGCCGGAATGTCTGACTGACAATGACTCTCCTCACATCGCTCACTTGGCGCCTCGGCAGCCAACACGCCATAGGTTAATGCGCCATGACTTGTGCCGCCTGTGACCATATATTGAGCTGTCATTACTGCCGTTCCTGCACTCGTGCCACCAATCACAATCTGATGTTGTTGTAATCTTTGTTTAATAATATCAAGCGCTTTACTTGGCTTTTTCTGTGGTGTTAACCAAGCTGATAATGTTAAACGTTGATCACCACCATTAAGAAATAAGCCATCAATATTAAGCAGTTGCTGGTAAAGAGAATCAGGAGATACACACATGGATTGTTGTAATGCGGTAGCAACCGGATACAATCGCGCGCGATCGACATTACCTTGAATTTTTTCGCGCAATGCAGGTAACTGATCACATTGTTGTTGTGCTATAGCGGCTTGTAATGCGCTATCTAAAGGCAGCCAGATAACATCCGCACCGGCTTGCTCAAAAACTTGAGTATAGAAATCAATTGATTCAAAAGGATCTCTTGCAGATGCGGTAACTACGGCGATTAATGGCCGCTTAGCTTGCGGCTGCCGTTGTTGTTTTTTTAGCAATGCTTGCTGAGTAAACAAAGAGAATATCTGCGCGCCATATTGGTTCTGGGTCGCACTCAGCATCACATGTTCTTGGCGATTGATACCCGAGGTAATGGCTTGTTCATCTTCAAGTAAATCCAATAAAGCATAATAAACTTGATCGTTTAAATCCGTTAAAAAATCTTTTTCAACAGCAGAGATGGCATCATAAAATGCTTGATAGCTCAAACTAGAACCCGCATTACCCTGCTGCTGACTGGCATGGAGCAATATAGCTTTTTGAGGTGCTGTTAACCCAGATAAACTCGGATGTTTAAAGGCTCGCTCGAGTGCAGAATGCGTTAATCGATAAACAGAGGTTTGTTTTGCATCAGCAGTAAATTGACTGCCAGGCACACAGTTTTGTCTAGATAAAGAACTGCAAGTGACCAACCCACCGCCAACCATCATTAAATCGAAAGTTTGAACCGGCGGAGTAGCATCGGTATTGACAGCAGTACTAGCCAGCGCCATTGAACTGTATAACGACAGCAACAAAGTACTGATTAACAAGCTAAATAATAGACAAGATAAGGCATTGAAATTAGGTTTAATCGAAATTTTCATGGTAGTACTCAAAAAAAGTTTCTGCCATGTATTGACTCAGCACCTATCTTACGGATAGCCTCTTAACAGGTCAACAACAATAGCTCATAGTTTATAACATGATTCTAATGGCAACAATTTTCCAAAGATACCATTACCGCACATGGTATTTGTCTGAATGGTGGGACGAATAAACCACTGAATACAATAGTGTTCGGTGGAGTCTTGTCTTGCTGTCATTACTCCCCCTCTCAAAACTTAATTGATGTAGTGCATCTGCATATTCTTACATGCCACGCGTATTGACTCACGCGCAGTTTGTCTGCATCTAAAAAAATACAATAAGAGATATCTCGGGAGCTTATCATGAGAAGTTCAGTATTATTATGCGCTGCATTTGGCGTAGCGTTATCACCTGTTGCAAGTGCTGTTAGCAATGAATTAAATGACACTCAAACAGAGGTCAAAAAAGTAGAACGGGTCAGTGTTACCGGATCAAGATTAAAAGGCGTTGATATGGAAGGCGCTAATCCATTACAAAGCTTTACTCACGATGACATCACTAAAAAAGGCTATGGATCGGTCAGCGAATTTCTTCGGGATTTACCACAAGCCTCCAGCGCTGGGACCTTTTCAGAAACCGGTGGCGTTGCCGGTGCAGATGGTGCCCCAGCAGGCTCGTCTGGTGTCAGCTTACGTGGTCTTGGATCCAGTTCTACCCTAGTATTAATTAATGGCCGCCGTGTTGCGGTTGATTCGTTCTCCAATGGTTCTGATTCATTTGTGAATGTTAATGCCATTCCACTGTCTGCCATTGAACGTATTGATGTACTAACAGATGGCGCATCATCCATTTACGGATCTGATGCCATCGCTGGGGTGATTAACTTTATCTTACGTAAAGATTTTGTCGGTCATGAATTTAGCGCTCAGTATGGAGACGACACATCAAGCCACGATGCAAGTCGCACCAACCTTACCTATGCAGGAGGCTTTGAAACAACCAATAGCAACACCACAGTAGTGGTAGATTATGCGACTCGTAATGCCATATTTAATAGCGACAGAGCGGTTAATGTTACCTATGAATCAAGTACACGAGTGTCGATAGATGGTAATGATTATGCTGAATCATGGTGTGGTGACGATACTCAACAAGATGGTAGTCGATGTAATTATGACTATGTTATCCAACGAGCAATTCAACCAGATTATGAGAATATAGGCACCACGTTAAATCACCTTTATCGATTAGATAATGGGATGACATTGTTTGCTGAAGCAATGTACCAGAAAAATACCGGATCATCTTACGAAGCCCCCGCTGGCTATACTACTTATATCGATGGTAATTCCACTAATGTTCCACAGTATCTGCGCGATATAGACTTACTTGATGGCACAGTAAGTGATTCTATTACCGTAAGAACCCGCTTCCCTGAACGTCGAATTCAGCAATATGATACTCAAAGTTATCGTGTGTTATCTGGTCTTCGCGGAGAATGGGACGATTGGAGCTGGGAAACGGCGTTGAGTTACGGAAAGTCGATTAACGAGATTAGCAATACTTCTGGTTATATGAATGGCGACTTACTCGATGCAGCAATCGCAAATGGCAGTTTTAATCCGTTTAATCTTGGGCTTGATAATACACAACAACAAATTGCTGCATTAAGGGATCCTGGCGTGCGCAAAGGTGAGTCAGAGGTATTATCAGTCGACTTTAACTTTTCAGGCGATTTATTCGAATTACCCGCGGGCGTAATAAGCTCTGTTTTTGGTGGCGAATTTAGAAAAGAAGATATCTCAGACACACCGTCACTCAATGCGGTTAATAACAACATTATTGGTCTTGGAGCCAGTGATGCAGCTGCAGACAGAACACAATATGCAGCATACGGTGAATTTAACTTCCCGATTTTCGATTCTCTGGATGTCATCGCGGCTTTGCGTTATGACCATTACAGTGATTTTGGCGGCGATATTAATCCTAAAGTATCACTGAGATACAATCCTTTTGATGACCTTGTCTTGCGCGCTTCATGGAGTACAGGTTTTCGGGCACCATCTCTATCGCAGTTAGGTGCGGGAACATCTTTGGGTAGCCAATATATTAATTGTGGTGCAGGCGAGCCATATAATGCACTTTGTGGTGTTGCGGGGGCTGATTACGGCGAGTTAGAATTTGATCAAGAAACCATAGGCAATAAAAATCTGCAGGCTGAAAAATCACAGGCGATGAATGTAGGATTGTCTTGGAATACCACAGATGATTTACAATTCACTCTTGATTATTGGCGCTATGAACACGATGACATTGTTGATATTGATGCCAATACTACCTTAGATTCGTGTATTAAAAACCCAGCTAATGTGGTGAACAATATCGGTGACTTAGGTGATAATTTTGGTTGTGTTGTCGATGGTCAAGGCGACATTAGCTTTTTACGCACTGGTTACTTTAATGTTGGTAACCAAAGTACCGATGGCATAGATTATAAAATTAACTATCGTCTTCAAACGAGCAATATGGGTGATTTTTCATTCTATTTCACGGGTACTGAAACTTTCTCATTTGAACGACAAGTGTCTCCGACAACTCCTGTTGAAGATTTACTGGGTAAACTCAGTGGTGCATCTGAAATAGCCAGACCAGAAAGCGTACTTGATTTTGGCGCTGATTGGCAGCTAGATGATTGGAATGCCAGTGTGTCGAGCCACTATATTAGTTCACTTGGTGATGGTGACTTTAAATTTGATAACGAAACCGTGGATGATTGGTTAACCTTTAGTGCCAGCTTGGGATATGATTTCTCGCCACAGCATGCACTGTTGTTTTCGGTTCGTAATCTCACTGATGAACAACCACCCTATGCATCGTCACCGACTAACGGTTACGCCAGTTCAATTCATGATTGGCTCGGCCGTCGTTGGAATGTCCGATATACTTTTAAATTCTAAGTAAATCTGCGTTGGTCGTTGTCCATAAACGACCAACGTTTCTCTCTTTTCGGTGAAAAAGTATAACAATATGAAGCCACAAACTGTTCGAGAAATGCCTGATGCATTTATCATTTTATTTTTTGTTGTGATGTTTGCAGCAATCGCAACTCACTTTATACCAGCCGGTTTTTTTGAAGTTACGATCAATCCACACACAAACAAATCTGAATTAGTTGCCGGGAGTTTTCAATTTGCAAGCCAGTACCAAGGTGTGCCTTTATTTGCTGAACATGGCGAAATTGGATTTCTAAATTTTGCCTTTGAAGGCATGGTTTCTGGAGATAAGTGGGGATCGTCTATTGGCGTAATGATGTTTATCATTATTACCGGGGGAGCCTTTGGCATCATCATGCAAACACAGGCCATAGACAATGGTATTTTAGCGCTCATCGCTAAAACGCAAAAGTTTGAATTAGCCTTTATTCCTATTTTATTTGTGTTGTTTTCTGCTGGTGGCGCTATTTTTGGTATGGGTGAAGAAGCCATAGCATTTTGTATCGTCTTGCTGCCATTAATGCGGGCGATTGGTTACAACGGTATTGTGACCGTGTTAGTCACTTATGTCGCGACACAAATTGGTTTTGCCGCCTCGTGGATGAACCCATTTAGTGTTGCCATAGCACAGGGTATCGCTGATTTACCTTTAATGTCTGGCTTGCAGTTTAGAGTCGTCATGTGGTGTATCTTCACACTTGTTGGTGTGGTGTTTACGATGCGGTATGCCAAACAGGTAAAGCACAATAGTGGGTTATTAGATGATCATCTTGATGGTCATCTAACAATCCATAGCGACACTGACTCCAGCGCTGAAAATACCTTAAAAGCAAATATCACTCTAACCGATATCCTTATCTTAACCACCTTTGCACTCGGTATTGTTTGGGTTATTTGGGGGGTTATCGCCCGTGGATACTATATTCCTGAACTGGCAAGCCAGTTTTTTACTCTTGGTTGCTTAGTTGGCATTATTGCTATTTTTAGCGGCCGACTTAAGGTCAATGCTGTTGCTGATGCATTTAAAAAAGGCGCAATGGAATTATTGCCAGCGGCAATGATTGTAGGGATGGCAAAAGGCATTGTCATTATATTAGGTGGCGATCAAGCTAATACACCCTCAGTGTTAAACACCCTGCTTTACTATACCGGCTTGTTTTTAGGCGATTTGCCAGAAACCATCTCCGCCGTTTGTATGTACTTATTTCAATCGGTATTTAATTTCTTCATCGCTTCGGGGTCAGGCCAAGCTGCGTTAACCATGCCCATTATGGCACCGTTATCAGATATTTTAGGTTTACCAAGGCAAATTGCAGTATTAGCTTTTCAACTCGGTGACGGTCTCACTAATATTATTATCCCCACATCCGCTGCATTAATTGGTTGTCTAGGTGTAGCAAAAGTAGACTGGTTTGTGTGGGCTAAATTTATATGGCGATTTATGTTGTTACTGGCAGTGATATCAATCTCATTCATCGTGATTGCCGTAAGCATTAATCTCAGTTAAGGAATTTCATGAAATTATTTAAATCTGCTCACGTTTATGCACCCCAATATCTTGGTCAAAAAGATGTGCTGATTGCTGGTGATAAAATTATTGCCGTTGAAGACAACATCAACTTAATCGCCAGCTCATTTGTTGAAGTGATCCAAACTGATGGACTTATTTTAACTCCAGGCTTTGTTGATTCACTCGTGCATATTACCGGTGGTGGTGGTGAAGGCGGTTATACCACTCGCACCCCGGAGATGCATATTAATGAAGCCATAAAAGGCGGCGTGACGACTGTAATTGGAGTGCTGGGAACAGATGCACAAACCCGAAGTTTAGAGAACTTACTCGCCAAAGCCTATGCCTTAGAAGAGCAAGGCATATCGGTTTACTGCTATACAGGTTCTTACCATTATCCTATGGTGACAGTCACTCAATCCATGAAACACGATATCATGCTTATTGAGAAGTTTATTGGTGTTGGAGAGGTGGCCATTGCTGATCACAGAAGTTCTCAATTAACCGCTCATGAAATGGCAAGGTTGACATCTGAAGCAAGAGTCGCCGGCATGTTAGCGGGAAAAGCAGGAATTGTAAGTGTTCATTTAGGCGATGAAAACAGTCGCCTAGATTTGCTTTATGATGTTATTGCACAATTTGATATTCCTATCACCCAGTACTATCCAACCCATATTAATCGCAGTCGCGCCTTGTTTGAGGCTGGGATTGAATTTACCACCAAAGGGGGCTATATCGACTTTACTACCAGTACAACAACGCAAATTATTGAGCAAGGCGAAATACCGGCCGCACAAGCATTAGCCTTAGCGTTAAAACAGGGAGTACCTGTGCACCAAATCACCATGAGCTCCGATGGTAATGCGAGTTTGCCGGTATTTGATCACTTAGGTAAATTAATCGATTTACAAGTGGGTCAAGTCTGCAGTCTTCATCAAGCTATGGTTGACGCAGTAAAACAGTTTGACGTGTCAATTGAAGATGCTTTGACGTCGATAACTCTGTCCCCTGCGAGCATTTTGCAGCTTAAGGCTAAAGGCTGTATCGCAGCTGGGTTGGATGCCGATATTAATCTACTTAATGCACATACATTGGCAATAGAGGCGGTATACAGTAAAGGCGAACGAGTCTATTGTGACGGCGTATCTCAATTGAAAATACCGTTTTAAGCGATTATAAATATCTCTCTCAATAACACAGTGCCTGTTAACCCGGGCACAGTAAGTATAAGAGTCGCGTGATTCATCTTATGTTTTTAGTGATCTCATGTTTTAGTGATCTCATATTTTAGTATTCTCATATTTTAGTGATCTTTTTGTCCCATCATGTTAAATAAACAAGCAGCAACCTAGGTATCAATCACCACAAAGGTGCTTAAAATACAATCAAGCAAACCCAGTACGGTTAGCTATATCGGTATTGTTCAACAGCAGGTAGCAGCTTTTGTTACAACACAAGCACAGCAGTGATAGAATGAGACTTCCAAATTGACTATCGTTTGTCTTTACCTATTGTTTACTTATTATCTGCAATAACATCACCACTAAGCAGACTCAATATTCATCAACAACGATAGACGCCACTATTTTCGCGTTGATAGATTTGCATTTAAATACTATCAACGAAGCTCAGTCATCACATATTAGCAGGCCTATTTATGTCAGCCGAACTACTCGAAATTCAAAGCTTTATTGCCCAGTACGCTCCCTTTGATCAGCTTCCTGAACAAGTCATCATTGAAGTTGCCAAAAGCGTTGAAATTTCTTATTACCGTACCGATAGCATGATAGTTAATTTCACCGATAACATTACCGAACTGTATATGATCCGCAGCGGAGTGGTTGAGCTATATCGCCGTAAAGGTGAATTGTATAATCGCCTCGATCAAGGGCAATTATTTGGCCAAATGGGTTTACTGACTAATAATAAAGTTCGTTTTCCAGCCAAAGCGGTAAAAGATACCCTGCTATATTGTATTCCAGAGTCAGTATTTACTGATTTGTGCGAACATTACGACGATTTCGCCGATTTTGTAGAGGTTGAAGATACCACGCGTTTAAAACAGGCGGTAAAAGGTAAAACCAGTGACAATGCGCTGACCACATCTAAGGTGAAAACCTTACTGACCCGAGAGGCTCTGGTGCTTCCCTGTAATACGACAATCCAAGCAGTGGCCAAAATTATGGCCGACGAGAATATTTCTGCAGTATTAATTAATGATCCGACGATAGAAAATCAACAAGACAGCAGTTTCGTTGGCATTATTACTGAGCACGATTTGTGTGCAAATGTAATTGCTGCAGGCATCAATGTTGACAATCCTATCTCACAAGTCATGACGACTCAGTTGTTTTCACTGGATCATAACGCATATATCTTTGAAGCCATGCTGCTTATGTTGCGTAATAACATTCACCATCTGCCTATTTTAAAGAATAAAAAACCCATTGGACTGATCGAAGTTGCGGATATTATCCGTTACGAATCACAAAATAGTTTGTTATTTGTCAGCAGTATTTTTCAGCAAAAAAGTAGCGAAGATTTAGTGTTTCTTTCTGCACAGCTGAAAAATTGTTTTGTGCGTATGGTTAATGAAGATGCCAACTCCCACATGGTTGGTCGGGCGATGTCTGAAATTGGCCGTAACTTTAAACAGCGTTTGTTAGAACTGGCGGAAGAAAAATTTGGCCCGCCACCTGTGCCCTACTGCTTTTTAGCACTGGGGTCGATGGCCCGTGATGAGCAGCTGATGGTCACCGACCAAGACAATGCCATTATTCTCGACAATAGTTATCAAGTCGCCTTGCATGGTGCCTACTTTGAACAGCTAGCAAACTTTGTCTGTGATGGTTTAGCCGCCTGCGGCTACAGCTATTGCACCGGTGATATTATGGCCAGCAACCCAGAGAACCGCAAAACACGTGCGCAGTGGGAAGAATGTTTCGGTGACTGGATAGACAATCCTAATCCACAAGCGTTATTAAATTGCTCAATTTTCTTTGACCTTACCGGTGTCTATGGCCGCATCAAATGGGCTGAGCAGTTAAATGCATTTATTCTTAGAAAAGCAAAGAAAAACAACCGCTTCTTAGCCTGCTTGGCACACAATGCTCTTAACCGTAAACCTCCGCTGGGATTTTTTAAAGATTTTGTAATGGAAAAAGATGGTCGCCACAATAACTCGATTAATTTAAAACGTCGTGGTACTGCACCATTGGCGGATTTAATTCGAGTACATGCCTTGGCCATCGGTTCGCAATCACAAAACTCATTTGAACGCTTAGAAGATATTATCGAAGCGGGTATTCTGCCCACCTCAAAAGGTGAGGATTTACAACATGCCATGGAGCTTATCTCTCTGGTTCGCTTGCGCCATCAGTCGTCAGATATCGAATCTGGTATTGAGCCTGATAATAATATTGAACCAGAAAGTATGTCTGATTTTGAGCGACGCAACCTTAAAGATGCTTTTTTAGTGTTAAGTAATGCGCAAAACTTTTTAAAATATCGTTATACAGCCAACAAACTTTAAGGCTAACTCATGACCAATTTCAGCGATAACGAAATTTTAAACTGGGCAGCGTTGCTTAAATTAAAAGCAAAAAACAGTAAAGATCGACGCCTATATGATTTTTATCAAGCGAGTACCTACTGCAATGAAACTCCATTGAGCGACATTGAATTTGTCGCGCTTGATTTTGAAACTACTGGCCTAGATTCGCAGCAAAATAGTATTATTAGTATTGGTCTAGTGCCGTTTAATTTACGGCGAATTTTTTGCCGTAAAGCCAAAAAATGGTATCTAAATCCACAAGATAAACTCCAAGAAAACTCGATTATTATCCATGGTATTACCCACTCCGATTTACAAGGAGCACCTGATCTGTTACTGATTTTAGAGCAGCTTTTAGATGAACTGGCAGGTAAAGTGGTCGTGGTACATTATCGCCATATTGAACGTGACTTTCTGGATCACGCTTTACGACTGTTGATTAATGAAGGCATTGTCTTCCCAGTGATTGATACCATGCAAATTGAAGCTAATTTACAACGGGCTAAATCTCAGGGAATATTGAGTTTTTTTAAACCCAAACACAAGGTGTCAATTCGACTGGCTAATACTCGAGAGCGTTACAACTTACCCGCTTATGCACCTCATGATGCCTTAACCGACGCGATTGCCACTGCCGAGTTACTACAGGCACAAATTAACTATCATTTTAGCTCTGATACTGAAATTCGAAAATTGTGGCTATAGTCTCACCGATAACCATTACCCATAAAAAAAGCCGATGAGTTAAACATCGGCTTTTTGTTACAGATTAAGACTAGCCTTTATTATGTTTCTCGGTGCGCATGCCTAACAGCAAGCTGACACACATGATTAACAGAATAATGGTAAACGGTAATCCTGTTGATATCGCGCCGGCCTGCAATGCTTCAATCGCTTCAGTACCACCAACCCACAATAATACCGCAGCAATAGCACCTTCGATGACAGCCCAAAAAATACGCTGTGGGATCGGAGCATCTATTTTGCCACCAGCAGTAATACTGTCGATAACAAGTGAACCTGAATCAGAAGAGGTAATAAAGAACACCAACACTAAAAGTACCGCCAGCATTGATAACAGATTACCTAATGGCAACGAATCAAACATTTGGAACATAGCTAATGGCACTTCTGTTAGCCCTTTGCTGCCCAATGTACCGACATTATTGATCACTTGATCGATAGCGATACCACCAAATACAGACATCCATAAAATGGTTACTACAGTTGGAACAATCAATACAGTGGCCAGAAATTCACGTACGGTTCTGCCGCGTGAAATACGGGCAATAAACATACCCACAAACGGAGACCAAGAAATCCACCAAGCCCAATAAAACACAGTCCAACCATGCATCCAAGCTTCATCTTCACGACCGATAGGATTGCTCAATGGAATAATATTTTTCACATAGCCCATTACCGTGGTCGGAATCGTCCCCATGGAAACGGCAAAAGTAACAAGTGCAACAAACACAAGTAAAGCAACCGCAAGTAACATATTGATGTTACTGATCACTTTAACACCGCCTTCAAGACCACGTACCACAGAAATAACGGCAAGTAATGTGACAACCACAATAATCGTGATTTGTAAGGTTAAGTCAGCTTCGATACCAAAAACATGTTGGAATCCGCCAGCGGCTTGTTGAGCACCTAAACCTAATGACGTTGCAAGACCAAATAATGTGGCTAATACCGCTAAGATATCAATAATGTGTCCAGGCCAACCCCAAGTACGGTCACCCAAGATAGGATAAAAAGCAGAGCGTATTGAAAGTGGCAAACCTTTGTTATAAGCAAAGAAAGCCATAGACAAAGCAACAACGCCATAAATTGACCATGGGTGTAATCCCCAATGGAACATAGTTGCACCAAGAGCAAGCTCTGCCGCTTCAGGTGTATTAGCAACCACATTCAGTGGCGTTTCATACCAACCAGTGTAATACGCTAAGGGCTCAGCAACCCCCCAAAACATCAAACCAATCCCCATACCAGCAGCAAAGAGCATTGCTATCCAAGAAAGTCTAGAATAGTCCGCTTTGGCATCATCGCCACCTAAACGAATTTTACCGTAAGGAGATAAAATTAATCCGATACAGAAGAGCACGAAAAAATTCGCAGACCACATAAATAGACTGTCAAAAGCGCCTATAATCTGCCATTTCAAACCGTCCAAAAATTCTTTTGATGTTGCCGGATCAATAATTAAAATTGCAATTAAAAAGGTCGCTATGAGACCTGCACTAATACCAAAAACGGAATTATGAATATCAAAGCCCCATTTTTGGATATTATCCTGCCCCACAGTATAATCGGTATTATCTATACTGTATTTGTCCTTATTTATCTTCATAAATCCTCTGTTAGAGCCGCCAGCCCTGTAAATTTGACACTCAATTCAGTTCTTGGTGGGGATTTTAACAAAATAAGCTCATCATTTCAGGATTATTTAGAAATCAAGCATATTTACAAAAATAATCCTCTTTAAAAACAACTGACTAAATCAAAAATAATTATAAATAAACTGCTGTATATTAAATATATTTCCCTATAAATTATCTTTATTCAATATTGTAATAGTTGATCTTATGAGGATATAAGAGTTGATTTAGCCTCAGTAGACTATTATTAGATTTTTGCCTGCTAAAAACTCAACAAGATTAATTTTTACACACAGCAAGATACGCGAAAAATATATTCATTTCTTGCGCCATTAGAGAGTTAGCTTTTAATCATATTCATTATTATTCAGGCCATTTTTTTTCGCTAATATAATTACTTAAACCATATTATAGCTTAGTTCATAAAATGAATTATTGAGCTTGCTGCACGATAATTATTGGTCTTACCAAAATACGGCTTATTAATATAATTCCGCACGAGATCCTATATTGGGGAATTAATATCCTATTCTCTTAGTCAGTATTTGTTATTATTCATCAATAGATGAATTAACGGAGTTTGATATGGCTGATAAACCGGGAAGACCCAAAGGGGAGACACAAACTCGCGCGGCACTGATAGAGGCGGCAAAAGGATGCTTTCTTCATAACAGCTACGATCGTGTGTCTATTCGCGAACTCGCTCGGCGTGCTGGCGTAGATGCAGCAATGATCCGTTATTACTTTGATTCTAAAGCTGGTTTGTTTGAAACCATGGTGAGAGAAACCATTGCTCCTGTGGCCAGTGTATTTAAGCATGATTTAAAAAAACAACAGAACTCACCAGAAGCATTAATGCGCGCTTATTATCGCATAATGGAACATGTTCCTGCTCTGCCTCGGCTAATTTTCCAATCATTAAATCAACAGGCCAGTGATGAGGCATTCATCATAGTATCGAATGTTATTCATGAAATGCTCGGTTATGCAGGCGACTGGATTAAAGAATTATCCGACCAACAAAAAATCAACCCACAGCTCGATCCCAAATGGGTCCGCTTAAGCTTTATTAGCTTAATGGTCTTTCCATTAATTGCTCCCAAAGTATTACTCAAACAAATGAATCTCCCCCTGAGCGAGTCTATGTTAGACCAACTGATTGCCCACAATATGCTGGTGATGAATCAAGGACTGTTTCAAGTTCCACCTCTAGAATCTTCAGGTCCAGGAGTCCAAAAATGAAACCTCATCTAATTTACTTGCCGATTATTTTGCTCTTCGTGGGCTGTACCGCTGAAGAAGGTAACCGCGCGATGGGTTTAATTGAACGGGATCGGATTATGCTTTCAGCGCCTGTTACAGAGCAGATTAGCTTGATACAGGTAAAAGAAGGACAACAAGTCAACGCAGGAGACTTGTTACTTCAACTTGATCCTCGGCACGCGCAATGGCTTATTAACCAACGACAAGCGACACTGACTCAAGCCCAAGCAAAACTTAAGCAATTGCAAACCGGGACTCGTTTAGAGCAACTTGCCGCCGCTAATGCAGCAATGCTTGCCGTACAAGCTCAAGCCCAAGAAGCAGACCGAAACTATGTGCGCATGAAAGACCTTTGGTTAAAAAAAATTGTCGCCAAAGCCGATTTTGATTCAGCCAAAGCAATAAAAGATCAAACAGCTGCACAATTAACCCAAGCAAAACAGCAATGGTTAGAGCTTAAAAATGGTACCCGCAGCGAAGAAGTCGTCCAAGCACAAGCGCAAGCTGATGCGGCGCAAGCATCATTAGCCGATGCCCAGCAATCTCTAGCCGAATTAAGCATTCGAGCCCCTAAAGCTGGAGTGGTAGATGTTTTACCTTGGAAACTTGGCGATCGAGTCGCAGCGAACGTGCAATTAGTGACATTGCTAGCAAGTGATCGACTTTACGCGCGAGTATATTTGCCCGCAACGGCTCTGGGTAAAATTAACCGCGGTGACACTGTAGCGGTGTGGATTGATGGTTATGAACACCCAGTAACCGGGACGGTACGCAATATCAGAAGTAGCCCAGCGTTTACACCTTACTTTGCTCTAAATGAACGAGATAGAGCAAGGTTAATGTATTTAACCGAAATAGACTTACCTATTGATGTAAACTTGCCTAATGGTCTGGGTGTTGAGGTTCGTTTACCATGAATGACTTCGAAAATGTGATCGAAACACAAGGCTTAACCCGTCAATTTGGCGATTTAATCGCGGTAGATAAACTCGATTTACAGGTACCTAAAGGCAGCATTTACGGTTTTCTTGGCCCCAATGGCTGTGGTAAATCTACCTTAATTAGAATGTTAACTGGGTTATTAAAGCCTACTGCGGGCGAAGCCACCATTTTAGGTTTACCGTTGCAAGGAAATGAAGAATTACTTAAAAGCCGAATCGGCTATATGACGCAGAAATTTTCCTTATACGACAATTTAACGGTATTGGAAAATATGCGTTTCGTGGCGGCTATCTACAGTGTTAAAGACAAAAAACGCATAACCGACTTACTGGGCCAATATGGTCTCGAGCAGCAACAAAAGCAGCTAGCAGGCACCATGAGCGGTGGACAAAAACAACGTTTGGCGCTGGCCTGTGCCACTATGCACCGCCCTGAACTGCTGTTTCTTGACGAACCAACATCAGCTGTTGATCCACAAAACCGACGTGATTTTTGGGAGCATTTATTTGATCTGAGTAATAGTGGCACAACGATTTTGGTATCGACGCACTATATGGATGAAGCTGAGCGCTGTCATCACTTAGCCATTCTTGAAAATGGTATCAGACGAGCAAATGGCACGCCGCGTGACTTAATGCAATCAATGGGAGCCACGGTTATTGAAGTCAGTGGCAATAATATAAGAGAGTTAAAACAGAAACTGTCGACTGTTGATGCAATTATTTCTGCGTCTCAATCTGGTACGCGCTTAAGGGTCCTGGTGAATGAGTCGATATCGGAGCCTCTGCAGTTCCTGAGTTCTATTTGTCAGCAATATCAGCTTGAAATTGTTCGTCCGAGTCTTGAAGACGTATTTGTCACCAGCACCGGAGGTCGCAATGTGGGATAGATTAGTAGCGATTGTTGTCAAAGAAATGAAGCAACTCTCTCGAGATCGGATGACATTTGGCATGATAGTGATGATCCCATTGTTGCAGTTAATGCTATTTGGGTATGCCATTAACACCGACATTCGCCATGTGCCCGCAGGCATCATCGATATGAGTCAAACCACCTATAGCCGAGCCGTCACTCAGACGATAATCGCAACTCAAGCAGTGGATTTTCAATATCAATATTATTCTATCGAGCAAGCGGAGAAAGCGATTACCAATGGTGAAGTCAAAGCCGTACTTTATTTACCCCTTGATTTGCCTCAACGTTTACTCATCCATCCTGCATTTGATGCCAAACAAGGTTCATCGCAAATCACTCGTCCGGTAGGTCAATGGCTTTTGGACGGTTCCGATACTATGGTAGCCGCAACAATTCGCTCATTGAGGAATTTACCGTTGGACGAAGTGGCTAACCGCTCAGCCAGCATGAGTGTGCCGACATTTGAAGTGGTCGAATACTTTAATCCTGAGCAGCGATCTGTGGTCAATATTGTGCCTGGATTACTGGCAGTTATCCTAACAATGACAATGATTATGTTTACATCTGCGGCCATTGTACGTGAGCAAGAACTGGGAAATATGGAGTTTTTAATTGCGACTCCGGTTCGGCCACTGGAACTGATGCTGGGTAAAATTATTCCGTACATTTTGGTAGGGCTCATCCAAGTCGCGATTATTCTTAGCGCTGGGCACTGGATCTTTGCTGTTCCGGTTCGCGGTGGATTAGACTCTTTGTTACTGGCGTCTTTCTTGTTTATCTGTGCCAGTTTATCACTAGGCTTAGTGATAAGTACTATTGCGAAAACTCAACTTCAAGCCATGCAATTAACCATTTTTGTGTTGATGCCCTCAATTTTATTATCTGGATTTATGTTTCCTTATGAAGCCATGCCGATTGGAGCACAATGGGTATCGGAAGCTTTACCTGCAACCCATTTTATTCGTATGGTACGAGGCATTGTGCTTAGAGAAGCGGAAGTCATGTCATTAAGCCAGGATGCACTGTGGCTACTGGGCTTTACCTGTCTTGGGGTACTATTAGCGGCAAAACGGTTTAATAAGCATCTATAAAGACTCAAAATAAGCGTTGGGCATTACATAGCCTGCGCTTATTTTGCATCTACAAATAAAGGCACAAAGCGCGTTAACCTTGCTAAGGCAGCGGCATAAGGCTATACCTTAAAACGGTTAAGTTGCTGTTTTAGCGTATACACTTCATGCTCTAATCTGTCTCTTTCATTGAGTAATTGTAAAATTAAACCGACGCCACCCCAGTCAAGTGCAAAATCACGTTGTATACGAGTGGCTTTTTTAACTTGATGTAAATTCTCGACACTAAATTGCCATTGCTCTATCACCTCCCCCTGCTGTGGAATGGCAATACTATGCTCCACAAGCTCCAGTAGTAGTGCCAGGCTAATATCGCTGCATTCACACAATTCATCACTGCTCAACCAACTATCTTGTTCACTTATATTAATCTGCAGCATGGTTATTTACTCCAACTGGCACGAGGGTCGAATGTATTTTTTTCGGCTAATTCAGTCCATAAATTTTTGCTGGTATCATCTGATACCGTCGGCACCACAATTTTCAGCAGCGCAAATAAATCGCCTTGCTGTTTTTTACTCAGTAACCCTTTACCTTTTATGCGTAATCGCTGTCCAGATTGACTATTAGCAGGAATACTTAATTGGATGTGACCTGTTAATGTTGGTAATTTAACCTTAGTGCCCAGCACGGCTTCCCAAGGTGCTACAGGCACTACAATAGTTAAATCTCGCCCGTCGACATCAAATAAAGGATGAGGCGCAAAACGAATTTTCAAATACAAATCACCGTTGTCGGCTTTGGTTTGCCCCGGTCCACCTTGGCCTTTAAGACGAATACGTTCACCATTGGCTACACCGGCAGGAATGTTAACTTTTAACGATTTGGGGTGTTCAACAATATGACCATCTGCATCGCGTTGTTGAAGAGTAAACGAGACAGGCTTAAGCGTGTCGGCCAATGTTTCTTCAAGAAACATCGGGAACTCCATTTCAATGTCTTGGCCTTTTGCAGGTTGAGTCTGTCGACCTTGATATTGGCCGCGAGGATCAAAGCCTGTATGCCTGCCACCAAAAATTGAATTGAAAAAATCAGAGAATTCTTGATCCGTTTGAGGATCGCTTTGCTGTTGGCCCCAATCCTGGCCGCCAGCTGCGTGATTTGCATATTGATTTTGGCTTCGGTTTAAATGATGCTGACGCACTTTATCGTATTCAGCACGCTTTTTAGCGTTATGTAATATCGCGTAAGCTTCACCAATTTCTTTGAATTTTGCCTCTGCATCATCATGCTTGCTCACATCGGGATGATACTTGACCGCGAGTTTTTTATAAGCGGCTTTTACCGCCTTATCATCCGCTTGAGGATCTATGCCTAATACCGTGTAATAGTCTTTAAAATTCATGTTATCCCCTAACAAAAAACACGTTTGCAACGGAGCGTCGGACTGCTTTAAACACAGCTACATTAATGAGTGTAGACTCACAGAGCAACAATATGCTTGATCTTGATCAACACTAACACACTATGCTTAGGTTACTTAATCAGCATTAGTTGATTAAAAAAAAAGGTCTTACTGAGGCTTGATGTACAAAACACAAACAGAATATTTAATTGATTTAATTAAAAATGCCGCTAAATTTAGCGGCATTTTTGTCGATGCAATGTGAATGTTTAGTTCAAACCGCGTCGTTTAAGGAGAGCCTCAGTTGTCGGCTCTTGTCCACGGAAGGCTTTATAAGCTTCCATCGGTGGCACACTGTTACCCACTTCACGAATGGTCTTGCGGTATTTCATGCCAATCTCACGGTTTAATCCACCTTGAGTTTGTACATAAGCAAATGCATCAGCAGCTAAGATCTCACTCCACATGTAGGCGTAGTAACTTGCTGAGTATCCACCAGGGAATGCGTGAGCAAAGTAAGTCGATTTATAACGTGGCGGCACTGCAGCGATATCAACACCATGCTTTTTCAACGCAGCGGCTTCAAACTGCGCGACATCTTGAAGCGGCGCATCTGCCGGCAACGAATGCCACTCTAAATCTACCAGTGCGGCCGCCATATACTCAAGAGTGTCGAAACCTTGATTAAAGCTGCGCGACTTAAGTAACTTTTGGAGTAGCTCATCTGGGATCATCTCGCCGGTTTGATAGTGTTTAGCGTAATTTGCCAGTACTTCAGGGTGCGCGGCCCAATCTTCTTCGAAGGTTGATGGGAACTCAACAAAGTCGCGGGTAACAGCCGTGCCAGAAAGACTTGGATAAGTGACTTTTGAAAACATTCCATGGGTGCCATGGCCCATTTCATGGAACATGGTGGTCACTTCATCATAGCTAACATACGTCGGCTGACCTTCAGGTGCCTTTTTGATATTCATGACATTAACAACGACAGGTTTGCTGTTAAGTAATGTCGATTGAGTGACAAATGCACTCATCCATGCTCCGCCGCGCTTTCCTTCTCGGGCAAAGTGATCGGCATAGAAGATGGCCATCGAACTGCCATCGACATCAAACATTTCATAGGCTTTTACATCTTTATGGTAAACCGGTAAATCTGGACGTGGCTTGAAGGTGACGCCGTAGAGTTTTTCAAGGGTAAAGAAAACACCATCTTCCAATACACGGTTAAATTCGAAGTAAGGCTTGATTGAAGCGGCGTCGAGATCGTACTTCTCTTTACGTACTTTTTCAGCGTAGAAAGCCCAGTCCCATGGTGCTAGGGTAAAATCAGCTCCAGTCTTGTTGATCATCATTTGAATATCAGCGGCTTCTTTTTCGGTATTAGCGACAACAGCGGGCACCATAGATCCAAACATTTCATATACCGCCTCTGGCGTCTTAGCCATTTGCGGTGCCAGAGTATAATCCGCCCAGCTATCGTACCCTAATAGCGCTGCACGCTCAGCACGAAGCTGGGCTAAACGTGACACCAATGATGCGGTTTCATTATCACCACTCATTCCGCGAGTCGATGAAGCCTGCCAAACACGTTGGCGCAATTCGCGATTTTCAAGCTTGGCTAATACAGGTTGGCGGGTGGTATTAGTAATACTTAGCAGGTATTTACCTTCAAGACCTTGTGCACTCGCATCTGCTTTCGCTGCTCGGAGCTCATTTACAGATAATCCTGCAAGCTCTTCTTCAGAATCAACAACAACTGCAATCTCTTTCGTCAGCCTGAGTAGGCGTTGGCTAAATTCATTGGTGAGTGTTGATTGCTCTTCATTGAGTAATCTAATTTGGGCTTTTTGCTGGTCGGTTAGCTTAGCGCCAGCCATGATAAAGCGCTGATGATAAACCTCTATCAGACGGATCTCTTCGGCGCTCAAGCCTAACTGCTGGCGTTGTTGATAAAGTGAGTCAATACGAGAGAACAATGCCGAGTTGAGTTGGATATTATCCGAGTGAACCGCCATTTTGGGTGCCATTTCACCCTGAATTTTTCGCAGTGTTGGGTTACTGTCTGTGCTCGCTAAATTATAAAACACATTCGCTGCTCTATTGAGTAGTTCACCGCTAGTTTCCAGTGCAACTATGGTGTTGGCAAAAGTGGCTTTATCATTATTATTAGCAATCATCAGTACTTGTTGATAATGCTCTTTAATACCTTGCTCAAGTGCTGGCTGAAAATGCTCATCTTTAATAATGTTAAAATCGGGGGCTTGATATTGCAATGTGCTAGCAACAAATAAAGGATTTGCGGATAGTGGACTAACTTGTAATTGTTGCTTGTTGTCCGCTTCTGATGCTGATTGGCATCCCGTGATAAACAGGGTGGTTGAAAGTGTACCTGCAACGGCTAGCGCGATAAGATTGATTTTCATATAACAACGACTTCCTTCTTTTAATATTTGTTATTTTTCATAGTAAACAACTCATTGAATACGTTATCGACTAGTTTATTATTTGTGGCTTAAGTCAGGCTGAAATAATCAACATTGGTGGGTAAAACATAAAAAACCTCATAAAAGGCTGTAAATTTAGCCAATTTTGTCTGTAAAACTTCACTTTTTGTAGGCGGGGAATTGAATAAAAATATGATGTTATTTGAAAATATCATATTGATGTTTTTTAGACTTAATTAAGTTAACACCGGATAAAAACCTGTTACTTGTATCGGCGTGCAACCAACTGAAGCGGGTTTATTTTAGTTTGCCGTGGTTGGTTTATGAGATTATTAGCGCAAAGTATTAAATAAAAACGCTATGCCAAACTGGCTAAACTCCTTGTTATGAACAATCCTTATAACACATGAGATGCATGGTTAGATGAACTCACCGCTTTACTGATTCGATAAATCAAAGCTCGTGACTAAATAAGGATACACATAGTGAAAATAGGTAAATACTTAAGAGTAAACAACCTGTTTTTAACTGGTATATTGATGTCGACAAATACCCTAGCCGTGACATTGAACATACTAGAATGGGAAGGCTATATCAGCCCATTTAAAGAAGATTTTAAGGTCTATGCTAAATCTAAGGGGATGGAAGTTGAGCTAAATATTATGGATCCCTATATCACAGATCCTGAACTTATCTTCAACAAACTGCGAGCCAGAGCCGCTGATGTGACTACCCCAACACACAATTACTACAAGATGAATAAAAACAGGTTACTTCTGGTATTACAACCCATAGATTTTAGTCGCCTGAGTCATTACCCCAAAGTACTAAATTCATTAAGAAACAGTCAATACGATGAATTTAAAGGCAAAAAATATTCAGTTCCTTTACTTGGAGGCTCCTATGGCCTGGCTTATAATGCTGCAAAGCGAGATGAGCCAAAATCCTGGGAAGAACTGTGGCAACCGGAAAATAAAGCTAAATTTGCTATCACAGGCGATCAATTTGAAGCCAACATCTATACCACGCTACTGGTTTTAGGTTACCCACCAGAATCTTTCTACGACATAGATGCTATAGAGTTTGATAAGCCTAAAGTGCAAGCTAAACTGACGAGCCTAGTCCAAAATGCAGACTCATTTTGGAACGGTATGGCTGATGTAGAGCGCATGAAAGATCTAGAATTGGCCACCACATATTGGTTTGGGGTAGCAGCTGCCAATAAAAGCGGACAAAACTGGAAACTAGCAAACCCTAAGGAAGGCCAAACTGTGTGGCTAGATACTTTAGCTATAGGAAGGCATGTTAAAGGTGAAAAGCTAGATGCGGCCTATTTACTAATCGACTTTATGATCAGCGAACCAGTGCAAAAACGCATATTAGAAATGTATGGTTCCATTATAGTGAATGGCGCTACGGCTAAGTTACTCGACCCACAATTAGTTAAAGATGCCAGAGTCGGAGATGAGACATTTTTCTCTGAGCAATATTTATGGCGCCCTCTAAGCTCAAGAACCCGTAATACCTATAAGCAAATGTGGAATAAGGCCATGGATAAATAAAGCCTCCGCAATGCTCCCAAAAGAGTTTACACCCAAGACTCTCGCGTTAAATATTAAATTAATCATTCTGTTTCAATTGGTCAGTTTCATAAGCTAAAATTAACCCTGCAATTGCTAACAGAAACTGGCTTTATTCCTGAATTAAAAAGTCAATTTTTTAACCATCAAAATATGAGTTAACCATTACAACCGCTTAAAAACACATATCAGATTTAACTTCCATGATAACAATACGCTTTTGGATCAGTAAAATTAGGGTCGCTTGTGAGGCAGTGCTATTTCGCAATGCCTCTCTATTTGCTGTCGCGGTTAAAATGTAATCAGTTTAAATACTAAAGTGATGGTTTAGTGTGTTATTACCGATAGATTTATTCTGCCTACTTTGCTACTCGTTGTGCTGCACTGTCGAACCCGCGTAGGAACTATTGCGGCTTATCAACTGACGCTGAGGTTGGGCCCCAGCGCGTCAGGTTTACTGAATTTGCCACGGCAAACAGTAAACTCAGTTGGTAGAGACGCACTGGGCCAAGTAAGGCGCCGTTCGGCTCGCCGGATGAGCGGCCACAGCATGGGGCGTGCCGGCGACCACTATGCAGCCGCCCTTGTCACCGCCTTCAGGGCCAATGTCGATAACCCAGTCGGCGGCGGCAACTACGTCCATATTGTGTTCCACCACAATCACGGTATTGCCAGCATCGACGAGCCGGTTGAGCTGAGCGAGCAGCAATAGCACGTCGGCAGGATGCAGCCCGGTTGTGGGCTCGTCGAGAATGTACAGCGTATGGCCGCGGCGTGCCCGCTGCAGCTCGGTCGCAAGCTTGATGCGCTGCGCCTCGCCTCCGGAAAGCTCGGTGGCGGGTTGACCGAGTCGCAGGTAGCCAAGCCCCACCTCACTAAGGGTCTTAAGACTGCGCAATGCCGAGGGCACATCGGCGAGAAACACCATTGCCGCATCCACGGTAAGCCCAAGCACCTCGGCTATATTCTTGTTACAGTACGTCACCTCGAGGGTCTCAGAATTATATCGCGTGCCGTCGCAGTCGGAACAGGGCATATAACTACCTGGTAAAAAAAGCAGACCGACCGCCACAAATCCCTCGCCAAGGCAGGTCTCGCAGCGGCCGCCCGCCACGTTGAACGAAAACCGGCTCGCGCCGAAGTTTCGGCTTCGAGCCTCGGGGGTCGCGGCGAATGTGGTACGCACGGCATCGAACAGGCCTGTATAGGTGGCGAGGTTGGATCGCGGTGTGCGACCGATCGGTTTCTGGTCAACGCGCACCAGTCGATTGATCAGATCCGCCCCGGTGATCGTCTCAACCGTGGTGATTTCGACGGGTTTAGGCTCGGGTTGATCATCCTTCTCGCCATTCATCGAGGCTGTGGATGCGATCCCGGTACTGGGGTCTAGATCTGGATGAAGGTACAAGCCTACGGTCTCGGCGAGCACCTGACTCACTAGGGTGGACTTGCCAGAGCCCGATACACCTGTAACCGCGGTCAGTATGCCGAGCGGAAACTTGGCATCAAGGCCGCGTAGGTTATGGCGGGTGATCCCTGTCAGGCCAAGCCAGCAGAGCGGATGTCGTAGCTCGCGTGCCGCCGGAACGGGACGCTCGCTAGCAAAGAGAAATTTTCGCGTGATCGAGGCGGGTACATCTTTGAGTCCCGCCGTCGGTCCGCTGTAGAGGACAACTCCGCCCTGCTCTCCCGCATGTGGGCCGACGTCGATGACCCAGTCAGCGCGGCGCACCACGTCCATATTGTGTTCCACGATAAAAACTGAGTTACCGCTAGATTTGAGCTCCTCGAGTACGGCAAGGAGCGGCTCGGCATCTGCTGGGTGCAGCCCAGCGGAAGGTTCGTCGAGTACGTAGATTACGCCGAAGAGCCCAGAGCGCAGCTGGGTGGCAATGCGCAGCCGCTGCATTTCACCAGGAGAGAGCGTGGGTGTTGCGCGGCCTAGACTAAGGTATCCGAGGCCGAGATCGAGCAGCACATCGAGGCGGCGAGTGAGATCCTTGGTGATAGTTTCACCTGGGGTATTGCTGGCCGCCGGACGGTCAAGCACACGGCGGAGCTCGGTGAGCGACAAGCTGTTAAGCTCGGCTATGGTGCGGCCGTTAAAGGTAACCGCGAGAGCTTCGCTGCGCAGTCCACTGCCCGCGCACATTAGGCATGGCCCTGATTCAACATATTTCAATACACGGTTACGCACCGAGGTGCTTTTTGAATCGGCAAGCGTGTGCATCACGTAACTCTGCGCGCTCCAGAATTTTCCCTTGTAAGGTCGGGGCCTTTCCCGCTCCGGCATGATGTCGACCACGGGTTGTTCCTCGGTGAACAAGATCCAATCGCGATCGGCGCGGGACAGCTGTTCCCAAGGTTTATCCACGTCATAACCGAGCGCTGTAAGAATGTCACGCAGGTTCTTACCCTGCCACGCCCCAGGCCAAGCCGTGACGGCACCTTCGCGAATACTCAGTGAAGGGTCGAGCACCAGCGATGCCTCGGTGACTGTGTGCGCGGTTCCAAGTCCCTGACATTTAGGGCATGCGCCCATGGCGGTGTTGGGTGAGAAGGAGTCTGACTCGAGGCGCAAAGCCCCATCAGGATAAACTCCTGTTCGAGAATAAAGCATCCTCAGGGAATTCGAGAGGGTGGTAACTGTGCCTACACTTGAGCGTGAGTTGGGTGTTCCTCGGCGCTGTTGCAGTGCGACGGCTGGCGGTAATCCAGTAATTTCATCCACCTGAGGCGAATGGCCTTGCTGGATCAGGCGACGGGCGTAAGGCGCGACGGACTCGAAGAAACGTCGCTGGGCCTCAGCGAAAATGGTGCCAAAGGCGAGCGAAGATTTGCCGGAGCCGGACACCCCAGTAAAGGCGACTATCGAGTCCCTGGGTAGATCCACGTCGACGTTCTGCAGGTTATTCTCTCGGGCGCCGCGCACGCGCACAAACCCGGTGGGTATGGGGTGCGAAACGGATGTTGCTGTCGGGGTGTGGCTACTGAAAGTGTCAACTGGCAAATGATGGCTGCCGCTATTCTTTGCTTTATTCATGCTTAAAGACCCCTTAGGTTAATTCTTGTCTAGATATGCAGGATATGATGGGACGTGCAGAATATGATTGCCTCTACTGGCATTAATGTGGAATTCTCAGCCTAAATTGCCATTTATTTCATGGCTCAACAATAACAATAATCAAGCCAAATATGGCCTAGCTTACTCAGTCAGGGTGAACAAAACTCATGACATGCTCTTAACCGAGAGCATAAGATCACTATCTCCATCAAAATATTCTAGCTATTTTAAAGATAACACATAACGCCTTTCGTTTTTGAGTTGCCAACACCTGCGCTCATTTTCTAAACGCACAGATTCAACCGAGTGATTTAAAGTATGTGCACTCAATGGCTACAAAATGACGCATTAGCTAAAACCAAGACAACAGAAAAGCTTGATATCGATCAAGTAGAAAATAGTTTGTGGAATTCAGAAGTAATTGTTTACGCACACAACCCGCGCTGGCAATTTTACAGCGCCTTGTCGTCGTTTTAGGTCTAAATGCTGGTAATGTCTTTTAATAGGGCAAAGTCCCCTACTTCTTCTTTGAATAACGCGCCAAACTCTATTGTGATTTTTAAGCAGTTTTCAGCAGCAATATTCAATCTATTAAAAATAAATGGCGCTATGCTTATCTGCCATTATTTCGCGTTATCAGCATCAACTTTAGTTACTACATCTAGAAATAATTGACTATGCCAGCTATTTTCAAGATAACAACATTGATGGATGACCATGTTTATAACAAACAAGAATTAGTGGGATTAAAGTCCTATCTATTTATTCAATATGGCAAAGATATAGCAATCTTAAAACTATGAATCTTGGATTTAAATGTTATAAATACAAAAAGCCCCATCATTGCTGATGAGGCTTCCCCGTTGAATGTGGCGGAGGGATAGCTTGCTTGTAATAAAGAGGAACACTTGGGTTTAAATCTCTATCTTTTGCCTAACCAAAAAAGGCTCATCATTTCTGATGAACCTTTCGTCTTTAATGTGGCGGAGGGGTAGCTTGCTTGTAATAAAGAAGAACCCTGGGTTTAAATCTCTATCTTTTGCCCAAACAAAAAGGCCTTATCTTTCGATAAGGCCTTTTCATTAAATGTGGCGGAGGGATAGGGATTTGAACCCTAGAACGGGATAAACCGTTGCCGGTTTTCAAGACCGGTGCATTCGACCACTCTGCCATCCCTCCGAGCGGGCGAATAATATGATAATGCCTCTATGGTGTAAAGAGTAAATTGCAAATAATTTGTTAAGTGGCTATTTTATACTCAAGTTCAAATCCCCTTTACACATCTGCTATTAAACATAGTTTACAAAGCTAAGCTTGCTTGATGGTATTCACTCAATAAACACCCATAACCCGCTATTTGTAATAACTGCTGTTTAAGCCACAACAAATAGCCATTAGCTTAATGCAAATGTGATTAAACGGTCGATAACGGCGACTTTGCTTGATTTGATTTAGGTTAATGTTTACCTTTACTGCAAGTAATGTTGCTAATGCCAAGGATAGCGAGATGCTTTCAGAACAAGCATTCGAAATGATAGATATTGTGGCCCGCGTAGGCAGTTTTACCGCCGCCGCAAATAAATTAAATAAAGTGCCCTCTGCGGTGAGTTATGCCATTAAGCAGATTGAAGATGACTTAGGGGTAATATTGTTTGAACGTCATCATCGCAGCGTGAGTTTAACCCCTGCTGGTGAACATTTTGTCGCCCAGTCTCGTGAGATCATGACCAAACTTAATAATATTAAGCGTGATACACAAAAAGTGGCTAATGGCTGGCGCCCTTCATTGTCGATTGCGATTGACAATATGGTTCGCGCCGACAAAATAAGTGGCTTAATAGCTGATTTTTATCGGCATTTTACCGACATTGAATTGATTATTCGCTTAGAAGTATATAACGGCGTCTGGGAAGCATTGTCTACAGGAAAAAGTGACATCGCGATTGGCGCTACCTCGAGCATTCCTGTTGGTGGCACCTTTAAATCTCGCGATATGGGGATGATCCAGTGGTCTTTTTTAGTCGGGAAGAATCATCCTTTAGCTAAAGCTGAGCACGCGTTAACCGATGAAGAGTTATTACAATATCCGTCAATCTGCCTGCAAGACACAGCGCATAATATTGCTCATCGACCGAATTGGTTATTGAATAATCAACGTCGAATTGTGGTACCCGATTGGATCAGAGCGATAAATTGCTTTAGAGAAGGTTTAGGTGTGGGGTATATGCCATATCATTTAGCCGATATCTTTATCAAAGCTGGTGCGCTAATAGAAAAACAGCTCGCTACTCCCAAACAAGACACCGCCTGCTGTTTAGCTTGGAATACTGCCAATATGAGCCCTGCTCTACAGTGGGTATTAGATCACTTAGGTGACACTGAAAAACTGAAAAAAGAATGGCTTAGCTAAACAGATTATGCAAAATATGTTTTTGTTAATAACATTACTTATCGAATAGTTTATGATAAATTAGCGCCTATTAAGATGATGTTTGTTATGAATTAATTTTTGTTTAATGTACATTGCTTACGCTATAGAAAAAGATTTAGCTTCAGAGTGAGAAAGATTCTTTTCTCGTTGAGCAAATCATTGAGTTAACACCTGGAGACGATAATGAATCAACAATCAGTTATATCACCCAGTCTATCGACGACTGATGTCAATAAAATGCTAAAAAACACCTACATGCTTCTGGCGATGACATTGGCATTTTCTGCTGTTACTGCTGGTTTAGCCATGGCGATTAACCTTGGCCCAATGATGTCATTAGGTTTATCGCTTGGTAGCTTAGTATTGTTATTTGTGACCCTAAAAAAAGCCGATAGTGCTGCAGCCATATTTTGGGTATTTGCCTTTACGGGTATGCAAGGTGCGTCACTCGGTTATATTTTAAATCATTATGTTGGTATGGCGAACGGCCCAGGGCTTATCATGCAGGCGTTAGGCTTAACCTCAGTGATTTTCGTATCACTGTCGGCTTATGCACTAACCACCAAAAAAGACTTCTCATTTATGGGCGGTTTCCTATTTGCCGGTATGTTAGTGATGATCGGTGCTGTAGTGATTAATATTTTCGTCGGTAGTTCAGTATTATTTATGGCAATGAATGCGGGTATTGCATTGCTTATGACCGGTTTCATCCTCTACGACACTAGTCGTATCGTGAATGGCGGCGAAACCAACTATGTTCGCGCGACCATTTCATTGTACTTAGACTTTTTGAACTTGTTCATGAGCCTGCTACATTTGTTAGGTATGGGCAACGACGATTAATCGTCGATAGAGTTCATTGGTAAATTACGTTAAAATGACCCTACATTAGGGTCATTTTTTTTATAATGAGCAAATTCATCATTCAAGTAAACGGAAGTGTTTATGGCTCAACAGCCAGCTTTCGTGCGTTATCTTTTTGCCAAAGCGCATTAGCTAACGGTCATCAAATCATCAATGTCTTTTTCTATCAAGATGGCGTAACCAATAGTAATGCCCTTACTTGTCCGGCATCTGATGAAATAGATATGCACTCACATTGGCAAAATTTGTCAGCGCAACACGCAATACCATTAACCAATTGTGTTTCAGCAGCATTGCGTCGTGGCATACTCTCACCACAAGATGCATCAGAAAATGGTAAGCCACAGTGGAATAGCAGTGGCGCATTTACCATGGGCGGCTTAGGTGAATTAGTGGTCGGTATTGAACAATCTGACAGATTAATTAGCTTTTAAGATATTTGTGGAATAGATAATGAAATCACTGGTGATTATTTTTAGACATGCACCTTTAGGCACCACGAGTACTCGTGAAGGGCTTGATTTTGCTATGCTCAGTGCCAGCTTCGAACAACAGGTGAGTATTGTGTTTACCAATGAAGCTGTATTGCATTTACTGGCAGGCCAAACACCTGATCAAGCAGGATCGAAAGATTATGTGTCGGCGTTTAAAGCGCTATCTCTTTACGATATTGATACCGTATTGGTTTGCGCTGAATCAATGTACACATTAGGATTGCAGCCCAATGACCTCAGTATTGCGGCAACGGTAGCGACGCCAGAGATGATTAGGCAAACACTGCAAGCGGCTGATGAGGTGCTAGTATTTTGATATTACATCATATCCAAGCATCAGTAATGAGTGACGATGCCTTAAGTACATGCCTGCGCTATATTCACCCTAAAGACAGTATTTTATTGTCTAGCGATGCGGTGAATTGTTTATTACAACCTCAATGGCAACAGCGTTTAGCAAATATTGCACTGTTTGTACTACAAGATGATGTTGTCGCTAGGGGGTTATCAGATCGCTTAATGATTATTTTAGCTAATAAAGCTGCGGGTGATTTTGATATTATTGACTATTCACAATTTGTTGAACAATCTTTGCGACACGATAAGGTGATAACTTGGTAAACTTTTTTGAATTTAATAGCCTGCAAATTGAAACCGATCATCAAGGCTATTTAAAAAATATCAATGACTGGCAAGAACCTATGGCAACTGTGATTGCCGCCACTGAGAACATTGAGTTAACCGAGCAACACTGGGAAGTTATCCGTTTTGTGCGTGATTTTTATCTAGAGTACAAAACCAGTCCTGCTATTCGTGTGCTGGTTAAAGCTATCGGTCAACGATTAGGAGCCGATAAAGGTAACTCTAAATATTTGTATACCTTATTTCCTGGGGGCCCGGCTAAGCAAGCAACCAAAATTGCTGGGCTGCCCAAACCTGCTAAATGTTTATAGTTGATTAAAGCCTACAAAAAAGCCCGCTTAAGATAACTTAAGCGGGCTTTTAAATAATTAACCTCATAAAGGTTATTTAGGGAAAATGTTTTCTACCACTATCAATGCTGCTTGAGCTAGTTCAACAATTACCAACAAAATAAAAAAGAAGATAACTGATAAATAGATAAGCCTACGATTATCACGCCGACTTGAACCCATTGCTGGTTGTACCAATCCTTATCAATAATGCTCAACTTAAACAAAGTGGCACCAATTTAAATACTCGAAGTAAGCCCAAATATAATGCGTTGTTACCTCACTCAGTGCTCATAGTAATAAGCACAGAGTGATTAGAAAACCTAGCCAATAACGCTTAAGCCGCCCATGTATGAACGTAACACCTCAGGTACTGTGATAGTGCCATCTTGATTCTGATAATTTTCAAGCACGGCAACTAATGTCCGTCCAACTGCTAAACCAGAACCATTTAAAGTGTGCAATAACGCAGGTTTGTTATCGACCTTGCTACGGTATCGAGCTTGCATTCTGCGCGCTTGGAAGTCTTTCATGTTTGAACACGATGAAATTTCACGGTAAGTATTTTGTGCTGGTAACCACACTTCAATATCAAATGTTTTACTTGAACCAAAGCCCATATCACCAGTACATAACACCATAGTGCGGTGCGGCAAGTTTAATAACTGCAATACTTTTTCAGCATGTGCGGTAATTTCATCTAACGCATGCATTGAATTGTCTGGATGAGCAATTTGCACTAATTCGACTTTGTCGAATTGATGCTGACGGATCAAACCACGGGTGTCACGACCATAAGAGCCCGCTTCACTTCTGAAGCATGACGTTAATGCGGTCATTTTTATGGGTAGCTCACTCTCATCAACAATCATGTCGCGCACATAGTTAGTTAATGGCACTTCTGCGGTCGGGATAAGTGACAAGCCTTGGCCTTCTTCTGTTGCTGGTTTGGTGTGAAATAAATCTTCACCAAACTTAGGAAGCTGACCAGTACCTAATAAGCTGTCTTCGTTAACCAATAGCGGTACATAGGTTTCGCTATAGCCATGTTCAGTGGTGTGAAGGTCTAGCATGAACTGACCTAAAGCACGATTTAAACGGGCGATTTGGCCGCGCATGATAATAAAACGTGAACCAGTAATTTTAACGGCACTTTTAAAATCTAATCCACCGAGTGCTTCACCTAAATCTAAGTGATCTTTCACTTCAAAATCGAATACTTTTGGTGTGCCCCAACGACGCACCTCTACATTGTCATTTTCATCGGCACCAATTGGCACAGATTCATCAGGCAAGTTTGGTATGCTCATGGCGATGCTATTGATTTGTTGCAATAACTCAGCAAGTTCAGCTTTCTTTGCATCAAGCTGCACACCTAAATCCCCTACCTGCGCCATAATGGAACTGGTATCTTCGCCACGAGCTTTAGCTTGACCAATCGACTTGGAGATCGCATTACGCGACGCTTGTAAGTCTTCTGTTTCTACTTGAAGCGATTTACGCTTTTCTTCAAGTTTGGTCAAATTATCAACCTCTAAAATAAAGCCACGAGTGGCTAAACGCTCGGCGGTGACGTCAAGATCATTACGCAAAAATTTTGGATCTAGCATGTTGTGAGTTCTTTTTAGTTAAACGCGAGAAAATATAAGTTGTTGACCTACATACACCATAAATAGACATAAGGTGACATTCAACAACACATTTAAAATAGCTTTATGCCATAAGCCTTCTTGCAACAGCAGTAAGGTTTCATTCGAGAAAGTTGAAAATGTAGTTAATGCGCCCAATAGGCCAATGCCAACTAGCGCTTTAATTTCAGGGCTAACATGACTTAACTGCCCTAGCGCATAAACTACGCCCATTAAAAACGATCCCAGTAGATTGACTAACAGTGTACCAAAAGGAAAACTGCTTCCAAATAGCTGGATCATAAAAATTGATAGAAGATAGCGTAAAACTGCACCAATTGAACCACCTAATGCCACCAAGATCACATTAGTCATAGCGTTTGTCCTCGCTTTGTTGATCAAGCTGACGCAATTGCCCTAATTTATCTTGAATACGTTTTTCAAAACCTCTGTTCGTTGGCTGATAAAACTGGCTGTGTTGCAATGATTCAGGGAAGTAGTTTTCGCCGGCAGCATAGGCCGCGGGTTCATTATGAGCATAGCGATATTCTTTACCAAAACCGATTTCTTTCATCAATTTTGTCGGCGCATTACGCAGATGATTAGGCACAGGCTCGTGTCCAGTTTGCTTAGCAAGCTCACGGGCTTGATTAAACGCACTATAAACGGCGTTACTTTTGGGCGCGCTGGCTAAATACAACACGGCTTGAGCAATTGCGCGTTCGCCTTCAGCGGGTCCAATACGGTGATAACAATCCCATGCGTTAAGTGCAACTGTCATGGCAATAGGATCGGCGTTACCAATGTCTTCTGAGGCAATGGCCAATAAACGACGAGCAACATATAAGGCATCGCCACCACCTTCTAAAATACGGCAATACCAATATAACGCCGCATCGGGCGCCGAGCCGCGCACAGACTTGTGCACAGCAGAAATTAAATCGTAAAATTGATCGCCATTTTTATCGTAACCCGCTGCTTGATGGCCCGCAACTTGAGTGAGCATCTCGGTGGTAAACGCACTTTCATCTGCAACTAAATCGCTCATTAACTCGATTAAATTAAGTGCTTTACGTGCATCGCCCTCGCTAATGTCGGCTAATTGCTTAGCTACTGCGCTGGGTAATGTTAATTGGCGTTTGCCTAAACCACGTTCAACATCAGTTAACGCTTGAGTCACAATTAAGCTGATTTCATCGGAGCTTAAGCGATTAATAAGGTAAACACGCGCCCGGGATAACAAGGCGTTATTAAGTTCGAATGAGGGGTTTTCAGTGGTAGCACCAATGAAGATAACAGTGCCATCTTCAATAAAGGGTAAAAATGCGTCTTGCTGGCTTTTATTAAAACGGTGTACTTCATCGACAAATAATAAGGTACGTTGACCGCGACTTTGGGCCACGGCTTTGGCTTGTTCAATCGCCGCACGGATCTCTTTCACCCCAGAAGTCACCGCAGAAATACGCTCAACATGGGCGTTAGCATAATGGGCAATAAGCTCAGCTAAGGTGGTTTTCCCGGTACCTGGCGGGCCCCACAGTAACATTGAGTGGGCTCGATTTGCCTCTAGCGCCTTACGCAGTGGCTGGCCCTCACCCAATAAGTGTGCCTGACCTATGTATTCACTAATATCCCTTGGGCGCATACGCGCAGCCAAGGGGCGAAAGTCTGGGGCGAAATCGAAACCTAAGTTAGCCATAAACTGCTTAGTGAGCTTGCTTTAAGCGTTGATCGTCTATATCGACGTTATCTGGTACAGCAAAATTAAAGATATTGGTCTCGTCTGCTTTTACGCTGCGCTGCTCAGTGAGCGAAAATTGGCTTAAATTACCTTGCTCGTCGGTTAAGTTAAATTTGACTAACTGCTTGGCGTCAAAACACACACTAACAGCAATAACGTTACTGTTGAGTTTCTTAGGCTGAATATCAAAACAGCTAGATGTCGCATTAATAACCCGTTTGGTGACTGAATATTTAGCCCATGTGGCTTCATCTCGATGCACTAACAAAGCCATCGGCGATGCATCAACCGCTTGAGCAACATCCATTACGGTTACTTCTTCAGCAAAGGGGTTATAAATCCATAAATTAGCGCCATCGGCCACGATCAAAGATTCATCTGGCTGAGTTAAATGCCAGTAAAATTGATTGGGATATGCTAGGGCAAATACGCCACTGCCAGTTTGGATTGGTTTATTATTAATGTCGGTAACTTGCTGGGAAAATGTCGCATGCAAACTATCAATGTTAGACAGTTTTGCTCGTAGCTCAGTGGCGTCATCGGCCATCGCGGCAAAGCAAGTTACGCTGGTGGTTAATAATAGGCTCAATACAGCAAAACGTTTATTCATTATCATTCCTATTATGATCTCGGTGGCGGTGGAGCCAATACTTCACGATTACCATTATGACCTTGAGCTGTCACAATACCTTGGCTTTCCATCATTTCAATAATACGGGCGGCACGGTTATAACCAATTTTAAATTTACGTTGTACGCTAGAAATAGAGCCGCGGCGCGTTTCGGTAACAAACGCAACGGCATCATCATATAACGCATCTAATTCTTCTTCACTGTCTGAGGTTTCACCGGGTAACAATACTTGTTCACCATCGGTGGCGCCGTTAAGAATGTCGTCAATGTATTGCGGTTTGCCACGAGCACACCAATCGGCAACCACTTTATGAACTTCGTGATCATCAATAAACGCTCCATGAACACGATTAGGTAAACCAGTACCAGGTGGAAGATACAGCATATCCCCCATACCTAATAAGGTTTCTGCACCTTGCTGATCAAGAATGGTACGAGAATCAATACGTGATGACACTTGAAACGCAATACGGGTTGGAATGTTAGCTTTAATCAAACCAGTGATCACATCAACCGATGGCCGCTGAGTAGCCAATATTAAGTGGATCCCTGCAGCACGAGCTTTTTGGGCTATACGGGCAATTAACTCTTCAACTTTTTTACCAACAATCATAATCATGTCAGCAAATTCATCAACCACCACCACGATAGATGGTAGTTTTTCAAGCGGCGGCGCATCATCTAACATACTTTCAGATGACTTCCATAATGGATCGGGAATGTACTCCCCTTTTGCAGCAGCATCTTTAATTTTGATGTTGTAACCTTTAAGGTTACGTACTCCTAATGCCGACATTAATTTATAACGTCGCTCCATTTCACCGACACACCAACGCAATGCATTAGCAGCTTCTTTCATGTCGGTAACCACTTCACAGAGTAAATGTGGGATCCCCTCATACACAGATAATTCGAGCATTTTAGGGTCAATCATAATAAAGCGAACATCATCCGGGCCTGATTTATACAGTAAGCTGGTGATCATCGCATTCACCCCCACAGACTTACCAGAACCGGTCGTACCGGCAACCAATAGATGAGGCATTTTACCTAAATCAACCACCACAGGTTCACCGGCGATGTCTTGCCCCAGCACCATAGATAATGTTGATTTGCTGTCTTTAAAAGCGGCAGAATCGAGCACATCACGCATAAATACGGTTTCACGGAATTTGTTTGGCAACTCTAAACCGACATAAGCTTTACCAGGAATCACTTCAACAACACGCACGTTTTCAGATAATAATGAGCGGGCTAAGTCTTTCGAGAGATTGGTAATTTTAGAGGCTTTAACCCCAGGGGCTAATTCAAGCTCAAAGCGAGTAATCACCGGTCCAGGATAAACGCCAACAACGTTGGCGATAATATTAAAATCCGCCAGCTTTGCTTCAACTAATCGAGCGACTTGCTGAAGTTCGGCTTCACTAATAGGGTTTTTCTTGCGATCAGGCACATCAAGCAAGGTAATGCTTGGTAAAGGATCCATTTTCTGGCGAGCTTGTTGCGTGGTTTGACCATCGATTACCACTACACCGTCAACAATTCTGGCTTCTTTTTTCGGTTTTTGTTGTGCAACTAATGCCCCCTTTGAATGAGGTTTGGCAAAAGCTTCCTCAAATGGTTCATCACTATCAGAGTGATTCATACTCTGAGTAATATCGAGGTCATCATTGTCGTCGTCAAGATTGAAGTCAACGTCGTCTTTTGTCGCGACCCAAGGCGCAAATGGCGTGTCTTCATGATCAAATTGTATTGACGGTTCTTGACGATCGTCACTATCAAACTGTTGGTCATCAATGTCTGAAACCGCAATATCTTCAGCGGGTTTAGGCTTGCGACTAAAGAAGCTACGTTTCTTTTCTACAACCGGCGGTTTCTCGACTGCTTGTTTAATATGGATTGGCGTTTTAACCGGCTTGTTAGATTGAGTTCTTGTTGGCTCATGTTGATCATCCATTTCGTTACGACGTTGGGTAAATTTATCCACTAATGAAAGGAAGCCTTTAGTATCTTCGGTTTCTGTTTCTCGTTTAAATAATTTAGGTAAATGCCATATTTTCTTGGCACACCAGATAGAACCTAAGCCGGTTAATTCAATAATGGTTAACCAACTAATCCCAGTCGCTAAAGTGAAGCCTGCGCCAAAAAAACACATTAGCAATAATGTGGTTCCTAGCTTATTAAAGTACGGCAACATCGCCTGACCAATCACATCACCGGCTACCCCACCGGCTGAAAAGACGTACATATTGTCGGCATTCATGCTGACCAATGCAGCTAAGCCTAACAACATCAAAATAAAACCAATAATTCTTAATCCGACTGAAAAATAATCTATTTCAAACAAACGATGTGCACGATTGAAAATAAACCAACCCGTGGTGGCTATCATGATAGGAATTAAAAAGGCGATGAAACCAAAGAAGTAAAACAGCACATCTGCAGTCCAAGCGCCAACAGCACCAGTCCAGTTGTGAATTTCACCTTGGAAATGCGACTGACTCCAGCCTGGATCACTTGGATTAAAACTGGATAATGCCAATAGAATGTATGTCGCGATCATGCAACATAAAATAAGGCCACCTTCAAGCAATCGTTGAAGGCCACTGAGTGTTTTTAGACTATTTTCCTGAGTCAAACGAAAGAATCCATAAAAAGTGAAAAATAAGGGTTAAGATAACAGAATATCACTGTATTTGCAGTGATTATGCACCTTGAATTAGTCAAGCTCAATCGATTGTTATACCGAATTAATCCAGAAACAAAAAAGCCTTAACGATTACTCTCAAGATGATGATTTTATATACAAAGATTAGTTCTATTTGATTAGATGATGAATATAAGTGGACAATGGTCATCTATATTCATCAATCAACGGCTAAAGACTTGATGGGAGATTAAACTGTAGGATTAGCCTAAGTTGTATAACGCGACCTTATTAGTCTGTTTGACCTCTTCCATTACCACATAAGTACGAGTATCTGAAATTGAGGGCAGTTTCAGCAATGTTTCACCTAATAAACGTCTATAAGCAGACATATCTGATACTCGAGTCTTTAATAGGTAGTCAAAATCACCAGAGACCAAATGGCATTCTTGGATATCATCGAGTAATTGTACTGCACGATTAAAGCGGTCAAAAATATCAGGAGTATCACGATTAAGAGTGATTTCAACAAATACTAATAAAGAAGCACCAAGAAAATGTGGATTAACCAGTGCAGTATAGCCACTTATAAAGCCTTGTTTTTCTAGCCTTTTCACTCTTTCTAAGCATGGGGTTGGACTCAAGCCTACTCGTTTTGATAGTTCAACATTCGAAATGCGACCATCCAATTGAAGCTCATTTAAAATATTGCGATCTATACGGTCTAAATCTTTTACTGAAAAGCTTTTACTATTTGCCATATATTTAACCTTGCTTTGTACTTAAAACAATATTTTTGTCTATAAAAAGTGCAATTTCAGCAGCATAATCTGCTAAAGCAGCACTATACTAGAGTGGCTTGAAATAAGCACGTTCAGGTCACAATTAATAACAATTATACCCATTTGAAGTGGGTTTTATGTCAATCGAGGCTCAAAAATGATTATTGGTGTTCCAACAGAAATCAAAAACCACGAATACCGTGTAGGCATGGTCCCTTCAAGCGTACGTGAATTGACCTTAAAAGGTCACGATGTTTTTGTACAATCAGAAGCGGGTGTGGGGATTGGGTTTACCGATCAAGATTATATAGACGCTGGTGCCTCGATTTTAGCCACTGCAGCTGAAGTTTTTGCTAAAGCAGAGATGATTGTAAAAGTAAAAGAGCCGCTAACCGTTGAACGTGCAATGCTACGTCACGACCAGATTTTATTTACTTATTTACATCTTGCACCAGATTTAACACAAACAAATGAGCTAATCGCCAGCGGTGCTGTGTGTATTGCTTATGAAACCGTAACAGATGACCGTGGTGGATTACCATTACTTGCACCTATGTCAGAAGTGGCTGGGCGCATGTCAATCCAAGCTGGTGCTCGTGCTCTTGAGAAATCATTAGGCGGACGTGGTATGTTGCTTGGTGGTGTACCGGGTGTTGAACCTGCTAAAGTTGTCATAATTGGCGGCGGTATGGTAGGTACTAATGCTGCACAAATGGCTGTAGGTATGGGTGCTGACGTTGTTGTATTAGATCGTAGTATCGATGCATTACGTCGCTTGAATATTCAGTTTGGTTCTGCTGTAAAAGCGATTTACTCAACAGCGGATGCCATTGAACGCCATGTATTAGAAGCCGATCTTGTGATTGGTGGTGTATTGGTTCCTGGTGCAGCGGCACCAAAATTGATTACCAGAGATATGGTTAAGCGTATGAAGCCTGGTAGCGCGATTGTTGACGTGGCAATTGACCAAGGTGGCTGTGTTGAAACATCACACGCAACGACGCACCAAGACCCAACGTATATTGTCGACGACGTTGTGCATTACTGTGTGGCAAATATGCCAGGTGCAGTTGCCCGCACTTCGACGTTTGCATTAAACAATGCAACGCTTCCTTACATTATCAAGTTGGCGAACCAAGGTTACAAACAAGCATTATTAAATGACAAGCATTTACTTAATGGCTTAAATGTTATCCACGGAAAATTAGTCTGTAAAGAAGTGGCTGAAGCATTAAGCCTTGAATTTACTGAACCTAAGAGCATGTTGGCTTAATTTATTTGACCTAACATTGCCTTACTAAATAAAAATGCCGCATTAATTGATGCGGCATTTTTTTACTTCACTATTCTGATTAAGAAAATGAACTTATCAACCAGGATATGAATATATTAACTTGCTGGCACCATTCTACTCATCATTCTGGGTAATTGACGTTCTGCCGTTCTATTTTAATCTTGCTATTGATTCGGCTTGTTTAGCTAACAAATCGAAAAACGCCTCTTGTGGCATCGGTTTATGAAAATAGTAACCTTGTACAGCGTCTATGTTTTGCTGCTTAATAAAATCAAGCTCTGCTTCGGTCTCCACTCCTTCAGCAACAATCGATAAGTCTAATGCACGACTCATGCTAACAATGGCTTCAATTAAGGATTTGTGACGTGAACCTGATGAAATTCGTTGAATGAATGATTTATCAATTTTGATTTGATCAACAGGGAAGTTAACTAAATACGATAAAGAAGAGTATCCGGTACCAAAATCGTCTACCGAAATCTGCATACCGCGATGCCTTAGATCTGTCAGTAACTGATTTATGCTGTCTTGTTGCGTCATCATTAATGATTCTGTTATTTCAAGAGTAAGCAGAGAGTAAGGAAAAACGTCAAGCCCAAATTGTTGCTGTAACACATCAAAGTAAGCGGCAAAACGATGTTGTAAATCAGTATTCCAAAACTCAATAGTGGACACGTTAATGGATAACGGGATAGTAAAATCACTTTTTTGCATCGCGACAATACTTGTTAACGCTTGCATTCTTACCCACTCACCGATTTGGACAATTAGCCCAGACTCCTCTGCAATAGGAATGAACTCATCTGGGGAAATAAACTGGTCATCATGTATCCAGCGTAACAAGACTTCAGCTTTGGTAATTTGAGCGGTAAAAGGATTAACAATTGGTTGATAATACAACTGAAATTCATTTTGGATTAATGCGGTTTTGAGGTAGAGATGCAGTTCCGCATTTCTTTCGGCATCTTTTTGAATTTGTTGATTAAAAAATTGCATACAATTACGGCCATGCGCTTTGGCACTGTACATAGCTTGAGTGGCACAATTTAATATTTGTTCAACATTATCGGCATCATAAGGATAACGAGCAAGACCGGTACTCATTGATAACATCATATCTTGGTCGGCAATAATAAAATGCTTTTTTAACTCATCAGTGATGTTGTTAAACATACTTATCAATGACTCAGTACACATTTTCCCCGGTATGACCAAGGCAAATTCGTCAGCGGCAATACGGGCAATAAGGACATTCTCGGGAATTGTATTTAACAAACGTTGCGCGACTAATTTGAGAACCAGATCACCGTTATCATGGCCAAACGTATCATTAATTTGTTTGAAGTGATCAATGTCCATCAGCATCAAACTGAATTCTTGCCTTTTACCATCAATACTATTTTTGCACTTCATTGCTTGCAGAGTTTCAAACAAGTACTTGCGGTTTGACAATCCGGTTAATTGATCATAATTAGTTTGGAAACTTATTATTTTCTCAGCATTTTTACGTGCAGAAATATCAGTAATTAGCCATGCAAAACAATTTTGTTGAGTAAAAGTATCTCTAATAACCGTCACATTGAGCGCTATGTCAATGATATCATTATCAGTTTTAAGTCCTTTTAACTCCCCTTTCCAAGCATGCCCGCGTTTTAAATGTTCAAATAAATCTGCAACCTCCTCTGCTTTGGAGTGGCTTAAAAAGCGATGAACATCGAATAAATTAAGATTGGCATAATAGGTAGATGTTAACGACTTAAAAACAGGGTTAGCAGACAAAACGACATTATCTTCACTGGTGATCACTAGCGAGATAGGCAAACTGTTAAATATTGTGCTGCTTAAACGTTGAATATGCATGCCACGACTTCGTTCAATGGCTAAACTGGCCAAACGTGCCGCTTCTTGAATTAAATATAAATCTAGCTCTGAAGGCGATTTAACCGTGTCATAATACATGGCAAACGTGCCGAGTACTTTTTGATTGCTGTCTTTTATCGGTTCTGACCAACACGATTTTAATCCCGCTTTAAGCGGTAATTCTTTATACTTTGTCCAATTGGGATGATGTTCAATATCTTCAACAATCACTCTTTCACAGGTATATGCCGCGGCTCCACAAGAACCGACATCAGCGCCGATCTCAACACCGTTAATGGCATTATTATATTCTTCAGGCAGATTTGGCGCCGCCCCGAATAGTAGACGTTTACCGTCATCACTCAATAACAACACAGATGCTCGAGTGCCTATCTTTTGAGCTTCAATCAACAATATTAAGGCGTGGAGCATTTCGCCTAATGGAAGGCCCTTTAGTACCATATCAAGTATTGCACTGTAACGCTCAATACTCGATTCACGAAAATCGGCTTGAGGCGTATCTTCTATGAATTTATTGATATGCGGACCTATATCCATAACACTCCAACATCACAACGAATGATTCGACATACTTTTTATAATACACATAAGATTATGCATTTGTGAGAATATTATCAATATATTAACGTTTTTTTAATAAATTAATTACACCTAAACCCTAAATATTCCCCATAAAAAAACAGCACAATATTTTTGCGCTGTTTTTAAGTGATTAATAATCAATGGCGTGCTTGTAAAAAAGAGTAATGATGAATAACTATTCTGCTATCCGTTCCATCTTAGCTAGATAGAAGCCATCAAAACCACGTTCCGACACTAAAATATTTTCATCTTCTATCAGCGAAAACTGCGGATTTTCAGCTAGAAAAGCATCCACTTGATGACGATTTTCTTCAGGCATAATTGAGCAAGTTGCATAAATTAACATGCCGCCCACTTTCACCATGCGGCTATAACTTTGTAAAATATGCTTTTGTAATTCAATCAATACCGGCAAGCGCTCTGGAGTATCACGCCATTTTGAATCCGGATTTCGTTTCAATACCCCAAGCCCAGAACAAGGGACATCTAACAATACCCTGTCAGCGGTTAATTTTAAGCGTTTAATGGTTTTCGAACTGGCGATAATCCGCGTTTCAACATTATGAGCACCTGCACGTTTAGCGCGTGTTTTAAGATTATCGAGTTTCCATTGCTCAACATCCATGGCTAACAAACGGCCTTTACCCTGCATCTGTGCAGCAATGTGTAAGGTTTTACCACCCGCACCAGCACAAGCATCAACAACTCGCATACCCGGTTTTGCGCCAACGGCATCGGCAACCAATTGCGATCCGGCATCTTGTTGTTCAAACCAGCCGTCTTTAAAGGCGTCAGTTCGAAACAGTGCTGAGTCAGAAGTGACCTCAATTGCAGAAGCCACATCATCCAAAGGCACAGCTGTTACACCTTCTTTTTGTAAGCGACTGATCAATTTTTCACGGTCACATTTAAGCTCATTAACGCGTAAATAACGTTTTGGTTGCTCGGCAAGTGCTGCACGTTCAGCTGGCCATTTATCACCTAATTGTGCTTGTCCAAGTAAGTCTAGCCATTGTGGGCAACCGTCCCAAAGCACAGGATCCATTTTGGCCTGTTCAAGGTTAGCATCAAATTTCGCTTGCTCAATCTGCAATGAATACTGCATTTTGGGTAAATCTAAACCGTGAAAGACGTGCCAACCGTTGAGTAACTTCGATCCTAAACGATCGAATTCTTCCGGTTCAATATCCACCAGAAAACAATATAAGTTTAATCGACGTAAAATATCGCCAGTGACCTGCGTGATCCGCGCTTGCTCTGATGGGTTAAGCGTTAAACCAGAAAAATGCTCTGAGTAAGCTCTATCTAATGGTTTTCCTCGGGTTAACACCATAGTAAGTACATTTAAGACTAACTCTGATGAACTGCCTGACAACGGATAAGTCAACATAGGGGCTCTCTATCTAAGATTACGTTCAATTTAAAAACGTGCTGATCATAGGGATTAAAACACTTGATAGCAAGGCAATATCGGCCTTTGTCCCTTCAGTTGGGTGATTAAATCAGTCATTTCTTTAATCCATTTAACGTCAGTTTATCGCTTCAACTCATTCGGACTCTGTTTGCAAGTTATCCTCAAGATAAACCACAGACCAATGATATATTGCTTTAAATAAAAAAGCGGCCCGAAGCCGCTTTTTTATCATGACATAAGTGAGTGTTTACACGACACTACATTCTTGAGCCTTTAGCACCATAAAAGATAATAAAGGCATAACATACAACCGGCAGAATAAACGCCAATTGCAGCCCCATATTATCGGCCAACACCCCTTGTAACAGTGGCAAAATCGCCCCACCGACAATCGCCAAACATAAAATACCACTTCCTTGAGAGGTATGTGGACCTAAATCTCGTAGCGCTAAACTAAAGATGGTTGGGAACATGATTGAATTGAATAGACCTACAGCTAAAATTGACCACATGGCTACGGCACCACTGCTGTTCATAGCAATCAAAACCAAAGTCGCGGCGACGCAAGCATTAAATGCTAATAAGGTCCCTGCAGGAATTTTCTGCATAATCACAGAGCCCACAAAACGGCCAACCATGGCGCCGCCCCAGTAGTAAGTAATGTACTTAGCGGCATCAGCTTCTTGCAAACCTGCAATTTGCTCTTCACCTAGAAAACTCACTAAAAAGCTGCCAATTGAGACTTCTGCCCCAACATATACAAAAATACCAATTGCTCCCAGGACCAAGTGAATGCTTTGTAATGCGCTAGTTTTACCATTGTGAGTTACCACACCAGTATCAGAAGTATCATTGTGTTCGGTAATCTTAGGTAAATTAAGCTTGGCAAAAATTAAAGCCAGCAAACCGAGCATTGCAGCAAGAATTAAATAGGGCAGCTTAACCACTTCAGCTTCGGCTTGGGCGTGATCCAGTCCATCTAATGCACCTGACGCTACCGACAAAATTAATACCGCGCCAAAAAAGGGGGCCACTGTGGTGCCAAGCGCATTAAAGGCTTGGGTTAAATTTAAACGACTTGAGGCTGTTTCAACTGATCCTAACGCATTCACATACGGATTAGCCGCCACCTGCAAGATAGTTATCCCTGATGCTAATACAAATAATGCACCTAAAAATAATCCGTAAGTTGCAAATGCAGCAGCAGGATAAAACAGTAAACAACCGATACAGGCAATAATAAGCCCTGTGACGATACCTTTTTGATAGCCTAATTTTTTGACTAACTTACCGGCTGGTAATGAAACTAAAAAATAGGCGCCAAAGAAACAAAATTGAATCAACATGGCTTCAGTGTAATTTAACGAAAATACAGCTTTTAAATGAGGAATTAAAATATCATTTAAGCAGGTAATGAATCCCCACATGAAAAATAATGATGTCAGTGACACGAGCGCAAAGCGGTAATTACCACTATTGCCTGTTTCTGTTGTTTCAAGGGTACTGTGAATTGCTGTAGCCATAGGGAGATCTCTTCTTAATGATTATTGTTATACTACTGTTTTTAATCGTTAAACTCACTATCACATCCGCTATGATAGTGTAAAACTTTATCGCCGATATACTGAAAATAGTTCAATCAAAAAATAAACCAAAAAAAACCGAAATACAGCAGTATTTCGGCTTCGTCATGCTATCCAAGTAGGCCATAAAAACTGGCGAAGCTTGGCAACACAATAGTTGCAGGGTCCAGTACATCTTGCGCGCCACAGAGTAACCCATGATCGTCTATAATTGAAGACAATCGTAACTCATTTAATGCAAAAGTTTGTTGCTCACCACACAAATTAAACAACACTAGCATGCGCTGATCATCTTGACTGCGGATGAAGGCTAACACATCAGGATGACTGTCGATAAAGGTAATATCCCCCTCAATCAGCAAATGTTGCTTTTTGCGCCACTGTAAAAAATGACGGTAACTTTGCAAAATCGAATCTTGATCAGCTTCTTGCACATCCACAGCACTATTATTATGCGCAGGATCAATAGGTAACCAAGGCGTTGCTTCAGTAAAGCCTGCATTAGCAGCCCCTTTTACCCAAGGCATCGGGGTACGGCATCCATCACGACCTTTAAACATCGGCCAAAAGGCAATGCCAAAGGGATCTTGTAACTGGTCATATTCAATTGAGGCTTCCGTTAACCCTAGCTCTTCCCCTTGATAACTGCACACACTGCCACGTAATGAAAATAACATCGCATTGAGCATTTTCACCATTGTTGGGTTCACGCTGGCTTTACCCCAACGAGATGCAACCCGTTTAACATCATGATTACCTATGGCCCAACATGGCCAGCCATCACCAATACTAGCTTCTAGTTCTTCCACGGTTTGACGAATATAAGCCGCGCTAAAGTCATCGGTTAACAACTCAAAACTGTAGGCCATATGTAATCGGTCATCACCTTGAGTGTATTCAGCCATAGTGGCTAACGAGTCTTCAGATGACACTTCACCTAAGGTCACGGCGCCAGGATAACGATTAATTAACGCCCGCAGCTGTTCAATAAAGCCAACGGTTTGCGGCCGAGTATTATTGTAATAATGATATTGGTAAGCATAAGGATTATCTTCACTGAAACCACGGCCTTGGCGCTTATCTTTGGGTTTAGCAGGGTTGTCACGTAATTGTTCATCGTGATAACAAAACGTAATCGCATCGAGGCGAAAACCGTCAACACCTTTTTTGAGCCAAAACTCAACATTGTCTAATACCGCTTGACGAGCCTGAGGACAGTGGAAGTTGACATCCGGCTGACTTTTGAGAAAGTTATGCAGATAGTATTGCTGACGACGAGGTTCCCACTCCCATGCACAACCACCAAAAATGGCGAGCCAGTTATTAGGCGCACTGCCATCGTCTTTAGGATCAGCCCACACGTACCAGTCAGCTTTGTCATTGTCTCGGCTTTGACGACTTTGCTCAAACCAAGCATGTTGGTCTGAAGTATGGCTTAGCACTTGGTCAATCACGACCTTGATATTTAACTGATGGGCTTTTTCGATAAGCTGATCGAAATCAGCCATAGTGCCAAACAGCGGGTCAATTTCGAGATAGTCGCTGATGTCATAGCCAAAGTCTTTCATTGGCGACTTAAAAAACGGCGAAATCCAAATTGCATCAACATTCAGGCTGGCAATATAATCAAGTTTAGTAATGATGCCCTGCAAATCACCAACACCGTCACCATTAGTATCCATTAAACTGCGAGGATAAACTTGATATATCACTCCGCCGCGCCACCAACTGACCTGACCCATTGCATCCCCTTAGAAGTAAGTTAACCCTGAAATAAATCGACGAGTTACCTTGATGTTGCGACTGCGTAACAGTTCGCTAGTGTTTTTTTATTACCCCGAGGATACGTGAATAAGGAAATCAGGTTCAATACACCTGCATACGTATGCAAAGAAATAATTAGCTTGCAACATACAACTAAAATGCCATAAGCCTCATTAATACAACGAATTAAGTATGATACCAAGCCCCTCTCAGTTGTTTCAAAATTGTAAAAAACTGTCACTAATTAGCCATGATTAGCGCTGAATACGTATGCATAATATTGTCGGCAAAACTGAACTGGGAGTAGTATCGTCACTGTTGTGCAACAATTTGGTCATAACTTCAGCACTTATGCAGTCACTTACAAAAGTTAATTAAGCATGCTGAGGTAAAAACACAATAAAGAATGTAACCAAAAATCAAAAGGATACTAACACTCAACTTGTACTTTACGTTGTTAAGTATCCACAAAAGGGGAAATATTGATGTTGCTATTTAAACCGAGCCTACTCACGCTGGCGTTAGTTGCAGCTGGTGCAAGCATGACTGCTTACGCTGCTGATGACGTAAATACTACGGCAACTGCCGACGAAAATATTGAAGTGGTAAAAGTCACAGGTATTCGTCGCAGCTTACAAGAATCACAATCACTAAAAATGTCTTCGTCATCAATTGTTGAAGCCATTTCAGCCGAAGACATCGGTAAATTACCCGATGTTAGTATTGCAGAATCACTCGCCCGTTTACCTGGCGTATCAGCACAGCGCCTTGATGGCCGAGCTAACGTTATCTCTATCCGTGGTTTAGGTCCAGATTTCACTACTGCAACATTAAATGGTCGCGAGCAAGCCTCGGTAAACGATAACCGTGGTGTTGAGTTTGACCAATACCCTTCTGAATTATTAAACCGTGTGGTGGTATACAAAACACCAGATGCTTCTGTCATGGCGCAAGCCATCGGCGGCACGGTAGATATGCAAACGATTAGCCCGTTAACTCATGGCGAACAAACGATAGCCATGTCGCTTCGCGGCGAAATGAACGACTTAGGCTCACTTAATAGCGGTTCAAGCGATACCGGTTACCGTGGCAGTATTTCGTATATTGACCAGTTTGCTGATGACACCATAGGTATTGCCCTAGGTTATGCGCGCATGATGTCGCCTAACCAAGAAGAACGCTGGCAGGCATGGGGTTACCCAGAAAATGATGCTGGTGACAGTGTTTTAGGTGGCGCAAAACCATTTGTGCGTTCAAGCGAATTAGAACGTGATGGTGTATTAGCAGTATTTGAATACGCACCTAACGAAAAATTCACTTCAGTTGTTGATATTTACTATACAAAATTTACTGATGATCAACGTTTACGTGGTATCGAAATCCCTGCTGCTTGGGGCACTAATGGCGGCGTAACATCGACCACTGCTGAAGACGGTTTAGTCACTCAAGGAACCATTAATGGTGCCGAAGTCGTTGTGCGTAACGATGTTAACAAACGAGATGCTAAATCGCTTGCGATTGGTTGGAACAACAAGTTTACCATCAATGATAACTGGCGCGTAGAAGCTGATATTGCCCTATCAAAAGCAGAACGTACCGATATTGGTATGGAAAGCTACAGTGGCACAGGCCGTGGAACCGGCGTCGGCGCAGTGGATGACTTAGGTTTTAACTACAATGGAAATGGCGGCTACGACTTTACTCATAGCCTTAACTATGCAGATCCTAATGTCATTAAATTAGGTGATCCACTCGGTTGGGGCAGCCCACTGGGCGCTAATACTCAAGACGGTTTTATCAACAAGCCTGAAATTGACGATGAGCTTAAATCATTCCGTTTAACAGCAGAATACGTGTTTGATGAAGGTGCAGTGCGCAGTGTCGAGTTTGGTGTTAACCGCACTAATCGCGATAAAAGCAAACTTGATAAAGGTTATTACCTGACTTTAGCGGGCTATGACGGATCTGATAATTACTTAGAGACCGTTCCTGAACAGTATTTACTATCACCAACTTCACTTGATTTCTTTGGCATGGGTGACGTGCTAAGTTATGACTCATTAGCGTTTTATAATGCTGGTGGTTATACCGAAACTGACGTAGCAGATGTGGATTTATCACGTGCGACTAACTCTTGGGCTGTATCAGAAGAAGTCACCACGACTTATGTTAAAGCCAATATAGAATCTGAATTGTTCGGTTTTCCTTTAACGGGTAACGTCGGTATTCAAGCTGTAAACACAAACCAAAACTCAGACGGTACAGTGGCCACAGTTGAAGATGGCGTTGTGACTTTAACGCCTCGCACTGCGGGTGACTCATACCTTGAATGGTTACCTAGCATGAACTTAGGCTTTGAAGTTGCCGATGGTCAAATGTTACGTTTTGCTGCTGCGCGTACGTTAACCCGTGCTCGTATGGACAAAATGAACGCTAACGTTAACTTTAGCTACACTCAAAACCCTAATGATGGTGTTAACTGGTCTGGTGGCGCTGGTAATCCAGAACTACGTCCTTGGTTAGCGCGTCAATACGACATCAGCTATGAAAACTATTTTAGTGACCAAGGTTATTTCTCATTAGCAGTGTTCTACAAAGACTTAGAAAACTACGTTTATGATCAACAAACTAACTTTGATTTCAGCACTATTTTGCCACAGAACCCAGGTGACAACCCAATTGGTAATGTCAGCCAACCTTTAAATGGTAATGGCGGTTATGTACAAGGTATTGAGGCCTCGTTATCAATCGACTTTGGTTTGTTTGCTGATTCTCTAAGTGGTTTTGGTACTATCTTAAGTGGTTCGTACAACGACAGCGAAGTAAAAGAAACTGCAGACAGCGATCCAACGACTCTGCCTGGTCTTTCTGAAAAAACCTTCAATGCCACTGTTTACTATGAAAACTCAGGTTTCGAAGCCCGTATCAGCTCTCGTTACCGCAGTGACTTCTTAGGTGAAGTGACTAAAATCAGTCTTCAACGTGAAAACGTTAACATCAAAGCAGAAACGGTTGTTGATGCGCAAATTGGCTATGACTTTACTGAAAGCGGTATCGATGCTCTATACGGTTTATCAGTACAGTTCCAAGTGAATAACTTAACCAACGAGCCATTTACGTCTTACACTGGTGATGACCAACGTTTAGTGCGTGATTATCAAAACTACGGTCGTAACTTTATGTTAGGCGCAAACTACAAGTTCTAATGGGCTTGTAGAATGTACTAAACCGACAAAAAAGCCTCTGTAACCTATTACAGGGGCTTTTTTACTTTATCGGGTTCAGTAAAAATAAATCCCAAATAGTTAAAAGGCGATAACAATGGATCAAACGATAATAAAAAACATTGTCATTGTAGGCGGCGGAACGTCGGGCTGGATGACCGCAGCCATGTTAGCCAAGTTGTTTAACAAACAACTCAACATCACCCTTATTGAATCCGACGCCATAGGTACTATCGGTGTGGGTGAAGCCACTATCCCGCCACTGCAGATATTTAACAGTGTACTTGGGATTAGTGAAACTGATTTTATCAAAGCCACCCAAGCCACTTATAAATTGGGTATTGAATTTCAAAATTGGCATCAACAAGGCGAAGCTTATATGCACGCCTTTGGTAATATTGGCCGTGACCTAGGCTTTACCTCATTTCATCATTATTGGCTTAGTGCTCAGGCCAATCTTTCTCAAAGCAATCCTTCTCAAGCCAATGGCAGTCAATATAATGCCAATGACTTTTGGCAATACTCGCTTAACTATCAAGCGGCCAAACACAACAAATTTCAACCCATTCAAACCATTGCTCAAGCGCAAATGAGCGGTATTACCCACGCGTACCACTTTGATGCAGGCTTATATGCCAACTTGCTACGCAAATACAGTGTTCAACGTGGTATCAATCGAGTTGAAGGCATTATTACCAGCACCGAACTTAGCACCGATGGCAGTATAAAAAGTGTCACCTTACAAAATGGTCCTTGTATTAGTGGCGACTTATTTATTGATTGTTCGGGTTTTAGTGCATTGTTAATTGAACAGGCATTAGGCGTTGAATACGAAAACTGGCAGCATTGGCTACCTTGTGACAGCGCATATGCAGTGCCTTGTGAAAGCACCTCTCCCCTCACGCCTTACACTAAAGCGACTGCACACCATGCTGGTTGGCAATGGCGTATTCCACTGCAACATCGCACAGGCAATGGCATTGTATATAGCAGCCAACATATGAGCGACGAACAAGCAAAACAGCATTTATTAGCCAACCTAGATGGAAAACCCTTAGCCGAGCCGCGTAAAATAAACTTCACCACTGGCAGGCGCGTCAAGCAATGGCATAAAAACTGCGTGGCTATTGGCTTATCGAGTGGGTTTTTAGAACCGTTAGAGTCCACCAGCTTACATTTAGTCCAATCAGCAATCATTCGTTTAACTAAATTATTTCCACGAAACGGTATTCAACCCCAGCACATTGATGAATTTAATCGCCAATCTCAAACTGAGTTTGAGCAAATCCGCGACTTTATTATTTTGCATTACCATCTTAATGCAAAACAATCTGCCGACAATGAACGCGGTTTATGGCAGCAATGTCGCGATATGGATATTCCCGAAAGCTTGCAACATAAAATCGATTTATTTAAAGCCACAGCAACAGTTTTCAGGCATCAAGATGAATTGTTTACTGAAGCAGCCTGGATCCAGGTGATGTTAGGACAAGGCATTATTCCAGAGGATTATCATCCGCTTACACAAGCGGTCAGCCAAGATGATTTAACCGACTACTTAACTAATATCCGTAAGGTCATTAACACCACTGTGAGTCAAATGCCGAGTCATAAAGACTATATTGCAGCGCTGTAACTGGTTTATAACAACATGATTTAATTATCTTTAGCGACTAATTAACCGTCATCAATAAACAACAAAAAAATACAGGATGAGTAACTATGTCATTTCATTACCCCCATTTAGCACAAGCCTACCAACAACACCTGGGCAGGTTAGCATCAAGCTTCTTACTCGGTTGTGCATTGAGCACATATGCCATGTCGGCCAATGCAACACTCAGTGTCGAGCCAATGTCATGGTGGGCAGGCATGCAACAACCCCAGCTACAACTATTGCTTACGGGGGAAAATATTCGTGAAAGCCAAGTTAAATTAATTAAGGCTCAAGGTGTCACGCTGATTAATGTTGATAGAACTGATAGCAATAATCATCTATTCGTTAATTTGGATTTAAGCCAAGCTAAACCACAACAACTGATCTTAGGCTTATTTAAAGATGATCAGTTAATTGAACAATTTGATTATGAGCTACAAACGCGCAAAAAAGGCTCACGAGATCGCCAAGGCTTTAGTAATAAAGATGTGATTTACTTAATTACCCCGGATCGTTTTGTTAACGGTAATCCAGACAATGATAATCAGCCAGACATGCTTGAAAAAGCTGACCGCAGTTTTGATGGCGGTCGCCATGGCGGTGATATTTTGGGGATCCGCAAAGCACTGCCCTACTTACATGACTTAGGTGTGACCCAGTTATGGATAAATCCACTGCTTGAAAATAACCAACAAGAGTATTCTTATCATGGTTATTCCACCACCAATTTCTATCGCATAGATCCACGTTTTGGCAGCAATGAAGAATACCAATCACTCGTAGAAGAAGCGCAATCATTTGGTATTGGGATCATTCAGGATGTCGTGGTTAATCATATGGGTTCAGGCCATCAGTGGATGAGCAGTATGCCGAGCAACACCTGGATTAATGGCCAATCACGTTGGCTAAAAGATCCAACCGATGTCAGTTACTCAAGCCATAGACGCACTACAGTACAAGATCCTTACTCTGTGAATGCAGACAAAACTGATTTTAGCGACGGATGGTTTGACGTCACCATGCCAGACCTCAATCAACGCGATCCACACATGGCAACATACTTAATCCAAAATAGTATCTGGTGGGTCGAATATGCAGGGTTGAGCGGTATTCGCGAAGATACTTACTCTTACGCAGATAAAGCGTTTTTAACTGCTTGGTCAAAAGCCATTATGGATGAATACCCTCATTTTAATATCGTTGGTGAAGAATGGAGCAGTAATCCAGTGACGGTGAGCTACTGGCAGGCAGGAAAGAAAAATGCCGATGGTTATCAATCTTTTGCACCCAGCATGATGGATTTCCCGCTTTACGACACGCTCATAGCCAGCTTAACTAAAGAAGAGGATTGGGGAGCCGGCTTTATCGATCTTTATCAAATGTTGGCTAACGACGTGGTGTATGCCAATCCAAGTCAGTTAGTGTTATTTGAAGGTAATCACGACACTAACCGTATTTATAGTTTAATGAAAAACGACATTGAACTGTACAAAATGGCCATGGCTTATGTGCTCACCAGCAACCGTATTCCGCAAATATTTTACGGTTCAGAAATAGTCATGCAAAGCCCTGCAGAAGGCCGTAATGACGGCGCTGTTCGGGGTGATTTTCCGGGTGGCTGGCCACAAGACAGAGTCAATGTGTTTACAGGAAAAGGCTTGGATCCGCAACAAACTGAAGCACTGACCTTTGTGCGTACATTACTCAATTACCGTAAAAACTCGTTAGCGATTCAACAAGGTAAATTGCAGCACTTTGTGCCACAAGACGGTATTTATGTCCAAAGCCGTCATCAAGGCAATGAAACCTTACTGGTCATCTACAATAAAAATACCCAAGCCGTTGAGCTTGATTTACAGCGCTTTAAACCTGCTATTAATGACAATACTATGGGCGTTGATATTATCAGCAAACAATCGTATTCATTATCCAAGCCACTTTCGTTGGCTAATAAAGGTGTCACTATACTTAAACTTGAACGCTGATATGTAGACGATTCAATCATTAAGGTACTGCAAATTATGGCGTGTTTCTATTGTCTTCAATACAAACACGCCAATAAAAACAATAAAAGAGAGACTCATGGGCCCCATCACCAAACCGTTAGTAAGCCAACTTCACATTCACCTACCGTCACCAAGCGTAAAAGTGTTGGTTATCGCCTGTATGCTGGGTTTAGGATTAAGTGCTTGCCAACCTAGTAAAGTTGAACAAACCAATACATCAATAAAAATCGATAAAGATAAACTATCAGTTACTCCAACCACCCAAATACCTGCAACAGGCAAACCTGTGGTATATCAAGTATTCACGCGTCTGTATGGCAACACTAACACCACAAATAAACCTTGGGGCACAATTGCAGCTAATGGTGTGGGTAAATTTAGCGACTTCACGGATGTGGCATTACAAGATATCAAATCCTTAGGTACCACTCACGTTTGGTATACTGGCATACCACATCATGCGCTGATCAATGATTATACTGCCTATGGCATTAGTAATGATGATCCTGATGTTGTCAAAGGCCGTGCGGGCTCACCTTATGCCGTAAAAGATTATTACAACGTCAATCCTGATTTGGCTAATAATCCGGCTAGCCGCTTGGCAGAGTTTGAAGCACTGATCGCCAGAACTCACGCCAATGACATGCAAGTTATCATCGATATAGTGCCAAACCATGTTGCACGAAATTATCACTCTATTTCAGCGCCCAAAGGTGAACTAGACTTTGGTGTTAATGACGATAAAACCCAGGTATACAGCAGGCACAACAATTTTTACTATGTGGTCGGTGAAGATTTTCAAGTCCCTGATGCGTCAAATGGCTATCAAGCATTAGGCGGTGAAGCTCAGCCACTCAGTGATGGTAAGTTTCAAGAATCACCCGCTAAATGGACCGGAAATGGTTCGCGTTTAGCCAAACCCGACGCCAATGATTGGTATGAAACCGTTAAAATTAACTATGGCGTTAAACCCGATGGCTGCCATGACTTTCCAACGCTACCGCGTGACTATGCGACTAAATCTGCTGCAGAGCATTTAGCCTTTTGGCAAGCTCAAGATGCAAACAATATTCCCGATTCATGGCGTAAATTTGAACATATCGCCCAATATTGGTTAGCAAAAGGCGTAGATGGTTTTCGTTATGACATGGCCGAAATGGTGCCTGTGGAATTTTGGAGCTATCTCAATAGTCACATCAAGCACACTAATCCAAACGCATTTATCCTTGCAGAAGTGTATAACCCCGACTTGTACCGTGACTATATTCATTTAGGCAAGATGGATTATCTTTACGATAAAGTCGATTTATACGACACCTTAAAAGCCATCATTCAAAGTAAGGCCAGTACAGCAGCCATTGCGACAGTTCAAGCAAAAGTCAGTGACATTGACCAGCATATGCTGCACTTTTTAGAAAACCATGATGAGCAACGCATTAATACCAGCGATTTTGCCAGCAATCCATTTAACGCCTTACCTGCTATGGTGGTATTGACCACGTTAAGTCGCTCACCAACCTTATTGTATTTTGGCCAAGATGTGGGCGAACAAGGCGCTGAAATAGCAGGCTTTGGCCAACCGACTCGCACTAGTATTTTTGACTATGTGGGCGTGCCAGCCCATCAACGTTGGATGAATAACGGCAAGTTTGATGGCGGCCAATCCACAGCCGATGAAAAAGCCCTGCGCACCTATTATCAAACGCTATTAAACCTAAGCCATACAGCATCGGCATTAAGCGGTGATTACATGGAATTAGACACCCTACAGCGCCAGCTGAATACTCAAGGTTACGATAACCAAGTATTTGCTTTTAGCCGTTTTAATCACAACCAGCAATTGATCATTGTCAGTAACTTTAGCCAGCAAGACAGCAAAACGTTTACCCTAACATTACCACACACTCTAATTAACCAATGGCATGTCACTAAAAACACACTCGTAGAAGACTTACTCAGTGCCACTCAGTTGACTCAGCAACTCGTGTTACTGAGCGACAGCAGCGCCACTATTGATATACAATTAGCCCCACTGCAATCAGTCGTTATGGCATTACAACGCTAAATCACCTAAACAAAAACCGTAAACTAAAAGCGCAGCGTGTTGAAAGGCTTAATCCAATAACACTGCAAAATCCTCTAGCCATCAGCTAGAGGATTTTTTATTATCGGTATTAATCAGTTTGGACATCGGTACACAAGAGACCGCCTATATGTGGCCATTTTTTTAATATTGTTGCCTATTTAGTTGTATATTTACTGACTCTTATTTAGCAACTCTATCTTTTAACTCTATAGACATATCAGGATCATTAATTGCTCCAATAATATCTTGCGCCAATTTTGGATTGGTGGCCATGTTGAGTTCAGATTATCAGTCAAATATCCTGACGTTAAATTCAATTTTGATATTCACTGGGACATTTAGCTGAATCAGTAAAATCAGCAATCGAATTTACAAATAAAACTCCAATTTCCTCTATAAGCCAGTGCTCATTTTCAGCAATATATTTTATATTGAAGGATATTGGCATGTTCTCATTATCGAATCCATTAATAGATAAGCACCCGACTTTCTCATTTATTTTTTCAAAGTGTGATTCTTGCTTAAACATGTACTTTTTAAAGAGTAATTGTTCAGTTATTTCAGACTCATTTACGTTCAAATCTTTTATTAAATTTGAACTAAAAAAATCAGATTGCAACTTGTGTAGATTATCAACACTCACAGATTGTTCGTATCGATAATAGCTTGAATATAATGGTCCATTATTCATTTTTACTGCACATGCAGATAAAAATAATACTAAAAACAAAGTAATTGATCTCATATTATCTTCCCATTATGCTTTCTAATTCAGCTTCATAAGCCCTATTTCGATCTTTAAGAGCTCTCGCTGCTGAGCACAATAAACCTGAACATGAAGTGATAAGCTCTTCTAAATCAAAATCACCATTAGCAGTTAAACTTATGACTGCAAAATTTACAGTTGCACTATATCCAATATTCATTTCACCTTTATTTTCAAAGCTAATACTAATACGCTTGACCTTAATACCTATTTTCTCAAGAGTTGGTGTCCCGCTGAATGTTAATACACCAGCATTTCCGCTTAAGGTAGCCGTTCCACTCTGATCAACAGTAAGCTTAAAACTTCCTTTTTCAGCCACTATTTTTGTTTAGTGTTTATGATTTCATCTTTAATGGTGTTAATGGTTAGGTAAAAAATCAACCTTATTGTGGAAGAAGCTTTCTAATTTTACCCTATCGAAATAGCAAAACAATTATCAACTAGTATGTAATTATCTAAATATGCCACTCTTTTTTGAAGTACTAAGCCTAATTCAATGTTAGCCCAGAGCAACCGCATGAGTGTGCGTTTTTTGAGCACCATGAATAATTTCAATACTCAATAACGTCCAATCATTCATGAAGTGATAACGTACTGAACAAATATAACTCTAAAAGCATACTTGATCAGTATGAAAAACGTTCACGATCTTACCCTGCCCCAGCAACAGGGCAACAGGGCAACAGGGCAACAGGGCAACAGGAGCTTTGGTCAGTCTCTTTCTCACACACAAGATTTGAAAAATATTATTGTTGGCGCCTGTACTAAAATTGATGCAGCTAACAGAATTATATAGCCATATTTGGCTTGTTATTAACATCTAACCTATACAAAACTGTACGCTAATCGCTAATGCACATCATTTATGATTATTGAAAAATCATGGTTTAATCGTCATTATCTCAACTAACACTTCAAGCAGATAAACAAGCTCAAGCAAAAATGCCCGAGTATATGACCCTAACATTTAATACCACTTCTATTTTTAAGGTGAATCTCATGAACAAAGTAATATTAACGTCTTTATTAGTAACATTTACAGCAGCTTGTGGTAGTGGTGATAAACCAGTGAAAACAGTGAGTGAGTGGATTGATACTCCAGAGGGATTATCTGAACACACTAAATGGTGTGCTGATTCAGTAGAAAGAAGATTAACACCTAGCTGCATGAACGCTGTTGATGCAGAAGCAAAAATAAAAATGGCATCCATGATGGAGAACACAATGAATACTGGCACTATTCCTATTAAATAATTTTGAGTAAAAGGTTCAAACCCATGTTTTTTATTAGGGTCTGTTGATCTTTCGAGAGTGATTTTTAGACAGCATGACAAGGCGTTATAATTTGCTTCGCCAAAAGTAACTATAACCTCAAACCATGCCAAGACTTATGCTAACCGATGCACGCTGGGAAAAGCTATTCCATTTAATGAAAAGCACAGGCCGTGTTTATGACAAACCTGAACATAGACAAACATTCGAAGGTATTCTTTACCGCCTTAGAACAGGTATCCCTTGGCGAGATTTACCTAAAGAGTTCGGTCATTGGAGTACGGTCTTTAGACGGTTTCATTTATGGTCTAAGAAAGGCATTCTGGC
>NZ_JBGOOV010000027.1:0-73911 GCF_041439795.1 Shewanella sp. 5S214
AGAAATACGAGATGTGAGAAATTCGGCATTAAAAGGCTCTGGAAGACGCAAATACAATGGCGCTATTTAGTATGCCGATATGAAGGGTACTAATATGCATATGGCGCAGGGATGTTACCGCAAAATCAGCATTCAAGCCGTACAGGGCAAAAGAAGAATGCGATAACCAATTCAGGTTGCTGGTGAGGAAAATAAGCATGAAAATCGATATCGTTTCATACTCGAGCATTATGGGGGTTACATTGGGGATGTCACCCCATGATGTTGAACAGGTGTTAGGGAAGTCAACATTTTCAAGCATCAATCCCAGTAATTATTTAGTGAATGAATATTTATTATTATCCAATAGGTTAATTGTTGTTTGTTTCGATAAAATTGAATTTGGCTCAGTCATAGATGTACATGTAAATGTTTTTGATAGTGATACTTTTGTGGTCAATGATAGTGATCCTATTTCGTGTAAATTATTAGTTAATACTTTTAGTCAGTTAGATAAGAAAAAGTATGTGTGGGACGATGAAATTCTTTTCTTAGAACTTGGAATTGTTCTGGGTCAATTTGACTATGAAGATGATCAATACCCTAAGTATATTGATATATTCAACATCGGCTCACAAGATGATGTAATCGATAAGGGCATATTCAAGCCATTTGATTGTTCGTCAATATAGGAATGGAAACCTTGATACCCGATATCAAGTTGTACATTCAAGTTGCAAAGTATAGCTGCCAATATTTTTAATAAGCCGAGACATGTCTCCACTCAAACCTCAGATTATTAGATTAGTGATGGTTCGAGTGATGGCTTAGTTTAACTGGAAAGGAAACCGAAATATTGAAATTTTTGGATGATTTTTCTAATGGTTGCGGGAGATTGAACTAATGTCTGATACACATTATGTATTAATGAATGATTATGTTAGCCCATATCAATCGATTAACCCTATAGGCATTTTAGCGCTGGAGCCGGACACTGAGCTGCCAGTGCGCCCCAATAGGTTTAATTTCCCTTTCAATGTCAAAGATATTGACGGAGATGAAATATTTTGGAATTTCAACAAAATAGAGCCTTTGCTATTTGATTACCGCCAGTACCACGGGCATTTGGTTTCTTCTAAAATGATGGAACTGCTTGATGGGTTAAGACTGGCGCCACACTACAAGAAGCGCTTGAACGTTTATATGAAAGGCAAGCCAGTGCCGCATGATTATTTCTATCTGGCGTTTGACCGTGGCAGTTGGCACAAAGGGGTGCAACTGGATCCCGAACAAATTTTCTACGATGTAGAGCGTTCAACTTATCAGCTTGACAGAGATGGTGTGATACTACCATCTGGTTTTATTGCACTCACACCACTCGCCAGCCAGTACGATGTGTTTCAAATGACTAATGTATTCTATTTGTCGCGTTATATCGTGTTTACGGCCAAGGCCAAGGAGCAGCTAGAGGCGGTCGGCGTCAAGGGGGGGAAGTTTGTTCCCTTGCAGGAGGCTTTTGATGCAGCCCTTAAAGAGGGGCGCCAAAAGTTGAGTGACTTATTGCCCAAGGTGAAAAAACCAATAAAACCTTGGTTTGCCGATGTCAGCAAAAAAGATCATCAAGACTGATGGCCTCATATAAGCTACTGCAACGTTATATGGGGAGGGAGTAATTCATGTTGAGTCTTCTAATAAAAAAATATATTAGCCCAATGCTGAAGTTGTCAGGATTTAAAAAGAAGGGAATGACTTGGAATAGAGAATACTTTGGCACTGTACAGGTTATTGATATCCAATTTACCAGTTATATAAAAAATCATATTAATTTCACCATTAACGTTGGAATACTAAATTTAGATATTAGGCCAATTTTTTTTGATGCAATAAAAGATGGCTTTGTGGGAGAGGTGGAATGTTTTCCGCGTTTTCGGCTCAAGCGTTTATTGGCCGGATTTGATATGAAAAAAGTTGACGAATGGTGGGCACTGTCTTCTGAGAATGATGTGGATATTGTTGGGGCTGAAGTAGTAGTAGCTTTAACAGATAAATGCCTTGCGATGTTGGATAGTCTTTATACACTCCAAGATGTTTTGATTTTAGCAGACCAAGCATTACCGAGAATGCCTGCGGAAAAAATATCGCACGCGACTCTGCTTCTGCTCAATGGTGATATTGAGCGTGCAAAAGGTATATTGGCTGAATTTGAACACTCCGAGGTGTGGGGAGCAAGGGTTGCTAAAGTTTACAAGAGATTTTCCATTGCGGGCTGAAGGATAAGGATAGTGTTGATTCCTATAAATAATGATATTTTCTCATCAATTAAACAACATGATTTAGAAACGTTTTGTTCATCGATTGTTGGATGGGATATAAATGGAAAGAATGATGCAGGCAATGGGATATTGCATGCTGCAATAGCTTATGGTTTTGATGATGTCGCTATTTTTTTTATTGAGAATGGTGGCGACTTAAACATGCAGGATGCTAGTGGTAATACTGCTTTGCATTATTGTGCTGACTCGAAAAACATAAGGGTCGCTGAATTACTGTTAAATAATGGTGCAAAGTTAAATCTAGCAAATGCAATAGGTGATGTACCTTTGATGAATGCTGTGTTCGAATCCACCTCCGAAGATTTCTCAATGGTAGCGTTGTTTTTAAGATATACCTGTGATGTGGATAGAAAGAATAATTACGGAAGTTCCCCATTGGACTTTGCGAGAACCATTGGTATTAATGATGTGGTTAATTGTCTTGAGAAGTACGTTTATTCTGATGGTGTAGTCGTCGATAGGCCAAGTGTTAAGTACTTAGACTTAACTCTAAACGATGAAGATCTTACTGAATGGGTATGGGATAACTTAATCCCTTCATCTGGTCAGGCATCAAGCGTGCAAGGAGAGATTTTACGTGTTATTGAGAAGTTGAGATGGGAAAGCCAACAGAATGGCAATATCAATTGGGATGATTGTTTTGTGATGATGGTAGATTTTCTTGAACAGCAATTAGTCGAAGGCTCATCGTTTACTCAGGAAGTAAAGGCATCAATTCAACAAGACTTAATGAGGTTACGTACATTTGTACCTCTAAATGAAATTGAAGACGACTTTTCAGTTTCTGATTTACCGTATATTGCTGATGACTTGTACGATAGGTTAGTTGAACATTTTGTTCAATTTTGTCGTTCAAATAATGAAGTAATTCTGCATACAATAGATTCTAAACAGTTCAGATAAACCCACTTAATACATAGTGGCTAGACTAACTAAGGAGGATAGTTTTTGAAACAACTATTTTTGATATTACTATTAGGTTTCTGTGTCTATAAAGGCTGGCAGGATTTCGGCCCCAAGCCGGCGTTGGCGCCTTTGTACGACGCACCCTATGTAGCCGTCTATGGCCGCGATTCCTGTGGTCATACCCAGAGGTTGCTGCGGGAATTGCGCCGCGAGGGGCTGGTGGCGCACTATTTTAATGTGGATGACGCCGAAGTCGCGGGCAGGCTGCATGCCCGCATGGAGAGTCAAGTAATATCGACCCAGCGTTACGATTTGCCTGTGGTGGACGTCAATGCCAAGTTCAGCATACGCCCGCCACTTGCTGGGGTGCGGGCGGATTTACAAGCAACAAATTAGCCAAAATTTTGGGTTACATGTTTGATGGATTGTTAAAGGAAAGGCTTGATGGGACAGGGAATTGGGAAATAAGCTTGGCAGTATCAGTGGCAGGTTTTAAAGGCATTTAGTATGGTTTATTTGGATTCCTCAGTACCTGCACAAGGACAGCAGTTTTCAGCCTCTGATGAAAATATCTTCGTAAGAATGTTTTGAGTAACCTACTAGTAAGTGTTGCTTCAATATATTTCTAGGTAAATGCCAGTAAGCAGTCTCAATGCATAGTACGTTCTGTGCAACCTATCTCGTCAGAGATACAGGATACTATGAAAGAACGTGTATAAAATAATAAGGTTTGTCGATTAATAAATGCGTTTTACTTTCTACGGGCAAACTTTATTGTCGCTGCACATTAGATGTAATATTGAACATCCAAAACTGCTTTAGATCAATAAACCTATTATAGAGACAGCGCAGACATCATCCGTATCGATGTATGTAAGCATTATTTGCTCTTATCCTTAAGCACTTAAATTACGCTCGAAGTTAACAATGTTTACATCCGGTTTTATTTTGTAGAGTTGAGCTAAACGACCACCGGATTTAACTTTTTCATCTATTATTGCAAACATTTCTGATGCTTCAATACGGCGAATTAAGCTTTTTCGTTGAATAGTTTTTTCAATAATGGTCTCGATAACCGTTTTAAGTTGGCCGACCGTAAAATATTCTGGTAAGCAGTAAACGGGTACCATTGAATATAGCGCTTTTTGTTGGAGGCGCAGTTTCGCTTGCTCAATAATATATTGATGGTCAAAAGCAATGGATAAGTATTTTAATTGATTAACATCAATCCACTGAACGTCTTCAACCGTGTCTATATGCGATGACACATCCTGTTCAGCAATTAATGCAAAATAAACCAAGGTAACGCTGAAGCCTCTAGGATCTCTATCTTTACTTGAAAATGCTTGTAGTTGTTCAATGTACAGCGGCTCAATACTGGTTTTCTCTTTGAGCTTTCTCAATGCTGTTTGATCGGTTGTTTCATCAATATCAATATTGACAAATCCCCCTGGAAGTCCCCAAGAACCTATAAATGGTTGGTTAGCACGCTTCACCATAAGCACTTTTAATGATGCTTCTTTTACGGTAAATAGCACACTATCTACTGTAAATAATGGATTTTTGAACTGGTTAATATCATATTTTTCAGTCATTTTATTTTAAAAAAGTTCTTTATGTCTTTGCGACACATTAATGATTCACAAGACTTACGTCAATTAAAAATAAATATTGACACGATAGTGTCCCAGAGAAAAAGCCTAAGAGTGTCGAAAGGACATTAATTGGATGTTGTTATGTTTGGTTTTAAATATGTAAAAGCAGATCCATCTACACACTTGATGCTATGTAAAAAGGCAATGTTATTCAGGAAGGTGTCAGAGTCAGTTTTTTTTGCTATTGCGCCAAGCTCATCATTGGTTGCTATTCCAAGTAACAGTAAAGAACTCCCGTTTGTATTCAGGCTACAGACGGCAGATTTTCAAAAATTAAGTCTTCAGGGGCATGGGATCTACGGGCTGGTTTAAAAGCATTCTGGCAGGTGCTAGAGGCATCGCAAAGCAGCCTATACAGAATGAACTTACAGACGGTTTTCCGTGGTCAAGCCCATATCTCTATTACTCCTTTAGGGAGCCATTTCTTTCAGTTAAAACCGGTTGTAAACTCGGTTTTGGTCAAATCTCAAATCAATCTTGTTTTTCTATAGCATCAAAAATGCCTGAAAACGGAGTGATATTTTCAGATGGCATTGAGCAAGATGCAATTGAGTTCAATGCTGGCGTGGTCGCCTATATTTCAATAAGTTCACGTGTTGGTCATTTGATTAAAAAATAGTAATGTTTTTAATATCAGTTATTTGAATTAGCTGTTACTATTTTTTTCTTAAATATTAATGAATGTGTCTTATTGACACAAATTTCTTGTTTAAGATTAAAATCTTTGCTACATTCAATAGTGTCTTAGGGACACTATATTAAAAGGAGTTAACATGAATGTATTTAGTCACGATTTGTCAGGAAATAAAACGGTATTTAACTACGACACTTTTACTTTTTCAGGTGGCGAAGAGCACATCCGCTTTAATATAGAAGAGATATTAACGTCAGTAAAAATCGAAATTTTTGCTCGTTTAACTAGTTCATCTCAAATTGTAAAATTAATGGTGGCAGTCGATGCATTAAGAAGACTGTCAAATGACAGTATCCCAATTGAACTCGTCATCCCTTATTTCCCTTATGCTCGCCAAGATAGAGTATGTGTCGAAGGAGAAGCATTAGGTGCTTCTGTTATGGCAAACTTCATTAATCAGCTTAGTTTTTCTAAAGTAACAATATGGGATGCTCATAGCGATGTGTCCCCAGCGCTCCTACACCGAGTCGTCAATATACCCCAATTGTCATTGCTTATGCGTTGCGAAGAGTTATGTCAACGCTTAGCAAAGGGTGAGCTAACACTTATTTCTCCTGATGCAGGTGCCAGCAAAAAAACGATTAAGATTGCCGAAGCATTTAAGGGTGAACCTGAGGTTATTCAAGCTCAGAAAATTCGAGATCTTAAAAGTGGTGACATTATCAGCACTGAAATTTTAGGTGACGTTCAAGGTAAAAAAGTGCTGATCGCAGATGATATCTGTGATGGTGGTCGTACATTCATTGAGTTGGCAAAGGTTCTTAGAGCTAAAGGCGCCATCGAAATATCATTGTTTATTACCCACGGTATTTTTTCAAAAGGTGTCGATGTGTTTGTAGGGTTAATCGATACGATTTACACCACTGACTCGTTTAAACCAGCTGAAGAGTTTACAAAAAATAAAAATATTAATTTACAAATCATAGAGATGTAAGGAAACCCTCATGACTATTACAGCAGCAAGTATGCAAAAAGATGTTTATAAAGAATTTCATAGCCGTGCTTATCATCCAGATGTCACTGAAGTATATGCAAATTATACTTCAAGAAGCGGTAAATTAAGTAATGTTGAGAATAACGATAAAGTCGCATTTGTTGGTTTGCAGTACTTTATTAAAAGCTATTTACAGGAAGAGTGGGCTGAGTTCTTTAAAGTGGATAAAGCCTCTGCCGTTGCTAATCATAAGCGAATTATGAGTGCTATGTTAGGTTATCCGGTTAATGTTAAATATTTAGAGGACTTACACGATTTAGGTTATTTACCACTAAAAATTAAAGCTTTACCTGAAGGCACGCTAGTTCCTTATCTAGTACCACCGATCACTGTTGTCAATACCAAAGAGGGTTTTCAGTGGCTAACTAACATGATTGAAACTGTGTTGAGCTGTGAAAACTGGCCGATTCAAACGAGTGCAACAACGTCAGTTGCATATTTGAAAGTATTCAAAGAGTTCGCAGATAAAACTGGGTTGTCAATGGATTTTGTACCTTTTCAGGGGCATGACTTCAGCTTTAGAGGCATGTTTGGTAAACACGCTGCAGCAATGAGTGGTTTTGGTCATTTGGCGTCAGGTCTAGTCGGAACCGATACTATTCCCGCCGTACTATTTGCAGAAAAGTACTATGGTGCCAATGTGGATGCTGAACTAGTGGGGTGTTCAGTTGATGCCACTGAACATTCGGTGACATGCTCTTGGATTATGGAAGGTGAGATAGAGTTTTTTAGATACTTAATGAGAGAACAATCTCCTAAAGGTATATTGAGTGTCGTGTCAGACACTTGGGATTTTTGGACGTTAGTTACTGAGTATCTACCACAATTAAAACAAGAGATTATAGCTCGCGAAGGAACGTTAGTTATCCGTCCTGACTCTGGTGATCCTGTAAAAATTCTGACCGGATATAAAGTCTCTCCAGTATCTGATTATGCAGAATTGTTTAACAGTCAGAATGAGGCTGAAAAAGATGTTATTAACAATGGTTATGAAGCTTATCGTTGGAATGGAAACTATTTTGGTTTTGAAGAAGATCAAACCATTAACCTAATGGACTTTGAAGTGAAAGGGCTTATTGAGTGCCTTTGGGATATTTTTGGTGGTACCACCACAGACAAAGGTTTTAAGTTACTTGATGAGCATATTGGTGCCATTTATGGTGATGCAATTACATTACCGCGCCAACGTCAAATATTACAGCGTTTAATGGATAAAGGCTTTGCGTCTAAAGTGGTTTTAGGAATTGGTTCTTATAGTTACCAGTATGTCACCCGTGATACCCATGGTTCAGCAGTTAAAGCTACCAGTGTTGTTAAAAACGGTGAGCGAGTCGCGATATTTAAAGATCCTAAAACAGATGCTAAGAAAAAATCTGCTAAAGGATTACTTAAAATAGAGCGAGTTAATGGTGAGTTAGTATTGTTTGATAATGTTACTGAGCTCGAAGAATCTCAAGGTTTACTTGACGTTGTTTTTGAAAATGGACAGTTAGTTAAAGAAACGACTCTAGCGCAAATACGAGAAAGGATTAATAACCAGATTTCACGTTAAATTATCTATCGCGTCGTTGTTATGATTAACAGACACACTGATAAAAATAAAAAACCTATTTACTAATCAGTAAGTAGGTTTTTTGTAACTCAAGCTTGTATATGTAAATAATCATATATACACTCAGGTGTATATTTTTATTGCGTGTTAGTGAGTCAACAATGAAAAAGAAAACGGTGTTGTTTCTCTGTACTGGCAATTCGGCGCGCTCACAAATGGCTGAAGCCTTACTAAGAAGCAGGGCTGCGGATCTATTTGATGTATTTAGTGCTGGCACGCAGCCTGAAGATATTGACCAAAGGGCCATTGACGCCATAGCTCGCTTTGGCGCTGACACTCGGGGTTTAGTGTCTAAAAAGCTACAAACCTTTGCGGGTAAAGCATTTGATTACGTGATTACCCTTTGTGACAAAGCCAATAACGAATGTCGTAGTTATCCTGGCGCGGGTAAGCAACTGGCGTGGGACTTTCCTGATCCTAAAAATCGCGCAGGTGAACAAGCATTTTTGATCACCTTAAATGACATCAACAACCGCCTGACGATGTTTTTGTCAGTGGAGCAACCAACTACAGAGCCAATGTCGCTAGAGACTCAGTCTGCATTGAATGCCGCTGAATTCTCCAGTATTGATCCCCTCGTATTTTATAAATGCCTTACCGATGACATTCGCTTAAAAAGCTTAATGTTGACCCATTACCACGGTGAATTGTGTGTGTGTGAGCTAATGGCGGCGCTGAATGAAGATAGCCAACCTAAGGTGTCGCGTAATTTAGCCTTGTTAAAAAAGGCAGCGATTATTAGCGACAGAAAAAATGGTCAATGGGTGTTTTATCGCATCAATCCTAACTTACCTCTATGGGCCAAATCAGTAATAGCACAAACCACCGAAAACAACCTTGGGTTGATTATGTCGTCATTACAACGATTAGACATTATGCAAAATAGGCCTAATAAGGTGAGCTTTTGTCGCTAGTCTGATGTTGTCATTTTAAGAATACGTTGTGGTATACCTCGTTGTTTGGAGTTATTTGTATGGGAACGTTCGAACGGTTTTTATCGGTATGGGTTGGCTTAAGCATGTTGGCCGGAGTGTTGTTAGGTTTATGGCAGCCCGGGGTCTTTCAGACTATCGCTAATCTTGAAATTGCCCACGTTAACTTGGTTGTTGCGGTGTTTATTTGGGTGATGATTTATCCAATGATGGTGCAAATTGATTTTTCGGCAATGAAAGATGTAGGTAAAAACCCTAAGGGATTATTACTTACCATTGTCATTAATTGGTTAATTAAACCCTTTACCATGGCAGTATTGGGCTGGTTGTTTTTTAAGGTGCTGTTTGCCGATTTGGTCGACCCTGCATCTGCGCAAGAGTATATCGCTGGGATGATTTTATTAGGCGTTGCACCTTGTACTGCAATGGTGTTCGTGTGGTCGCAATTAACTAAAGGTGATGCGAACTACACATTAGTACAAGTGTCAGTTAATGACGTAATTATGATTTTTGCCTTTGCACCAATTACTGCATTATTACTGGGTGTAAGCGATATTCAGGTGCCATGGGAAACCTTGCTTATATCGGTATTATTGTATGTGTTGTTACCGCTATTGGCCGGTGTAACAACGCGTTACTTGCTTAATCGTCGTCATGGCTTAGCCGCTGTTAACTCATTTTTGGCCAATTTAAAACCATGGTCGATTATCGGTTTACTGGCCACAGTGGTGTTGCTGTTCGGTTTTCAAGCTGAAGTGATTGTGTCAGATCCGCAAACCATTGGCTTAATTGCCATACCACTAGTTATTCAAACGTACGGTATTTTTATTATTGGGTACATAGCAGCTAAATGGCTGAAATTAGCCCATAACATTGCCGCCCCAGCTTGTTTAATTGGTACATCTAACTTTTTCGAGCTAGCTGTCGCTGTGGCGATATCGTTGTTTGGGCTGCACTCAGGAGCCGCGTTGGCTACGGTTGTAGGGGTATTAGTTGAAGTGCCGGTGATGTTATCGCTGGTGGCCATTATCAATCGGACTCAACATTGGTTTAACCATTAATTAAGTCAGTTTGTGAATTCGGCTTTGTGAATCAATTTATGAACATATTTTGAAGTTACTTTTTGGAGTTAACCATGCAAGCTCATCCTTATGATGTTTTAGCGTTAGATAATGGCGCCAAGCTGATTTTTACCCCGTGTCCTGGTACCAAAGATGAAGCATTAGCTGCGTCAGTTGCCACATTAAAGGCGGCGGGTGCAAAAATGCTAATCACTTTGATGTTTGATGACGAAATAGTGCGTAATAAAGCGGATAATTTACCCGAAGAATGTGCCTCACAGGCCATTACTTGGGTGCAATTGCCCATTGCTGACGATGCTGCGCCAGGGCAAGAGTTTGAAACTCAGTGGTTAGCCCATAAACTCCAGATTATTGAATTGCTGAATAACCGAAACGCTATCGCAGTGCATTGTAAAGGCGGTTCGGGCCGCACGGGATTAGTCATTGGTCTGATATTAGTAAGCTTAGGCTGGCCTAAAGATAAAGTGATTAATGCAGTGCAAACTCTGCGACCCAAGGCGCTGACTCATCCGGTTCAGCGTGAATATTTTGATGCATTTAATGGTTAGCATGTAGTGACTAACCTTTAACATTACCCTTAAAAATCAGAGCAAGCTTAGGACACCATCATGACAATAAAAATAGGCATTAACGGTTTTGGCCGTATGGGACGTTTATCAATGCGTGCGGCGTATGATTGGGACGATGTTGAAATTGTGCACATTAATGATCCCGCTGGCGATGCTGCTACCCTGGCGCACTTAATGACCTTTGATTCAGTTCATGGTCGTTGGCATCATGAAGCGACACATGATGGTGGTGCCATAGTGATTAACGGTAAAGCTATTCCTTGCAGTCGTAATGTGGTCACCCAAGACACTGATTGGTCAAAATGCGATGTAGTGATTGAAGCCTCCGGCAAGATAAAAACCAAAGCCTTGCTACAAGCTTACTTAGATCAAGGGGTCAAAAGAGTTGTAGTAACCGCGCCAGTAAAAGAAGACGGTGTGCTCAATATTGTGATGGGCGTAAATGAGCATTTATACGATAAAGCGATTCATCCAATCGTAACGGCAGCTTCTTGTACCACCAATTGTTTAGCGCCTGTGGTAAAAGTGATCCACGAAAAAATAGGCATTAAACATGGCTCGATGACCACTATTCATGACATTACTAACACCCAAACGATTTTAGATGCACCGCATCAAGATTTACGCCGCGCCCGTGCGTGTGGAATCAGTTTAATTCCAACCACCACCGGCTCTGCTACTGCCATTACTCATATTTTTCCTGAATTGAAAGGCAAGTTAAATGGCCATGCGATTCGGGTGCCGCTAGCCAATGCATCGCTTACCGATTGTGTGTTTGAAGTGGCCCGTGGCACAACGGCAGAAGAAGTAAACCAGCTTTTGAAGCAAGCTGCTGATAGCGAACTTAAGGGGATTATGGGTTATGAAGAGCGCCCATTAGTGTCGGTCGATTATAAAACCGATCCACGCTCAAGTATTATCGATGCCTTATCGACCATGGTGGTTAATGATACCCAAGTTAAGCTGTATGTGTGGTACGACAATGAGTGGGGTTACGCTAATCGCACCGCTGAGCTTGCGCGCAAAGTAGGTTTGGCGGACAAGGAATAAGCTAACATGGGGCTGTTAACTTTCAGTACATTGCCATCTCACATTAAGCAATATCTAATAATCACTGGTAATTATTGGGCATTTACCTTAACCGATGGTGCACTGCGTATGCTGGTGGTGCTGTATTTTCATCAGCTAGGTTACAGCCCGTTCAATATCGCGATGTTGTTTTTGTTTTATGAGATTTTTGGCGTAGTCACTAATCTTGTAGGTGGTTGGCTAGGGGCAAGGCTTGGCTTAAATAACACCATGAACATTGGCTTAGGGTTACAAATAGTTGCGCTAGCTATGTTGGCCGTACCAGCGGACATGTTGACCATAATGTATGTCATGGTTGCGCAAGCCTTGTCGGGTATTGCTAAAGACCTCAATAAAATGAGCGCCAAGAGTGCGATTAAAATGTTGGTGCCTAGTGATGCGCAGAGCAAGTTGTATCAATGGGTGGCTATTCTTACTGGCTCTAAAAATGCGTTAAAAGGACTGGGGTTCTTTTTAGGTGGCATTTTGCTCACGCTATTTGAATTTCGCGGTGCAGTGCTGTTGATGGCAGCCTTATTAGCTTGTGTGTGGGTGATGAGTCTATTGAGCTTAAAAGCGGATTTAGGCAAAGCGAAAAATAAACCTAAATTTATCGATATTTTTTCCAAAAGTCCGGCGATTAATTTGTTGTCGGCAGCGCGAATGTTTTTGTTTGGTGCTCGAGATGTATGGTTTGTGGTGGCGTTACCAGTGTTTTTAGCGGTGACATTTGAATGGGATCATTGGTGGGTGGGCGGTTTTATGGCGAGTTGGGTGATTGGCTACGGCATCGTCCAGTCATTTGCGCCTTATGTTACTGGTAAAAAACACGGCAAAGTACCAACAGGACGCGCAGCCTTTGTATGGGCTGGCTACTTATTACTTATTCCTGCTGCTATTGCTCTTGCGTTGCACTTTAACTTTTATATCCACGTGACATTAATTGCCGGATTAATGCTATTTGGCGCTGTGTTTGCCATTAACTCGTCACTGCACAGTTATCTGATTGTTAGTTATGCAGGTCATGATGGCGTGTCACTTGATGTGGGATTTTATTACATGGCCAACGCCATGGGACGTCTTATCGGCACCGTTCTTTCGGGGTTGGTGTATCAAATATACGGTTTAGAAGCTTGTTTGTGGATATCGAGTGGCTTTATAGCGCTAGCAACATTAATATCATTTAAGCTGCCGTATACGTTGTAATGCTTGGTGTTATTCTGGCGGCGCTTATGTTGACTCCTTTTCATTGCTCCTTTCGATACTGGTTCGCTAGTATCTGAAACTCTTACCGGAAACATCGGTAAAAAGTGCCTACAAGTCTGTGGCTCTTCCATCGCTCATTTTTCGATATTAAATTAAATCCTTTATAATCATGGTTTTAATTTTTTATTTACTGTTGGCACGATGTTGGCATTAGTAAAAACATAGTCGTTGTGTAAATGGTTAATTCTCAGATGGTTAGGTATGAGGTCGATATCAAAAGGATTAGCACATCACGCACCATACTGTAAATCGTACACCAAGGAGGTTTTTATGTTGGGCTGGACATTAATGTTTTTAGTTATAGCCGTTATAGCAGGACTATTGGGTTTTACTGGTATTGCTGGAGCCGCAGCAGGGATCGCCAAAATTATTTTCTTTATCTTTATTGTATTACTGGTGATTTCATTATTATCCAGTGCGATTAGAGGTAAAGGTCCCCGAGCATAGTAGGTAACCTGAGCTCTGAAGCCGAGTTAAGGTTAGCGACAAAACGTTATTCGATTACAACCATCATCTAGGAGATGAATATGAAATTATTAAAATTACTGACAATGGCAAGTTTAATGGTGTTTTTAACGGCTGGTTTATCAGCATGTTCAGACAATAAAGCTGAGAATGCTGGTGAGAAAGTGGATGAAATGATCCAAGATGCTGGTAATGCTGTTGAAGATGCATGTGAAGATGTAAAAGAAGGCATGAAGTCAGAAGATCCAGACTGTTAAATACAGTGCAATCTGATTAACTATTTAATCCGTTCAGAGCCGTTAGGTTATTAACGTAAAGTACATTGATGTCAAAGGTCACGACTTGTTTAGACTCATATAAGTCAATGTAAAATCTTAAGAGCGTGGCGCGAAGTGATTAGATAGTTATAGTGATAAGTATTGTCTTAAGCAGCACTCATGTGCTGCTTTTTTTAAAAAAGGAGGACCACAATGCTCACCCGTATCCATATTAAATATTATTATACCCTTGGTACGTTATTGGCTGCGTGCTTATGTGTGGCGCTTCCTTATGTGTTACTTAAGCTTGTTTTTGCGTGGCTTGCATTATCTTTAGGCTTGGTGAGTTCGGCGTATTGGTTTAATAGTGCAGGTATTTTCCGTAAACGCCAAGATGGCAGTATTCCTTGGTATATAGGTTGGAGCTTTATTCCGTTTTTATTGGGTTGCCAGCTATATAACGCCTGGGCGAGAAAAAATGACAAAGTTCCTGCAATACAAAAAATTGATAAGCAGCTGTATTTAGCCTGCCGGTTGTTTTCTGGCGATATTGACCGACTAAAGCATGAGAAAATTGATGCTATTTTAGATGTTACTGCAGAATTTGACGCATTAGAGTGGACTCTGGTTGATGAAAATATTGCCTATTTAAATATTCCGGTATTGGATCACAGCGTACCTAGCGTCGCACAGTTAAATCAAGCGATTAATTGGTTACATAACCAAGTCAGTAATGGCAAAAATGTCGTAGTACATTGTGCATTAGGTCGAGGGCGTTCGGTGTTAGTGCTAGCCGCTTACTTAGTGTGCCGTGAGCAAAATCGTAATGTTAATGATGTGCTGAAATCTATCAGTAGTATTCGTCAAACCGCGCGGTTAAATAAATGGCAGTTAGCGGCCGTCGAAAAAATGCATCGCCTGAATCAAATTCATATCCATAAACGCGCTTGGTTGATTGTGAACCCAGTGTCAGGTGGCGGTAAGTGGCATGATGAAGCCGATCATATAACTCAAACCTTGAGCGATTATTTTCAGCTTGAAGTCTTATATACCACTAAAGACAAGTCTGCGGTGCAACTAACCGAACATGCCAAAAAACAGGGTGCTGATATTATTGTTGCTTGTGGTGGAGATGGCACAGTTAACGAGGTGGCATCGGTGATTGTCGACAGTGATATTTACCTAGGCATTATTCCTATGGGCACCACTAATGCACTTAGTCACACCTTGTTTGGTATCACCAGTAAGTTAGTACCGGTATCGCAAGCGCTTGATATTTTGATTCAAGGTTATTCTCAGCGCATAGATACTGCCATGTGTAATGAGCAATTGATGTTGTTGCTAGCGGGCTTGGGTTTTGAGCGGAAAATGATACAGAAAGCCGATCGCGACCGCAAAAATGAGCTCGGACAGTTGGCTTACCTTAATGGTTTATGGGAGGCGATAGATGAAAATCAGCCTTTGTCGATGAAATTACAGCTTGATAGTGGTGACATTCAAATGATTAACACCACGAGTTTAGTGATTGCTAATGCGGCGCCATTCACCAGTGTATTAGCCCAAGGAAATGGTGAACCCAATATTACCGATGGTTTGTTAGACATTACTTGGATTGAGTCCAGTGAGACATCACCACAACAATTATTGAGTATGACCGAGCTATTATTTGCCGGATTAACAGGCGAGCGTGAAGATGATCAGCAGAGTGGAATTCATCATGAGCAAGCTAAGACGATTCAGTTGAGCACGGACTCGTTGTGCAAATATGTTATTGATGGTGAGTTATTTGAGTCTGAAGATTTATGCATCAAGGTTAAACCTAAGTCATTAAATGTGTTGCTGCCTCAAGCGAGCAAACACATTTAATCACTTAGCACGCTGTTAAGGTTCGTCAGGACTCGTTTGGTCTTGGTATTTACTTAACTTGTTATAAAGGGTTTTAACGCTGATACCTAATTGTTTTGCAGTTTCATTTTTATTGCCCATAGATTCATCAAGGGCCTGATAAATTGCAGCTTTTTCTAGTTCGTCGAGGCGCATGCCCACAGGTATTTGTACGCCGTCAGTTAACGGCTCTGTTGAAGGTTCTAGCGATGACACCATGATATGGCTCGGTAAAATTTCGTTTTCTGCCAGAATATATGCACGTTCAATAGCGTGTTTCAATTCGCGGACATTACCAGGCCATTTTTGTTGTTGGATCAGGTTAAGTGCATCATCTGAAAACATTTTTGTGAGTTTTTCAGCTGTGTTTCGATATGCCAAAAAGTGCTGTGCAAGTCCACTTATGTCGTTGTTACGGTTGCGTAATGGTGGCACTTGGATGGGAAAATGCGCTAAACGAAAATATAAGTCTTCGCGAAAATGACCCGCATCAATAGCGTCGGCTAGATCGCGGTTAGTGGCTGCAATAATACGAACATTGGCTTTTTTAAGATGTTGTGAGCCCACTGAGCGATATTCATTATTTTCGAGTACGCGTAGTAATTTTACTTGGTGTTCTAACGGCATTTCGGTGACTTCATCAAGAAATAAGGTGCCGCCTTCTGCCTGCTCAAATACACCACGGTGATCTCGATGAGCACCAGTAAAAGCGCCTTTTACATGGCCAAACAGTTCGCTGTCGACCAGTTCAGGGCTTAATGCACCACAGTTAATTGCGATAAAGGGTTCGTCGACTCTATGACTAGCCAAATGAATAGTATTGGCAACGAGCTCTTTACCTGCACCGCTTTCACCAACGATGAGCACGTTGCTCTCGGTGACAGCGACTTTACGAATAGTGCGATATAACTTGTGCATCGCACGCGATGAACCAACCAATAAACCATATTGGTCTAGTTCACTCGAAAAAGGCTGTTTTTGCTTAGTCGATTGCGATTTGAAGTCTCGGGCAAAGTCTTCTAGCGTGTCGTTAATCACATCAGCATCGTAAGGCTGGCGAAAATGATAACCAGCCGTTTTTGACATTAAATGATCTAAGTTGGGGTTTGGCTTACCTTCGGTTAAGAAGATGAGCTCAATATCAGACATTATCGAACTGTCAGTTAGCTCAGCGTATTCTTGTTGGCTTAATTGTGACAGTTCAATGATAGCAACGTCTATTGAGTTACTCTTCAGTTGGTCTAACCAGGACTGGTCAACTGAGCTGGCAATCTTATTAAAGTGCTGGCTACTTGGTAAAGCAAGTAGACGAGCTTCACCTTCTTGACGGTGTAAATGGTAAAAAAGTGTTGGACGTGGCATGCCGATTCACTCCCTGTGGTATGTAGTCCAATGTTTGTCTCGGGTGTCGTGTGACAACTAAAGACAATCATTCAGTGTTGTTAGGCCATTAACGTGTAACAAAATATTATAATAACAATAATAATCAGATGGTTAATTAAATTTTGTCCATGTGCAGACGTGCTTATGTTTAGGCTTTGCTTACATAATATGTGCTGGATCTCTATAGGTTATACAACCTATAGAGCAAAGTACTAGTTAAATTATCGAATACAGGAGGATTTGCGTTGAAATCATATACTCGAGACGAACAAGTTGAGTCCGATGTGTGGCTTTTGCATGAGGCGATTGATTTATGCCAAGAGGGCGAGCAATTTTATGCCCAAGCAATACTAGGGGCCGACGATTACAATATTAAGCGGGTTTTTATCCATATGGCTGACATTAGAAAATGCATGCTAACGCGTTTAACACCATTATTTACGTTGATGCGATCCAGTCAAGCAAGGCCTATGGACAGTAAAACCTTTCACCAACAATCTTCATATAAACACTATGCTAAGGCCGAACACCTGATACAGGATAAACCACTACCGCAGGTGATTGCAGTATTGGTTGAAACTGAGCAACAAGTATTAACTCAATTAAAGTACGCCGCTAAAAAAACTAAAAATAAGCGTGTCGCAGGGCAACTTGCCGAAGGCATTGCTTGGCTACAGATGAGTTTTGATACCATGAAACGCCTTTCCGTTGCAGGTAATTAGTCTGCAGGTAATAAAAACGCCTGATAATGTTGATTATCAGGCGTTTTTTGTTGATGTTTGCTTCGTCACCTTTTAAGTCTAGTCGAGGTTAAGCCACTCTTGATTGCCATGAGGAAAAATTTACCTAGTATCGGTAAAAAAGTCCGATAACATTACTATTTAAAGTCATCATATCAATGAAAAACTCTAATTAGTTGTTATTTTACATGTGGTTATAATTGTTGGCATGATTCGAGCACTATAATCCTTGATATTAACAACGGAGGAAATCTTTATGAAAAAGACCACATTATCTGTAGTAATGAGCATCATGTTAGGTTCAATGGCATTCGGTGCAAGTGCAGCACAAGATTGGCAAGATGATGCAAAAGATGCGTGGATCGATGGTAAAGCTGAAACCACACTTTTGTTAAATACTAATTTGAATTCATTCGATATTAATACCGACGTACATGATGGCAATGTGACCCTAACAGGTAAAGTTAACAGTAGTGTTGATAAGGCACTTGCCGGAGAATTAGTGCAAAGCTTAGATGGCGTTAAAGACGTCAATAATGAATTGTCGGTAATGAAGCCTGATAGCGATAAAGACACTAATGATCTCGCTAAAAACATCACCGATTCAAAAGTCGCTACCGTAGTCAAAACGCGACTATTATTCTCAGCCGACGTATCTGGTACCGATATTGACGTTGAGGTAAAAAATAGCGTGGTAACATTAAAAGGTTCGGTATCGAGTGATGCTGAACGTGATTTAGCTTTAATGATTGCCAAAAATACTGATGACGTAAAAGATGTTGTTAATAAGTTACGTGTCACTCAGTAATCTATTGATAATCTTTAAACCAGCCTTTGGGCTGGTTTTTTTATGCCTAAAATAGGCAATAAGTCACTATATTTTGATTATTAGCAACTAAAGTTAGCCGACTGGTCTATTCTTGTTTATCCTGTCATTGAAATGGAGGCTCAATGAACAAAAGTGCAGCAAGTAGACAATCAATATGCGCCGTAGGCGAAAAGCTTTTTGCGTTACACGGTTATAGTGGCGTGGGCATTAAATTAATTCTCGACGAGGTCGGTATTCCTAAAGGGTCTTTTTACCATTACTTTGCCAGTAAAGAGGCGTTTGCGGCAGCCGTTGCCGAACATTATTTTCAATTACGTATTCAACCTATTGCTATCGATTCAAGCGTAAATTTTAAAACTAATTTATCAACAATGCTTAATGGGTATCATCAACTCATTGATGAGCTGTTTAGTGGCAGTGAGCCTCGCGGCTGTTTAATGGGTAACTTAATGGTTGAAGTCAGTAGCAAAGCGCCTTTATTGCATCAAACCTTAAACCACCTTTATGATCAATGGTTGGGCTTATTGAGTGCGCTTATCGAGCAGGGGCAGCAGCAAGGCCATATCCGTACAGACTTGCCAGCATTAACACTAGCGAGTGTTTTTTGGGCGAACTGGCAAGGAACTATGCTACGCTGCCAAATTAAAGTCGATAAAATGGCTGCTAAGCGAGCTTTAGTGCAGTGTATGCAGATGATGACTCGATAGATTCAAGTGCTGCAGCAGTGATTTTGAGCGTGTATTGTGGAAAAAATATTGCTACATAGAGCGGTTTTTTCGGTGTTTGGAGTAGGGTTAATTGGCTAAAAGATTATTACTTAGTTGTTTGGTTTTGCTGCTGTCGGCATGTGCGTCTAGTCCGCAAGTGGTTATCGCACCTAAGCCTGTGGTAGTTCCACCCATGCTTAAGCAAGAAGCGCCCAAGTGGAGCGAGTCAAGCCTGTTAAGTTTTCATAATCAATGGAAAGGTACGCCATATCGTTTAGGTGGCCTGAGCCGAAATGGCGTAGATTGTTCAGGGTTTGTGTATTTGGCCTACCTGAACATTGTCGGCGACAAACTACCTCGCACAGTGAATTCACAGGGGACTTTGGGCAAAGACGTGCCGCGCAGCCAGTTACAAACCGGCGATTTAGTTTTTTTTAAAACCACTCGGACGGTTCATCATGTCGGTATTTACATGGGCAATGATCGTTTTTTACATGCCTCGACTAAAAAAGGGGTAAAAATTTCGAGTTTGAATAATATCTATTGGAAGCCTCGTTTCTGGTTTGCAAAACGCATAGACAATCCAACGTTTGAACAAAACATGTCGATAGCCAGTTTGGTCGAACATGTTCAACAGCAAGACCATTTATAATTTGGCAGCAGTTTAACTGCTGGTGCCGTTTATTTGCTTCAACCCTAGGCCTGCATCTGAAGTATTGCTTGGGTTGTTTTCACCGCTTAGCATCGATATATTCATGTTATAAATAGCTGTTTAGGCTAAAACCACGACGTAAACGGACCCGTTATGCCAGACTCCAAGCATTGGACCTTAAAAAGTATTGCCAAAGAATTAGGTGTGTCGAATGCGACGGTATCTAATGCGTTTAATCGTCCAGATCAGTTGTCGGAAAAACGCCGCACAGACATTCTCGCTGCCTGCAACGAGCTAGGATATTTTGGACCTAATAAAGCCGCGCAATCTTTAAGGCGTGGTAAATTTGATACGGTCGCATTGGTGTTGTCGGACAGTATTGAATACATGGTATCAGATCCTGTGGCCAGTAAATTTATGAAAGGTGTTGCTGCCGTTTTCGAGCAACATAAAATTAATTTACTGTTGTTTTCTGGTAGCTCTGACAATGTGAATGGCGTCAATGATTTTGTCGATGGCTTTATTTGTTATGGTCGCCCCCGTAACCGTTTATTGGCCGAGCAATTAAAAAAAATTCGTAAAAAAGTGGTAACGGTCGACTTTAATATTCACCGTAGTGCTTCGGTGAGTATCGATAATAAAGCCGGTGCCTATGAAGTGGCTAAGTTGGCGATTCAATCTGAGCAAGATCAGGTCGCAATTCTTGGATTACGCTTGCTTGATACCCATTTAACCTGCCGCGTGTATGATATTCATTCTATGGAAATTGACACGTCTGTAGCGCATCAGCGTTTGCAAGGTTATTTGGATGCCATTGGTGATACTGGGGTTAAGCTTGGTGATGACCGCATTTGGAATATCCCTGAAAGTAATGCCGACTTTGCGACCATAGCTGCCAAAGAGGCGCTTAATTGTGTACCGCGTCCGAATGTATTTTTGTGCATGAGTGATTTAATTGCTTTGAGTTTAATGCGCGAGGCAATCCAACAAGGTTTACGCATTCCACAAGATGTTCGAGTGGTGGGTTTTGATGGTATTGACGAAGGTACTCGGGCGATCCCGCCGCTGACGACTGTGTTCCAGTATTCAGAACAAAAAGGCCGTAAAGCCGCTGAAATGTTTATTGCTGATGCCCATCATGCTGAAGTGTTAGGTTATGAATTGTCACGTGGTGGCAGTTGTTGATGTAATATTGATGACCGGACGATTTCGATACAAATATGTTGATACAAATAAGGCGCCTAATAGGCGCCTTATTTACGTTTGAGCTTAAATTACCCGTCAGATTATCTGCTATGTTTAGCCAATAAATCGGCCAGCACAATGTGGGTCGATTGTTGCGCTGCAACTATGTTGATATGGGTTTCTTTAGTGGCAAAATTTACGCTTAACTTGGCTGAACTGTCGCCATGCACCCAAGAAAGTGTTAACTGATTAGCTTGGTTTGTCATGGTGAACTCACCATTAAAGGCATCGACATTATTGCGAAGAGTGATCAGCTCACATAGCGTTTTAACAACCGGTTTTTGCATCGCGGTTTGAATGTCGCTTACCTGTAGATAAGGGCGGTTAATGTCACGACCTACCTGAGTTTGATTCAGCAATTCCATGGCATTAGGCACAGCCAATAAACCGGTGTAATACACCTGCGGAATACCTGGAGCAAAAAATTGTACGCTTCGAGCGATTAAATAATCAATGTCATTTTGGCCAAGAGCATCGTAGTAGGTGCAATTAACTTGATATAGATCGACATTGCTGGCTGCCGCGCCCGTTGCTTGTAAGCTTTCACCTTTGCTATTGCTATGGATGCGGTTAACTAGGTTATCAATTTCTGCAGCGGTTAATAAACCTGCTTTATTGCCGACAGGGCCTGCGTCGATAATACCAATACCGTCATGAGTGTCTAATACTGTGACACAGTTGCGTGGTGCAATGGATAGCCAATGGCTTAATGCACTGACATCTTGGCTAAACAGGCTGTGAAGGATCAATGGCGGTAGCGCAAAGTCGTACACCATGTCTACCCGCTTAGCGATATCGAGTTGGGTCATGTAGTGTGAGTGAATTTCGGCAAGGGTGGTCATGCCTAGGCTGTTGGCTTTTTTGGCCAACTCATCGACAAATTCAAATGACTCTTCAATCATAAAGCAGCTAGTGCCCGGCTTTTTAATCGCATAGCCAGCAGCGTCAAGACGAATAAGATCGACTTTGCTTTCATGAAAACGCGTTAGCACCTTGTTTAAATGCGCCTGACCTGCAGCGGTATGCACATTAATATCAATTTGGTTTGAGGTAAAAGTCGTCCAAAACTCGGCTTCTGTCCCGTCGGCAAGTTTATAGCTAGTGAAGCAACTCCCTGGACGTGGACGATAAATTTTAGCTTGGTTTTCTGCGCTCAACCCGTCAGGAAATACGCTCTCTTTAGTTAGAAATAAATCCCAGTAAACAGAACTTTTACCGTTGGCAAGTACGTCTTGAAACTCGGTAGACTCCGCTGACATGTGGTTAACGATTAAGTCGGCCATGATGTCGTATTGCTGGCCAATCTGCTTTACGTCATTCCAATCACCAAGACGTTCATCTACTTTTGCATGGTCTATAGGGTCAAAGCCAGCATCGCTGCCGTCGATTGGATAGTAAAAAGGTAACAGATGTACGCCACCAAAGAGATTATGAAGTTCTGTGTCGAGAACCTGTTTGAGTCCTTTTAAGTCTGAGTGCGCTATACGATCTACGTAAGTGATCAGCTGAACATTATTTTTCATTTTGGTGACTCTTAAAGTAAGTATTTAAAAAAAACTTAATCGATTAAGTTGTATATTTAACCAATATGAAACATTATTCAAGGGCTTTGTTTAAATATTGAATTCGTTTTCTGTGGGAGAAGACGAATGTGTCGCCATAAATAGACAGTGTGACCACAAAGAAAACATATAACAATAAGGTGAGAAGTATGGTTAACCATATGAAAGAGCTAGATAATTGCGGTAACTCTAGGATAAGAATACTAACGTATTTAATGTTTTTTATGTTTGCCATGACCTCTGATGCAGTGGGAGTGATTATTCCTGAGTTGATTAACACATTTGACTTATCGATGTCACAAGCGAGCGCATTTCATTACATGCCAATGCTTTTTATTGCATTAAGTGGGCTGTTTTTAGGCTTTCTGGCAGATAAGTTAGGCCGGAAAGTAACGATTTTAATTGGCTTACTGTTGTTTGCGCTGGCCAGTTTTATGTTCGCTTTAGGTGAGTCATTTTATTATTTTCTATGTTTGTTGGCACTAGTGGGTATTGCTATTGGGGTATTCAAAACTGGCGCGCTAGGGTTAATTGGTGATATTTCAACTAACTCAAAACAACATTCAAGTACCATGAATACCGTTGAAGGCTTTTTTGGTGTGGGTGCTATGGTTGGTCCGGCGATTGTCAGTTATTTATTGATAACAGGCGTGTCGTGGAAGTATCTGTATTTTGGTGCTGGGGCGTTTTGTTTAATATTATGTTGGTTAGCTTATAAGGCTGAATACCCGCAACTTAAGCGCTCATCTACTCAAAATATTAATCTCGCCAGTACGTTTAGCATGATGAAAAACCCTTATGCATTAGGCTACTCTTTAGCGATTGGGCTTTATGTTGCTACTGAAGTGGCTATTTATGTTTGGATGCCGACGTTATTACTCAACTATGAAGGCGAGTTGGCATTAATCGCAACGTATGCGTTAACTATCTTTTTCACATTGCGGGCATTGGGACGTTTTCTGGGGGGGTGGATCCTCAATCAATTCAGTTGGCAACAGGTGATGTTTTGGTTCAGTCTGGCAATTAGCTTATGTTATTTAGGCGCTATGGTGTATGGCATTTCGGCTGCGGTTATTTTATTGCCTTTATCAGGTTTGTTTATGTCTATGATGTATCCGACATTAAATTCTAAAGGGATCAGCTGTTTCCCGGTTGATCAACATGGTTCGGTTGCTGGGGTCATTTTATTCTTTACTGCACTTTCTGCTGCATTAGGTCCCTTGTTAATGGGACTGGTAGGCGACATATTTGGTCATGTTAAATACGGGTTTTATTTAGCCACCGGCTTTGCATTTATGTTGTGCGTTTTGGCGGCATACAATCTGTTTCGTGACCCCTCAGGGCATTTGTTAACCGCTGACGCTAAATAATCAACAACTACTATTATAAATATTTAATCTATTAAACATCTACTTAGATGTTTTTTTAATCCAGTTAACGATAATTGAACATAAATTGTACTTGCAATTTACTATTTAGTTGCTAACTTGTAACTTAATCGATTAAGTAAAAGGTTTAAGTTTAGCACCTTGATTAGCTATTGAGATAGTTTGGGGCTTAGTTCGATTGATGAATATATTACTGATGTTGTTATGGGGAGATAAGACAACATCAATACACTCTATGTGGGGACATAAAAATGATAAAAAGCACATCTAAGAAATTTGTATTAAGTACGCTAGCTGTGATGGTCAGTTCAAGCTTGTGGGCTGCTGACACTGACACTGTGGAAACTAAAAAAGACGCCATTGGTCTTGAGCGCATTGTGGTAACGGGTGTCGCACGTGGTACACGTGTAATGGACTCGAGCGTGTCAGTGAGCAGTGTGTCACCAGAAGATTTAGCCATTAGCTCACCTCGTTCATCAGCCGAAGCGTTCCGCATTATTCCGGGCATGAAGGTTGAATCGACTGGTGGTGAAGGTAACGCCAACATTGCGGTACGTGGTTTACCGGTTGCCTCTGGTGGAGCTAAATTCTTGCAAATTCAAGAAGATGGCTTACCTATTTTACAGTTTGGTGATATTGCATTTGGTAATGCGGATATTTTCTTACGTATTGATTCTACAACACAAACTATTGAATCAATCCGTGGTGGTTCAGCCTCAACAGCTGCCAGTAACGCACCAGGCGGTATTATTAACGTCATTAGTAAAACGGGCACCAGTGATGCAGGCAGTATTTCGTCTACTGTGGGTCTTGATTACGATACTTTGCGTACTGATTTTGAATATGGCGCAAGCATTAATGACTCAATGCGTTTTCATATTGGTGGCTTTGTGCGTACCGGTGATGGTCCGCGTGATCCTGGTTACACCGCGAACAAGGGTGGCCAAATTAAAGCTAACTTAACCAAAGAATTTGACTCTGGTTATGTGCGTTTGTATGTAAAGCACTTAAATGATAAGAGCATTGGTTATTTGCCGATGCCAATGTATTCAGATGGCAGTTCAATACCTGGATTTGATGCCCAATCTGATACGGTTCATTCGGCTAACATGTTATCAACCCTGCGCTTAGATGCTGACGGCAATATCAGCCGTGGTGATATGCGTGATGGTATGAATCCGATTGTGAATTCAGTTGGACTAGAAGCTTCATTTGATTTAGGCGATGACTGGTTAGTTGAAAACCGTTTCCGCATCTCGGATGTTAGCGGTAATTTTATGTCGTTAATGCCCGCCGAAGTGGCTAACAGCTCGAGTATTGCTGACAGTATTGGTGGCAGCGGATCATCACTGATTTATGCTAATGGTGCCAAAGCGGGTCAAGCATTTGATAGTGATTTAGCTATGCGCGTACACAGTTTTGATGTGACCATGAATGACTTTGGTTCTATCGTCAATGACATGAAATTAACCAAGACGTTTGATGATTCTAATGTCACTTTTGGTTTTTATACTGCCACGCAAAATATCAATATGACTTGGATGTGGAACTCTTATTTGATGGAAGTGCAAGGCGATAATGCGGCACTTTTAGATGTGGTCGGTGCCGATGGCACTGAGTACTCAGATAATGGTTTATACGCTTATGGCGTTCCTTACTGGGGCAATTGCTGTCAACGTAACTATGATTCAGACTACACTATTAAAGCACCGTATATTGCTGCGTCATCTAAGTTCGGCGATTTATCATTAGACGGTAGCGTGCGCTATGACTCTGGCGATGCCAGTGGTTACTATGCGGGTAATGTGCAATCACAAGTGGATATGAACCGTGATGGGGTGATTTCTCAGCCTGAGCTAAGTGTGTCGTCAATTGATAATGCTAACCCACAGTTAGTGAATTATGACTGGGGTTACCTGTCATATTCATTAGGTGCTAACTATCAAGTATCTGAAGATTTAGCCGCATTTGGTCGTATCAGTCATGGTGGTCGTGCCAATGCTGACCGTTTGTTGTTTGGTAAAGTGAATGCTGATGGTTCAGTTTCTGACGAAGACTCTGTGGATGAAGTAGACCAGTACGAAGTGGGTGTGAAGTATCGTTACGATAGCGTGTCGCTATTTGCCACGGCGTTTTACTCTGAAACAGAAGAGCAAAACTTTGAAGCCACTAGCCAAATATTCTTTGACCGTAAATATGAAGCCAAAGGGATTGAGTTAGAAGGTGCTTATTATGTTGGTGATTTCGACTTCCGCGGTAACGTAACCTGGACCGATGCTGAAATTGTTAAAGATGCCCTTAATCCAAGTGTAATTGGCAACACACCTCGTCGCCAAGCTGATTTTATTTACTCGCTAATGGGCCGTTATAACTTTGATAAAGGCTCTGTTGGGGTCAATTTGATTGGTACCACTGAGTCTTATGCTCAAGATAATAATGACCTAAGTTTTGATGGTTATACTCAAGTCAATGCGTTTGCATCTTACCAGTTAACCAATGCGTTATCAGTCGCGCTTAACGTCAATAACTTGTTTGATACTGTGGGTATTACCGAAGCTGAAGAAGGTTCGGTACCCGATAACAATATCATTCGTGCCAGAACCATTAACGGTCGTACAACCAGCGCAACGGTTAAGTACGAGTTTTAATCTTTTATTGTCATAACCTTAGTTGTAATAGTATTAGTTTTATTAGTTTTTAGAAATCCCTGTTAACAAGCCCATGCAAATGGGCTTTTTTTTGGACGTTTTATATGAGTACATTATTGAGTTTTGGTGAAGTATTAATTGATTTACTTCCGGTGGGCCATTCTGGTTTGGTTCACGAGCCTATCCCTGGTGGCGCGCCTGCCAATGTCGCTGTGGGTTACGCTAAATTAGGTGGTAAGAGTCTTTTTGCTGGTGGCATTAGTGCTGACGATCATGGCCAGTTGTTAACAAATACACTGGTAGAACAAGGTGTTGATGTTAGTTGTTTAGCATTAATACCTGATGCTGCTACTGCCACAGTGTTAGTTAGTTTGGATGCGCAGGGGGAGCGGTCGTTTAGCTTTAATCGGCAGAACACTGCTGACATGCTATACCGTGAAGCTGATTTTGATGCTATCGACTGGTCAAAAATTGATATTTTTCATCTTTGTTCTAATACCTTTACTGAAAAGGCTATTTTCAATGCCAGTCTTTATGGTGCTAAAAAAGCGCATAAGGAACAAGCATTAGTCAGTTTTGATGTTAATTTACGCTTGTCATTATGGCAAGACACTCGGTTGTTATCAGCCCGTGTGGAGCAATGCTTTCGTTATACTCACGTGCTTAAAATGAGTAAAGAGGAAGCACTGTATTTGGCTCAAGAGCGTGGAGTATCATTTGACGAATATTTAGCATTCTGTATTGGACAAGGGGTGAGGTTAATTTTGGTCACCAATGGCCCAGAGTCCATTTTATGTCACAGCGCTGAATTTTCCTTTGAGTTGCCGGTGCCTAAAATTGTCGCCACAGATACTACAGCCGCCGGAGATAGTTTTGTTGCGGGGTTCTTATATGAACTTGGCAGTGATGAAGGATATTTAGCGCCAGAGCTTTTAGTGCAAAAATTGCTTAATCGAGTGAAGGTTCAAACGGCTGCTGAGTTTGCGATTAAGTGTGGTGCGATAACGTGTGCGAAAAAAGGCGCATTTCCTGCGTTGCCCGTTTGGTCACAAGTGCAATAATGGATCAAGTGGGTGTAGAGTCGCGTTATTAGTCATAAAAAGAGGTCACCCTAAGGTGACCTCTTTTTGGTTATCATTGAATCAATAACGTGGTTAATCTTGGGTTATGCTTGATTCAGCTAATTCGGTTTTATTTTTGCCACGTTTTGCGAGCGCATAATAAAACAGTGGCGTTAAAATAAGACCAAAAATCGTTACCCCAATCATGCCAGAGAATACCGCAACACCCATTGCTTGACGCATTTCTGAACCTGGTCCGCTAGAAAACACCATAGGTACCACACCCATAATGAAGGCTATCGAGGTCATTAAAATAGGTCGTAAACGTAAGCGGCCGGCTTCAAGTATGGCCTCTAATGGTTCCATGCCATCATCTTGTAACTCTTTGGCAAACTCAACAATGAGAATCGCATTTTTGGTTGCTAGCCCCACCAGGACAATTAACCCAATCTGGGTAAAGATATTGTTATCTCCACCGTAGATAAGTACCCCTGTTAATGCCGACAATAGCGTCATTGGAATAATCAGAATAATGGCTATGGGTAAGCTTAGGCTTTCATATTGTGCCGCTAAAACCATAAACACTAACAAGATAATTAATGGATAAATATACGCGCCCGCATTACCTGCCAGGATCTGTTGGTAGGTGAGTTCAGTCCACTCGTACGTCATGCCATTAGGTAAGGTTTCAGCTAAAATCTTTTCAATGGCAGCTTGTGCTTCACCGCTACTAAAGCCAGGTGCAGCACCACCATTGAGCTCAGCAGTGGTAAAACCGTTGTAATGCATGACTCGGTCTGGACCAGATGAATTGGTGACATTAATAAATGAACCAATAGGCACCATTTCACCTTGGTTGTTACGTACTTTTAGTTGGGCGATTTGTTCAGGCGTTTGTCTAAACTGCTCATCTGCTTGTACGTTAACTTGATAAGTGCGACCAAATTGGTTGAAGTCGTTGGCGTAAACCGAACCCATGTATCCCTGCAGGGTGGAGAACAATTCGTCTAACGATACCGATTGCTGTTTGGCTTTGGTGCGATCAATGTTCACTTCAAGTTGTGGCACATTGACTTGATAACTCGAGAACACTCCAGCTAGCTCAGGCGTTGCCCATGCTTTTTGCATCACTTGCATGGTCACTTTATACAACTCTTCGTAACCGTAATTAGCACGATCTTGAATTTGTAATCTAAAGCCACCAATGGTGCCTAAGCCTTGCACTGGCGGTGGCGGGAAAATCGCAATAAATGCGCCGTTAATCGCGGCGAATTTTTGATTTAACGCCGCAGCAATAGCACCTGCCGATAATGATGGATCTGTGCGATCGGCAAAGTCATCCAGCGGGGTAAACAAAATGGCGCTGTTAGTGCTATTGGTAAAGCCATTAATGCTTAAACCTGGAAAGGCGACAGCATGGGCAACACCTGGTTGATCTAGTGCAATACGCGACATTTCTTTCACGATAGCTTCGGTGCGATCTAATGATGCTGCGTCAGGTAACTGAGCAAAGGCGATAAGATATTGTTTATCTTGCCCAGGTACATAACCTGTTGGAGTGCTTGAGAATTGTAAGCCAGTTAAGCCGACTAAACCGATATACAAAATACCAATGACAGCCCCAAAACGAATGATCTTCTTCACTAACCAGCCGTAACCGTCAGACATACGCGCAAACATGCGGTTAAACGGTTTAAATAACCAGCCGCCTAGCAGTTTATCCATACCTCGGGTCAGCAGATCTTTTTTCTCGTGATGACCTTTAAGCAATAATGCCGATAAAGCAGGGCTAAGGGTTAATGAGTTAATTGCCGAAATAAAAGTGGATATGGTAATGGTTAGCGCGAACTGCTTATAAAACTGCCCGGTTAAGCCTGACATAAACGCAGTAGGAATGAATACCGCTGCCAATACCAATGTGGTGGCAATAATTGGACCGGTAACTTCTTTCATTGCCTTTTGGGTGGCGGCAACGGGCGATAATCCGTCAGAGATATTTCGCTCAACGTTTTCAACTACCACAATTGCATCATCGACCACGATACCAATCGCCAGCACTAAGCCAAACAGTGATAAGGCATTCAATGAGAAGCCCATTAGGTGCATAAAGGCGAAGGTACCCACAAGTGATACCGGAACCGCCACTAATGGAATAATGGATGCGCGCCAGGTTTGTAAAAACAGTACTACTACTAATACAACCAGCAATAATGCTTCGACCAGTGTCTGTACCACAGCTTTAATTGAGCCACGCACGAACACGGTTGGATCGTAGACGATGTCGTAGGCTAAGCCTTCTGGGAATGACTTAGACAGTTCTGCCATTTTAGAACGAACATCATCAGATATTTGAATTGCGTTAGAGCCTGATGCTTGGAACACTGGTAATGCAGCAGCGTCTTTATTATCTAGCATTGAGCGCAGGGCATAAGTCGATGCACCTAATTCCACCCGGGCAACATCTTTTAAACGAGTGATCTGACCTTGATCGCCCACTTTAACAATAATGTCCTCGAACTCTTCAACATTGGATAAACGACCTTTGACGTTAATCAGTAATTGGAAATCACTGTCGCCACTTGGTTGTGCGCCTAAACTGCCAGCTGCTGCTTGTTGGTTTTGCTCACGAATAGCAGCAACAATATTACTCGGTGACAAGCTTAAGGCGGCCACTTTATTAGGGTCTAGCCACACGCGCATGCTGTAATCGCCGGCGCCAAACACGCGCACAGCTCCTACACCGGTAATACGGGCTAATTCATCTTTGACTTTCAATACCGCATAGTTAGACAGGTATAACATGTCATAACGGTCATCTGGTGAGGTTAAATGCACCACCATGGTTAAGCTTGGTGATGATTTTTCAGTGACTATGCCTAAGCGTTGTACTTCTTCTGGTAGCCGTGGTTTTGCTCGCTCAACACGACTTTGCACTTGAGTTTGAGCTAAATCAACATCAGTACCAATTGCAAAGGTGATGGTTAGCGTCATGCGGCCATCAGACGTGGCTTGAGAAGACATGTACAACATGTTTTCGACGCCGTTAATCTCTTGTTCTAGCGGGGATGCAACCGTTTCAGCAATGATTTTAGGGTTAGCACCTGGGTAGTTTGCCGTAACAACCACGGTAGGTGGTACCACTTCTGGGTATTCGGTAATGGGCAATTGCCATACTGCTAGTGCGCCTGAAATAAAGAACAGCAGCGACAAAACAGCGGCAAAAATTGGTCTTTTAATAAAGAATTGAGACAACATTATGTAGTTTCCTTAACCCTGACTTGCGTCATCAGCAACACGTGCTGTTAATGGCTGGTTATCGAGGAGGCGTTGTGCTTGATGTAATGCTTCTAATTTTTCGCTATCAGCCATGTCGGTTAGGTTTGGCTCAATAGTGACATTAGGGCGCACTTTCTGCAGACTGTTTACCACTATGGTGTCGTTAGGTGATAAGCCAGCAGTAATAATACGTAAGCCATGAAGTTTTTCACCTAGGCTGACACTTCGATATTCAAGGGTGTTTTTGTCATTTACCAGCAGAACAAACTTGTTATTTAAGTCGGTAAAAATGGCTTTGTCGTCAATTAAAATACTGTCGTATGACTCACTACCAGCAATGCTGATACGGGCAAATAAGCCGGGTAATAATTGATTTTCTTGGTTGGCAAAGTTAGCTCGAACCCGAATAGTACCCGTTTGCTGATCAACGGTATTATCGACAAAGTCGATCACACCTTGATGATTAAAGCTGGTTTCATTTGCCAGAGCCATAACCACAGCGTTGTTACCTAAACGTGGATTTTGACGTTTGTTCTCAAACGAGAACGCGGCATATTTTAAATACGTTTGCTCATCGATATCGAAATAAGCATACATATGCGATGTAGAGACTAAACTGGTGAGGTGCGTTTGACCCGCAGTGACATAGTTGCCTGCCGTTTCATTAGCATATGACACTCGACCAGTAATAGGTGCGGTAACCTGGGTATATTCAACGTTAAGTTGGGCACTAGTTAATGCTGCTTTAACTGACGCAACCGCTGCTGCAGTTTGATGCATGTTAGAGCGGCGAGTATCAATCAGCTCTTCTGAAACCGCTTTTTGATGAAACAGTTTATTGGCTCGCTCATAATCATTTTCAGCAAGTTGATTAGCTGATATTGCACTGGTTAATTCTGCTTTAAGACGCTCATATTCAGCAGTAAAAACCCTCGAGTCGATGGTAAATAACACATCACCTTTTTGAACCAGTGCGCCTTCTTTAAAGTTAATCGATTCAATATAGCCTGATACTCTAGGGACTAAGGTCACTTTTTCAGGAGCTTGTAAGCGTCCGGTAAATTGATCCCACTCGGTAATGCGCTCATAAAGCACGTTAGCTACGTCTACTTTAGGCGCTGCAGGTGTATTCGCCTGTTGTGCAGGTTGTTCTCCACACGCCACTAATAGCAATGCCGTTAGGCTAACTAGTAAAGTGATTTTAATTGATTTTAACGTCTTCATGGTGCGGTCCTTTGATCAATAGCATTTACGTTTTTTTAGCAGGCTGTAGGGTGCGTTATATTGGTATACGAGTTCGTTTTATACCGATAGGTATAAAATGTTCTGTACCGAACGGTAATATATAGATTAAAATAACCCTGTCAATGACTTTTGTACCGATAGGTATTAAATTATTTTGACAAGAGGTTCAATAAGCGGGAAAATAAAGTAACATCACTATTTGTAAGGTGATTTGTTGCGATGAAATAGCGTTAATCAATACTTGTTAAATTGTTATAGTTGCGACTAATCTGCATAATATTAACCCTGATGTGGCTTAATATTATGCTAAAGTATGCGGGTTGTTTGTCATAAAAGTTAGTTAAGCTTTTGATAAATAAAGCTCCGTTAATATAAGAGGTACTATTTATGACAATAACCAAAGCAGCTTGTGTTGGTCGCCCTCGTGGGTTCGATATCGACTTGGCATTAGAGCAAGCGCTTAATATTTTCTGGCGTCATGGATATGAAGGAACTTCTTTAAACGAGCTCACCGAGGCGATGGGGATCAAGAAGCCTAGCTTGTATGCCGCATTTGGTAATAAAGAGCAGCTATTTTTAAAAGCCATCGATTTATATGAAAACCGTCCAGATTCATTATTTAATACAGCTTTTAAACATCAACACATTGCTGATGTGGTTCGCGGTCTATTGCTTGGTGCTGCAGCCAAATTTACTGACTGTAGCCATCCTCAAGGTTGCGCATTAATTAACAGCACCCTGTCCTGTAGTGAAGCGAGCGAATCAATTAAGCAAGCCGTTTTAGAGCGCAAAGCACGGCATAAGCTCCAATTAGTCGCTCGATTTGAGCAAGCTAAGCAGCAAGGTGAGTTAAATGCAGATTGTCAGCCTGCAGTGTTAGCTCAATTGATTACGACCTTGTTTCAGGGGATGTCGATTCAGGCATCTGAAGGGGCAAGCATTGAAGAGTTACTGCAAATTGCCAACATGGCCGTAGATGGCATTTTGATTTTGTACATTAATCCTAAGTAACTTAGTCACTCATTCTCAAAATTAACCCGTAAATCAATTGATACTGTACTTTTTGGCAGTATCAATCTTGTTTAAACATCCATTATTCTCTAGACATCTTCTCTATTTGTTGCTTGTTATTAAGCTCCAACAGTCGCTATGGTAATACTATAAAATGTTGCTTTAACCACAACAGATAAGTTTACCGAATAAGCTGATCTATAGCTTCCAGTGTTATCGTATCCTTTTGTAATATAGATGGTTATCCAATCCGAGCAATCAAAAGGTCTGGTTAGCATTTAGCATCGACTGTGGGCTCATCGCAACTGACTTAATAGGAAGAACCCCTACTATTAATTATATGCATAACTCTTGTGAGTGTCGGTAGTTAAACCCAGTACACAGATAATCACCCTATCAATAGCCCCTAAGGTTATGCCATTGTGTTAAGAGGGCTCTGTTTATCAACTTGAGATTTTGTGAACCCACATTTATTTGGTAGATTACTCTCCTATAAATGCATTACTGATTTAACCTCATAAGGGAAAAATAACCATGAGCAAAGCTAAAATCGGCATCGTGACTGTGAGTGATCGTGCCAGCGCTGGCGTGTACGAAGATTTGTCTGGTAAAGCCATTATTGAAGTATTGAATGCGTATTTAACGTCTGAATGGGAACCTGTTTACAAGGTGATACCTGATGAGCGTGACGTTATTGAAGCGACATTGATTGATTTAGCCGATAATCAAGATTGCTGTTTAATCGTCACCACTGGTGGCACGGGCCCTGCAAAACGCGACGTAACGCCAGAGGCCACCGAAGCTGTGTGCGACAGAATGATGCCTGGTTTTGGTGAGCTAATGCGCACCGAATCATTAAAGTTTGTGCCAACAGCTATTTTGTCTCGTCAAACTGCGGGTCTTCGTGCCAACTCGTTAATTGTTAATTTACCTGGTAAACCTAAGTCAATCCGCGAATGTTTGGATGCTGTATTTCCCGCAATACCTTATTGTATCGACTTAATGGACGGACCGTTTTTAGTCTGTGACGAAGCCGTGATAAAACCGTTTAGACCGAAGTAGTTAAAAACATTCAATTTCTGCCATGTTAAAGCGTGTCGTGAGGATAAAAAAATCCTTACGATACGTTTTATAACCATTATGAGGTAAAGGTATTTATATCCTATTTGATAATAGAAAATTAGAGGCATAGGTGTAAAATATAGATCTAAATATTGAAGGACTAAATCGTGAAAGCAAGGATGTTTTATGAGTAATACTTCTGCAATACCAAGTGATCTTGCAATACATATTGTTGAGAAGCGTATGGCGGTCAATGCATTGATCCTTGTGTTATACAACATGCCAACAAAAGAAACCTTTGAACATTTTAAATTTGTTAACTCTCATCTAATCGATGGTTTTGCTAAGCCTGGTCAAATCGTTTTAATTTCTCCTTTAAATACATTTCAGTGCACAATTGAAGAACAAGAGTTTAAAAAGTATGCGTTGGATATTGATAAAAAGTTGAGAGAACTTGATGAGATTGAAAAAGAAGTTTTGGCTAAGCGGTACGACTTACTCAGTAATGTTGCTAAATATAACGGCTTATTATTAGGCGTAGCTAATAACACTTGGAACTCGCATGTTAGCTTTGTAAAGGAGAACTTGAAAAATTTAGAGCAGACGTATGTTAAGACTTATAATGCAAAAGGAAACTTGAGATCACCTGAGTTTCAGCATCGAAGAAAGATTATCTTTTCTAATTTAAATAATGCTTTAAGACGCTTTGGTCAGCCCGCGTTTGGTGAAAACTTAATGCCAGGAAATATTCGAACTCAATTAGGTTTAAGTAGCAAAAGTTTGATTAGGCGTTGGGATAAAATGGGCGGATATGCTCAAAATATTCCTGGTTTTGCTGACCATTATAAAACTATAGCGAATATGGCAAAAAACTTAAAACGAGTTGGATATGTAGGCGTTGCATTAACGGGTGTTGAGGCAACTGCAAATATCCAGCGAGCTTGTCTTGAGGGTACAGATCTTGAGTGTACTAAAGCAAAATATGTTGAGACTGGCAAAGGCGCTGGATCTATTGTTGGGGCAGCTGGTGGTGGTTTGATTGCAAGTTATGGTTTATGTTCAATTGTTTTTGGCCTTCCTAGTGGTGGGACTAGTTTACTATGGTGTGGGATCGTCGCAGGTGGTGTTGGAGGATATTTTGGGGCGAAGCATGGAAGTCATTATATAGGCGATAAAGCTGAACTTTTGTATGAGGTGATAGAGAAATAATGTCAATAATAGATCTTATAGGACTTCTATTAGGCGGCAGCTTCGTATTTTTAGGTTTATTTGTTTTGTTGCCTATGTTGTTATATATATACAATAAACCTATTAAGTCAGTTGAAGGGATATTAGAAAATGGGCGTGAATACTTCTCATTAAATATCTTTTTAACAGGACATGGAACGCTTCATTATGCGAGTGTTTTTATGTTTGATTGGTATGCAAAAAGGTATGGTTTATTTCATTTAAAAGATAGTGTACCAACTAAAACGACACGTATTTTTAAAGTTTATTATATCATTTTTATGATTGATATACTCTGCTTTGTTACTATGGTTATTTTAGACTATATATATCCAAATATAAAATAGTTCTATGGTGGGAGTTTAATGTTTAGATTTAATATGCTCTGAATCTGGTAGTCAACCAGGGTTTTTAATATATAGTTTTGGAAATTCTCATTTTCTATATAAATATTACTTAAAATCGTATAAAAACTTAGAGGGAGCGGGGTATTCATTGAATCTTTTATAGTGGATTTTGAGTAATATATTACGCCATCATATTTATCCTCATTGGCATACTAAGGTTATAAATTACTTGAATTAAGGCATAAAATGTCTCTAAACGTACAATGGATATTCACGTTTTTTATCGTTTCATGTCTACTTGCATATGTTGTTATTGCTAGTATGCTGCCAGACCTTCACGTTAATCAACTATTAATGTCACCGTGATTATCCAGGATTTACTGAAATATATTAATTGATTAAAGGTTTTATTTATCAATTTTTTATTTACTTCAAATAAATGCTCTTAGTTAATCAGAATAGCCGACAACCCTCCAAGTGTAGTTAGGTATCTGCACTTTAGCGCAAGCACTACAACTTTTTAAATTGCTGCTTAAGCTCAAAATCGCTGTCAGTTACCAGTTTTTCTAACACTTGTATCCGTTCGATTAATGCTTGGTTTTGGGCTTTTATATCGGCGACACCATCGGCGTCAGCTTTTTGTTTATGCTTTAAATAATGTTTAAACATTTCGGATGCCGTGGTGCCGACAATCACAATAAATACTAACGCTATGATCGCAATATCGTTGTCCATAATATGCTCCTTGTTAATGCTCTTTGCTATATCAATTCTTGTGAATTAGTTTTGAATCAATTGGTTGTAAATCTACCAGCCTTACTCTAAACCGTTAAGGCTGGCGTCACACCGTTATCAATTAACGCTGATAACAGTAGTTATAAGCCAAAGACCACTTTTTCACTCTTAAGTGACTTCTCTAAGCCAGCGGCTAATCCTATGGCTATTACTAATGTGGCCACAGACGACACGATTAATTGCATCATTGGAATTTCACGGCCCTTAATAAAGTCCATTAAGGCTTGTTGCTGGCCCGACACAGGTAGCCACTGCAATACGTCTGGAGCTATGTTGTAACTAGCGGCCATAGAAAGTGCCAAGGGGACAAATAACACCATGGTTAAGTATGATTGTGCCTCTTTGAAGGTTTTAGCCATAAACGACACATGCAGTTGCAAGGTTGCAGCCATTAACGCGACGGGAATACCAACTAAGAACATTAAGCCCATAAAATCTTGAGTGATATTGACGGTAAAGCCAATTTCTTGCCACGGAACAAAAGGGTAAGCCACTTTAGATACCAGTAAAATCAAGATTAACCCTAGTAAAGCAAAACAGGTTACGGCAATAATTTTACCTATCACTAACTGGCGGGTACTCATGGGATGGCTAAGCAATAACGCTAATGAATTACGTTCGCGCTCACCAGCGCTGGTGTCGATAGCGAGGTTCATACCAGAGATAAACACTGAATACATCATGGTGAAAATGGCAATGCCCAAAATCATTCCACCTTTAGAGTCCGGTGTGGCTTGATCTTCAATATTTATTTTGAGTGGCTGGGTAATGCGTGGATTAATTCCACGGGCAATTAAACGTATGCTGCCCATTTCAGCGCTATATGTTTGCAGCTGACGTTCAAGTCGACGAATCGACTTTTGTAGCTTCTCATCTGAATTATCAGCAATCAATAATACTTCTGCCGGTTTGGCTTTAGCCATGTTAGCGGCATAATCATCGCTAATGGTTAAGATGATTTTTTTAGCTTGTTCATCTTCACTATGGTTTATGCCGTTATTACTTAAGTAGCGCACTAAATCTGGCGCCTTGTCGGCATTGTGGATGTTGATGTTTAAATCTTCAGGGCTAGATAACTGGCCAATTAACACCATAAACATGGCGCACATGATCAACGGTGTACCGATGGCATAGTAAAGACCAGCCATTACCGATCGTTTGTCGCGTGCGGCGTCGACGAGTTCTTTACGCACCATTGCGAGTATCATTTTCATTATGCTGCAATCCCTTCGTCTGTTCCGATAAGTTCGATAAATGCATCTTCAAGCGAGTCTTTACCTGTTTGCTGACACAGTTCATCTGGGCTACCAATGGCAACAACTTTGCCGTTAGCCATTACGATGACGCGATCACACAAGGCGGCGACTTCTTGCATTACATGGCTTGAAAACAGCACGCAATGACCTTCAGCTTTGAGTTGCAATAAAATATCGCGCAGTAAGCGAGTGCTCATGACATCGAGTCCGCGAGTGGGCTCATCTAAAATGATGTTACTTGGCTTGTGCACTATGGCTTGTGCTAAGGCCGTTTTCATTCGTTGGCCTTGGGAAAAACCTTTGCAACGACGGTCGCTAATGTCTTCAAGCTTCAATTGTGCAATCACATCGGCGGTGGCTTGCTTGGCTTGTTTACGCGACATGCCACTGAGCTCGGCAAAGAAGCTAATATATTCACGCGGCGTAAGGCGCTCATACAAACCAAAAGGATCGGGGAATAAACCTAGCTGCTTTTTAGCACCAATAGGATCGATAGCGACATCAATATCATTGACGGTCGCGGTTCCTGAGTCAGGCTTAAGTAAGCCAAATAAGGTGCGTAAACAGGTGGTTTTACCGGCACCATTTGGGCCAAGTAATCCAGTGATTTGACCATTTTCAGCGCTAAAACTTAAATCATCTAACGCCTGCACATCGCCAATCTTTTTGGTTAAGTTTGCAACAGTAATCATGATTATTCCTTATCTGCAGCAGTATTCGCTGGCGCTGTTGTTTCTATGTCTGTCGGCGTTTTGACAACTGGCAATGCTTCTACAGTATTCGCGTTGAGGTAAAAACTGCGACGCACATCTTTTTGCAAACATTCGCCATTGATGTCTTTTACAGAGCCTTGTTCAACTAACTGGGCGACTAGGTCATTGCCACAGCTTTGTCCTGCTACACCATGGGTAGCATAAGGCGCAATAAAATGTTTTGAATGGGTGAGTTTCTCTTGCGCTAGCGCGCCCCAGTTAGGTGGCGTAGCCGGGTCTAGCTCGCCAGATAATAGTAGGGTCGGTATGTCACTGTGGATTGGTTCGCTGAAATTCTCACTCTCAGATGGCATTGGCCAAGCTTGGCAAGTTTTTTCTAGCCCCTCTAGCATGTTGCCACTGATGTAGGAGTCTTTAGCATCTTTGCGCATTTGTGAAGTAATGCGATGAATGTCTTCGCCGCACACCACAGAGGCATGCATACCGATAGCAATACCTGTACTGTCAGCGGTTAAGGTGTAAATACCTAATATGGGTTGATAATTACCTTGTGCAGCTTGGTGAATCGCATGGGGGATCAGTGCACGTATGTTTGGCATGTACATCGCCATGCGGATTGCGCCGCTAAACTTACCGCGTGTGAGTAAAAAGTCACTGAGTTCGTCGGTAAGCGGATCACGTACTTGCTGACTAATGGGGGCTTTCGCGAGTAGCATATCGACTTTATTGAACTCGTCAGCTAATTCAGGAAATTGCTGTTGGCAAGCAGGAGTACTTTTACAGTCGCGCCATAATACATTTAAGCCACGTTCTATTGAGCTGCCAATGGCGACAACACTTTGTTGCATGGGCACCACGCCATCTAATGTCACTGTCAATAGTGCTTCTGGATAGTGGCGCATATAAAGCTGTGCCATGCGTGTACCATAAGAAATGCCGTATAAATGCAGTTTTTGATAACCTAAAAATTTGCGTACCGCTTCAAAGTCTTTTAATGCTGAGTTGCTACCGTATTGTGTGATGTCGGCATCAATGTGGGCGAGGCATTTTTCGGTCATGGCAATCACATCGATATCGTCATCATTCATGTTGAGTAATTCAGTGGTGTCATCGTCACAAGATAGAATATTCGATTGGCCCGTGCCGCGTTGATCGATGAGTAAAATGTCGCGTTGCTGACGAACCTTTGACAACATACGATTAAAACCAGCTGCATTTTCAATCGCTGATTGGCCAGGACCACCTGCGATGGCCAGTAGGGCTTCACCAGGATGAGTGTTTTTAATCGCTGGTAAAATAGCAAAATGAATGTCGATTCTCTTGCCATCAGTGAGCTTAGGATTTTCTAACACGCTGATTTTACCGCATTGAAGCTGCTCGTCTAAACCGTCTAAGTAACAAGCACTGGTTTTAGCAGCCGCTGCGAGATTAACCTCTGGTGTGTCGGCATAGCTATAATTGGCGAGTAAAATACTTATAGCAGCAATAAACCAGCGGCTCGTAAGCGTTAGCGAATGGCATAAACCAGGGCGGTTAATTCGCTCTGCTAAGGCTGTGTTGACAAACTTCCTGTTGATCATCGGAACGTTTCCTTTTTGCATTTCATGACGATTATGATACCTTAGCATCTAGTGTATGAGTGTATCAATGTATTAATACAGTTCCTAAAGGCTAATGTTAGAATTATTAAATGTCAACCCCAGCAGTGGTGAACCCATTTATCGACAGTTACACGATCAAATCGTGCGCTTAATTGTTGGCGGACAATTGCACCCAGAAGATGTGCTGCCTTCGGTACGTCAACTTGCTGAGCATTTAGCTGTAAACCCAATGACAGTGTCGCGGGCTATGCAGCAACTTGTCGACCAAGGTTGGGTTGAACGTCGTCGTGGCCAGCCATCACGTGTGGCAGCAAGAACGTCAGCCAATAGTGCTTCTGGTAGTAGTTTACTGGCACCGCAATTATCTGAGTTAGTTGAGCAAGCGCGCCAGTTAGGAGTCGATTATGACCAATTACAGCGTTTGCTGGCGCAATATTGGGATAAAGAATAGCAGCAACACAGTTCATTCATTTTATCGTTAAGGATATTATCTAGGAAGTCGACAATGGAATCCGAACAACAACCCATTTTACGTTTTAATCATGTGAGCAAAACTTTTGCCGCCAAAGATAAATCGGCAGCAGGACATACAGTATTATCCGATCTATCGATAACACTTTATCCTGGGATGGTGGTCGGATTATTAGGCCAAAATGGTGCCGGTAAGTCGACACTAATGCGCTGTGCGTTAGGTATTATTGATATTGATCAAGGGGATATTTTAACCTTAGGCGAAACGCCTGCCGCGTTATCTATTCAGGCAAAAGAACGTATTGGTTATGTACCACAGCAGCCTTTTGGTTATGAAGGTTTTACCATAGATAAAGCATTAGAACTGCATCGAAGCTTCTACCCAAACTGGGATATGACGCTTGAACAAGATTGGTTAGAGCGGTTCGATTTAGATGTCACCCAAGCGGTGCAAAAACTCTCGGTTGGGCAGCGTCAATCATTGGCCTTGATCATGGCCATGGCGTATCGCCCAAGTTTGTTATTACTCGATGAGCCCGTCGCCAGCCTTGACCCTATCGCCAGACGCAAGTTTATGAGCGACTTATTTGATCTCGCGCTTGATTCGGGTTCTGCTGTATTATTTTCATCGCATATCACCTCTGACTTAGAACGCGTTGCCAGTCATGTTGCCCTGATTAAAAAAGGTCAACTAGTGCTGTTTAAAGAGATTGATGCCCTGCGAGAAGAGGTTAAATTACTCAGCATAAATGACGGTACCACCTTACCATCAAGCTACAAAATTTTGAGTCAAAGCGGGCTAAATATGCTGGTGGACACACAAGGCGACTCGGCCGTCATCACGGGAGTGCAGAGTGTCAAGGCCGTTAATTTAGAACAGTTATTTATGGAGCTGCATCGATGAGTTTGCAGCCGTTTAACCGTGGCAATAGCTTATGGCGTAAACCTTATCGTGGCATGCTGCGTTTATGGTTATATGACTTAGGCAGTGTCAGTTTTATTGCCACTGCAGGATTAGGCTTAGTGTTAGGACTGCTGTGCTTTATCAGCGGTAAAACTGAAATTGTCAGCCTGGTTTTTTCAATGGCTACTGTGTCTACAGCAGCAGCAATCGCGTGGCAGCTAAATCGGTTATCAGCAACCGAGTTGACCGGTCTAATACCTGGTTATCAACAGCATGTACTCATACAAGCAGCGAGCATCGCGGCGGGCATGTTATTGATACAGCTATTAATCTGTATTAGTTTTTCTGCTTATGATGTCATCCCCAAATTACTCCTCGCCATTGTGGTCGGTTTACTGTTTGTGTGGGCTTGTTTATGGCGCAGTAACAGTTTTCATTTATCATTTTTGTTATTCATAGCGGTACCCTTATTAGATCGATTAGTACTCACCATACCGACGTGGATAATGCTGATTATGGTTGCGATACTGTCTTATCATGTTATTGACTTGTGTCGGCGCTTACGCTGGAACAGAGAATCGCGTGTGGTGTACCTCAACGCCGTGCAAATGGGCTGGATGTGGTTGCCAAGCATAAAAGGTTTTACTTGGATTACCCGCTTTGAACGTTTTTTCCACCCGATGAATTTTTTCATTGGTCCTGTGCTGGCGGTGATGATGTTGTGCTTGCCAATTATCGCTCTTGGATTGATGTTGTTATCGTGGTTGTTTGAGATTAATTTGCCAACATTATTTTTATTGGCACAATTTTCGGTGCTCAGTTGCTCTATCGTTCATTGGAGCCGAATTCAACGTTGGCGCGCGGCAGAAACCTTGTTTTTACTACCTTGTTATAGTGGCCTGAACGGATTGCGTGGTGCATTTTACCGAAGCCAATATCGTTTTATTGTGGTTTTGGTGATGATGGTCAGTGCGCTAGGGCTAGTAAAATGGCTTATTGATCCACAAATAACTCTGCCGTTTGTGGCTCATTTAGGATTAAGTACCTTTTGGGGCAGTGCCATTATGCTCGGTGCTGGCTCGGCTTGTCGTAACAGCTATCAAGCGACTGCGGCAATGCTGATTGTATTGATACACTCCATTCTGGTGTCACTGAGCTTTGCCGCCTTAAGGGACGGCGACAGCTTGACGATGTGGCTGCTTATTGATATTCCGCTAGTGGTCATCGGTATACTTGCACTAGTGTGGGGTAAGAGTCAGTTATGGAAAAATGGCATTAGTGCAGCTTAACAGCAGGTCTAATTTTAGTCCGAACGTGACTTTAAGCTCAAAAATAGAGCAAAAGCTCTTATGGTTTGTGGCCGCTTAATGTAGAATGCGAAAAGCGGAACACCTGTAAGCTAAAAAGGCCACAGCCATATGTCATTAGATCAATACCACGTAGTCCAACTTCTGCAGCAACAAGGTCAGTCACTAGGTCATAATATCGCCCTTGAAGGCTTTGATATGCCGGCCCCTTGGCACACTGTCTCTTGGAGTGCATTCAATACAATCACCGACTCAGTCGCACAGTTGTTAATTGAATTTGGCTTACAAGTACAAGACAAGGTGGTTATTTTAGCCCAAAACTGCCCACAGTGGACTTGTGCTGATATTGGCGCCCTAAAAGCGCGCAATGTGGTCGTGCCTGTGTATCCCACCAGTACTATCGATCAAGCGGTGTTTATTGTTAATGATGCTCAAGCTAAATTAATTTTTGCCGGTAACCAACAGCAATACGACATGGCATGTACCATTGCTACTCAAGCAGACTGCGTAGAGCATATTGTGGTGTTTGATGCGAATGTGACCCTGAATGCCGATAATCATGTGTATTTTGATCAGGTATTAGCGGCGCAATTTAATCCGCTGATTAACGCAGAACTCAATACCAGGCTTTCCAATAGCAACCTAGATGACTTATTAACGCTGATTTATACCTCTGGCACCACAGGTAACCCTAAAGGTGTGATGCTGGACTACCGTAATTTTGCCTCAATGATCAATCAACATGACAGTAAGTTACCTTTTACAGCGGGTGATGTGTCGTTGGCATTTTTACCTCTGAGCCATGTATTTGAACGCGGTTGGAGCATGTATGTATTGTGTCGCGGCGGCCATAATGTCTATCTAAATGACACGAATCGAATTAAAGAAGCCCTCGTTGCGGTAAAACCTCATACCTTATGTGTTGTGCCGCGATTTTTAGAGAAAATATACAGCGCAGTACACGATAAAGTCGGCCAAGCCTCTAAACCAAGGCAAGCCCTGTTTGCCTGGGCGATGAGAGTAGGCAAACGTCAATTTGACGTTAGCCAAGGCCGTGCTGCAGGAAGTTTGTGGTTAAGTGCACAGTGGCAGCTGGCTAACAAGCTGGTTTTCAGTAAGCTACAGCAAGTATTGGGTGGCAGGTTAAAGTTTATGCCTGTTGGCGGTGCAGCTCTCGATGTTAATGTTGGCAGCTTTTTTCACAGCATTGATGTGCCGGTATTGTGTGGTTATGGCATGACAGAGACCTGCGCCACAGTAACTTGTAACACCTTAGATAATCGCGTATCGGGATCGAACGGCAAGCCACTCGATGCCATGCAAATTAAGCTAGGCAAAGACGACGAAATTTTGGTACGTGGCGACACCGTGATGCGTGGTTATTACAATCGACCACAAGATACTGCTGAAGCCTTTGAAGACGGTTGGTTAAAAACCGGTGATGCAGGGCGTATTGATGAGCAAGGTAACTTATATATTACCGATCGTATTAAAGAATTAATGAAAACTTCAAACGGTAAATACATAGCACCGCAGCGAGTTGAAGGTAAGGTGGCTTGTTGCCCATTTATCGAACAAGTCGCCATTGTTGCCGATGCACGCAATTATGTATCAGCCCTAATCGTGCCAGCATTTGAAGCATTAAATACTTGGGCTAAAGCGCAAGGTATTCATGTTGAAAACCCAATTGATTTGTTACGTCACTCACAAGTGGTGGCTCATTTCGAGCAGCGATTAATCGAGTTGCAACATGAGCTAGCTGGGTTTGAAAAAATCAAAAAATTCACCTTATTGCATGAAGCATTTTCAATGGAGTCTGGACTCATTACGCCGACATTAAAGCTACGTCGTAAAATGATTTACAGTAAATATCACAGTGAAATTAATGCCATGTATGGCAAGTAATTAACCATCAATCTTTATACCAAAGGACGCATTAGCGTCCTTTTTCGTAATACTTAGTGATAATTGCCAGTATTTCCAGTAGCGGTACAATGCCATTCTTAAAATGAGGCAACATAGAGGGAACTATGGAAATTATCACGGTAAATGGAAAGCCTGTTTTTAGGTCTAGCACTCAGTCTTTTTATGGCAATCAATTTAGCCAGAAAGTGTTGGCTAGTGGTATTTTTGCAGAGATGAGTGGTACATGATCAACAATTCGCAGAGTGAAGATGTTTCTGTTGGGATATTTCCGCCCTTGTTGTCATTTATAACCTTTTTAATTGCTTCTGTGTTGATGACTATATCATTTGGAGTAGCGGCATCTGTTACATTGAATTTTTATTTTGACCCTTCAGCAGAAGTGATTTTAGGTGTGCTAGCCGTTTTATCGATCAGTTTTTGCTTGGTGAATTACCAAGTAATTCTAGGTTCATTTTTTGCCGTTAAAGTGCTGAGAGTTGCTCAATATTCTCTTTTGGTTTTGCTGGTTCCTGTTGTGATAATAGAAGATTTTTCCGTTGGAGTATTCCTTGTTAAATTGGTTTCAGCTGTTATAACAATTAGCTCAATTTTTATTTTAGACAGCACACAATATCAAATTTTTGTTCAACATCGATTAAATAGTGTTGAAGACTATAAATCTGTTCTTGCGGAGATAGCTGCAGAAGAAGGCTCTAAAAATTAAAGCAGCTCTTCGTTGATTAAACTCACTTGTGGCTCTGTCGTTTGGGTCAGTATACGAACGGCAATAATAGTGAGTCCATTCATGTGATGGAGTCAGTATTTACGCGATAGGAAAATATGTCGAATAGTTGTTTGGCTTCGGAGTGACAAGATTTTCGCCGAGATTTGATGGCATTTTGTCTGTTTAGTTGATTTTGACCATCATAGATGAGTACGATATTCATCTAAAAGTCAATTTTTTCAAAGTGTTAAATTTGGTTCCTCGCATTATCTATAAATACTTTCGTATTCAGGAGTTTTTTGATGACCTCGAGTGAGATGTGTCGTTAGAATGGGCTAATGACATTTGTTCACCGAACAAAACGTCAATGGACTCAAAATAATAATAAAGGATTCTTTGTGACAGACACTCAATTTAGCATGACCCTCAAACCGCGCTTTTGTGAAACCGACGCATTAGGACACATTAACAACACGGTTATTCCTGTGTGGTTTGAAGCGGCTCGTGAGCCCATTTTTGAAATCGTAAATCCAGGCCAAGATTTAACTAAGTGGAACATGATCATTGCTGGTTTTACAGTCGCCTTTACCGCGCCAACGTATTATGGCGCAGAAGTTGTGGTTAAAACGCATATTAGCCGTTTAGGCAATAGCAGCTTCGATATATTACAAAGCTGTTGGCAGCAAGGTAAAAAAACCGCTGAAGCGACCACTACTATGGTGCATTATAATTACCAAACTGAAAAAAGTGAGCCACTCGCTGAGTGTGTCCGTCAGCAATTGGCAGCGTTAACGGGTCCGGTTTAAGGTGTTAATGAGCCATAATAGCTTTAGGTAACATAAGGGCTTAACGTATAAATTTGACCACATAGCTGCAGCTGGTATTGATGTTAAAATTTTCCGTTTTAGCCCACGCCAGCCCAGTACGAACTAATTTTTCGGCAATACCTTGGCCGCGTAAAGCGAGTGGGACAAAGGTGCGTTGGAAATCGATACTTTGACCATCTAAGTGGTATTCGAGCACGGCTTCAGCCCCTTGAGTGACGACCACAAAACGATGTCGATCGACTTGATGTTGCACTGTTACAGCTTCTTGGTTGCTCATGGCTTGTTCTCTATTGTTATTGATTGCTGCATTGTTTAAACAAAATTAATCTTTTTATTCATGCGGTTATAAAAGATCGTTATTCATGCAGCTTCAATGCGGCAAGTAATTCTGGAGTTAATTTGGCTTTTTGGTTTGTTTTGAAGTTAAACATCACCACTTTTGCCCAGCCGATAGTCGTAACAGCTTGCTGTGCTTTACTGAACACTGTGTAATGCATCACAAAGCGGTCTTGAGTAATGTCACTTATTTTTACGCCAACAATGATAGCGTCAGGAAAGGTCAGTGGGCGCTTAAAGCGAGCATTGGTTTCGCTCAATACTGGACCTACTCCAGTGGTTTTTATATCGCTTAGTAGGTTAATTTGATTAAAGAAATCGAGACGCGCGGTTTCAAAGTACTTAAAATATACTGAGTTATTAACGTGTTGTAGAGCATCCATTTCACCCCATGCGACTTGAATGTCTGTGCTGATAGAATGTTGAGCTAAAAAGTCATTCATGGCGGTTCTCTGTTGTGGATTAATAAATTAAACGCTTGTTTAAATTCAACTGTTAATCTAACAGTCTGGACGATGAACAACAAGGGACAGTGGCTATTACAGTAAGTATATCCAGTGAACTTATAAGGATTTCACCTTGCGAAAAGAGACTTATCTAACAACATCGAGTTTATGGATATCGTCATGTTGGGCAGTGTTTACTGCACGATTTGCTAAGCTGCAAACTCAACTGAGTGCGCCGCAAAAGCTCTACCTCGTCGCGATAGTGTTGTTGTTTTGTACTGACTCCGTTGTGTGGGTGGCGATTATCAGCGTCATGGCGATGTCGATTGAGTTCTGGCATTTATTTGAACGCATGTGGCACAGTCTGGCTGGTAAAGCGGTGTTGTTATTGTTCTACGCCATCGTAGCTAATTTTGCCTTGGCAAGCTCAAGTTCAGTGGTTAACGATGTGGTTGGTGTGGCTGCTAGTAGTTTTAATTATACTCATAACTTTGCCATATTATTGTATATCCCAGCATGGAGTGTGGTGATGAGCTGTATAGTATTGTTAGTGCTGCAGCTTATTTTCCCGCTGATGTTTGCCGTGTCTTTTTTACTCCGTCCTTTTGGTGTAACCAATTTTCGCTTGATTAGTCATCAACATTTTCATCGTACTACTTTTTGGGTGCGGGTGATTTTAGCTGCTGTTGTGCTGTATCACCTTGCCATGCTGATGGACCTGGGTGGGCAGATTGAGAAAGCCTTAGATGATCCACAAGTTGTGCAATTAGTTGAAGCCAAAACAGAAGATGAAATAATCGCAGATGATGGCACCCCTTTAGTTGTAAAACAACAAGGTGAGCAGCAAGAGGTTGCAGAGCCTCCGTTGATTAAAAGTGCTGATGAATTGGTGCATGCTCAAGAACGTGACGTGATCGATGAGATTGCGAAGCGGCCATATAACCATTTACGCAGCCAGTATTTTACCAGTGTGCGCAAAGCCATTGCCTTGTTTGCTTTTCAGTTAGAGGCTAATGCTAAATCGCGCTGCCAAAAGCTGCCACTGTCGCATGTAGTTGAACTTAATGATTATGAAATACTTGAGATAACGCCAGATATCAATGCTGTGTATGGTTATCATTTTGAAGTTAAAAAATGCATCTCACCGGCATTTCCTAGCAGCTGATAAGTTGCACATATAAAAAAACGACCCAAGAGGCCGTTTTTTATATGTGCTGCTAAAGTCTTAATCGAAGGTTAGCTCACTAAAGCTAGTTACTTTTTTACACTTAGCTTGACGTTGATCGGCAAAACGGATCATTTGGCAAGTCGTCATCCCCGCTGCTTCTGCAGCAACAAGTTCTTCTGCTACGTCTGACACAAATAAAATCTGCTTTGGCTTCAAGCTGATGGTATTGCAAATATTGCAGTAGGCTTGTTTGTCTAATTTATTGCCTGTTCGGGTATCAAAGTGACCATTGAACGAACCGGTTAAATCGCCTGCTTCGGTGTGGCTGAATAACAGTTTTTGTGCTTCGACAGAGCCAGAAGAGAAGCTGTAAATACGAATGCCTTTCTCTTTAATGCGCTCAATGCTCTCGATAAAGTCTGGATAAATATGGCCAGTAAACTCAACGCGGTTATAACCCTGTTTCCAGATTAATCCCTGCAGGGTTTTCAGTGGCGTAAGTTTGCGATCTTCGTCGATCCATTGCTGTAAAATCTCGATGACTCGCTCAAGTGACGCATCGGGTTCTAGGGCGATATCTTTAACATCGCTAATACAATAATCAACGACTACGTTATGTTGGTTTTGCTCAAGAAAATCAGCCATAGCCTTTCTTGAGTAAGGAAATAACACATCCTGAATAAAGTTAAGATCGGTAGTGGTACCGGCGGTATCAACGATAATAGCTCTAATGCTCATAAGACTTGTTACTCCAAAACAATAATTAACTTAATGATGATCCTATGCTTTATTGGGGATTAAGGCTAGTGCTATTCATCACTTTGCCCCTGTATTCGCTGATTTTGAGTGCAAGGTGTGAGCTAAGTTTAGATAACGCTAAATTGCCTTGAGTGATGCGGTCTGGTAGCTTCAGGTATAACTTTATGCTCGAGTTTTACAAGGAAGGCACCATGCTTACAACAGGGACAAAACGTTATTTCAAATGGCCGCTCATTTGGATTAACCGTATAACGAGATACACGCTATTACTGAGTTTTTTCTCCATAGGCGCGGTGTCTGCCACTGAGGTATTGCCGCAACTTAACACTGAAACCCTGAGTGTCAGTTCCACTCTATTTAGTGACCCAGCTGACTTTGTGGTGACCTTGCCAAACGGTTATACCAAGCAAACCGATAAGCGTTATGTGGTGTTATTTGACTTACATCCACGTAGCCATTTGTATTTGTCGGGAATGCACGATTGGATGAGCCATAATGGCGGATGGCCGTGGTTAGAGACTATCATTGTCACCGCGCCAGATGGTCATCAAGGGCTAGGCAAGTTGAAAAAGCAGGCCATTGAACAACGAGGCGACCAAGCTTTACTGGATTTTTTTGAGCAAGACTTATTGCCAGCGATAGATAAACGTTATCGTACCAATGGCTTTCGTATTTTTAATGGTTTTACTGGCAATGCGGGTTTAGTGCTATATAGCCTCATCAATCGTCCTAGTCTGTTTAATGCGTATATTGCTGCCAGTCCGGTACTTTCTAAAGAGTTTGCTTATGTGTTAAGCGATGCGCCCAAAAAGCTGCAAAGCATGAAAAACCAGGCGCGATTTTTATTCGTGAGCACCAGCGACAGCGACTTTGAGCAAAGGCAGCTCGACTCGTTTGCGACGCTTGAAAATATTATTCAGACCCATGCCAATAGCAAATTGAATTATCAAATAAAGCGCTTTGATGGCAGCTATTATATGACTCAACCTATTTTGGCGACGGCATTGGGTATTGAGATGATATTTAATGATGTGCATACCGTATTAGCGGCAGACTCTGAGGTGTCACAACAAGGTACTAAGGCGATTCTAGCCTATTACAAGCACCTTTCAGATGACGTTTATGGCTTTGATGTACCTGCGATTGATTCACTGCTAGCGTTGGCTGATAGTTTACCTCCAGAGCAAGCCATTAGTGTATATCAAGACACGATTAACGCTTACCCAAAAGCTGACTCCGCTTATCATTCGTTAGCCAGTGTTTATGCCGCAGCAGGTGACATTGACCAAGCAATCGCTTTTGAAAAACAAGCGCTCGCCAATACTGATCATCCGTTTTATCAAAGTAAATACACTCAGCAATTAGCTGAATATCAAGCGCAGTAAAATTAACTCTAGTGAGTTTATTACAGTAAAATACGGGACGAGATTTCGCCCCGTATTTTTAATTGCGTTATTGTTTACACTGCAGTTTCAAGCCACTGATTAATTTTCTGTTCCATTAAATCCAACGGTAATGCACCATTTTCTAAAAGACGATCATGAAACACTTTAATATCGAATTTATCACCTAAAACTTGTTTGGCTTTTTCGCGAAGTTCGATAATTTTTAGCTCACCTAGTTTATAACCCAGTGCTTGCCCCGGCCATACTGTGTAACGTTCAATCTCAGCTGTCGCTTCAGATTGATGAATACCTTCAGTCGCTACCGCGTAATCAATGGCTTTTTCACGGCTCCAGCCTTTGGCGTGCATGCCCGTATCAACCACTAAACGTACTGCACGATGTAGCTCAGATTGTAAGCGACCAATATTATCAATTGGGTCATTAGCATAAATACCCATTTCGGCAGCTAGGCGTTCAGCGTACAAGGCCCAGCCTTCACCAGCCGCATTGGAGTAAAATACGGTACTCAACAGGGGCAATTCATCAGACAAGCCAATAATGGTTTGTAAATGATGACCTGGATTGGTTTCGTGGTAGGTCAAGGTTTGTAATGAATATGATGGCAGTGATGCTGTATCATACAAGCTGATCCAGAACGTGCCTTTGCGTGAACCATCTTGCGATGGGGCATCATAAAATGCACCGCTAGTTGAAGCCGCACGACTATCTGGTACCGCTTCAATGGCGACATCTTGATCAGGTAAACGGCCAAACCAGTCTGGTAATTTGGCATCAACTAAGGCTAAGTCGGCATCAATATCGGCCATTAGTTGTTGCTTACCTTCTGGCGTATTTGGGTAAAGATATTGTGGGTCGTTGAGCAATACTTGCATGCGCTCACCTACAGTACCGTCAACATAACCCACCTCTTTAAGTAGTCCGTCCATTTCGAGAGTAATCCGTGCCACTTCGGCCAAACCGAGTTGATGAATGTCATCGGCGGTTTTAGTTGAGTTACCTAAATGTTGGATAAGTGTCTGATATAGCTTAGCCCCTTGAGGCAAACGACCAATGCCAGCTTCATGGGTTGCTTTTGGACGCACGGCTTCTAACGTATTGATTAGTTGGCGAGTTGCGGCATAGTATTTAGTTTCAACCAGTTCAGCGGCAGAGCTGATTAACGCATCACTACCCGCAACCTTTGCAGTATTAAGTTTAGCGCCAAAACTGGTGACTAAAGGATGCATGTTAGCCGGGCTGCTGATTTGTGCCTGTAACCCTCGTAAGGTGTTATCAATAACAAAATCGGGTGGAATGACGCCTATATCGGCATCATGGTTAAGCTTATCGACAAGCGTGCCCATTGCTGCAGGGTACATGCTTAAACGGTTTAAATAGGCGTTCGCTTCATCGGTATTGGTTACGGCAAATTTGTCTTCCATATAACCCGGAAATTCAATTTGTAAACCCGATAGGTGGTTGACGGAGTAGGGTAAAAACCACACACCATATTCGCCTAATACCGTGCCATAATTCACTGTTTGAGCCGGCAGCAATGCGCCTTTTACTTCCGATTTTATCGCGCTCAAGCTTATTTTCTCTGAATCGCTAAGGCTTGAGGTATCAATACTATTCAGTTGACTCAGTATTGCCTTAAGGCCTTTTCGACGGTGAGTTTCACCAGATGGGCTGTAGTCGGTGAGTTTAGACATCACTTTGGCGTTGATACTGGCATCGCTCACGCCATAGTAAGTGGCAATTTCTGGTCTAAGTAAAAAGTAATCTCTCGTGATCGACTCTACTTGTTGTTTAAGGCTTAGCTTGGTCGCTGACTTACCTGTTTGGTCGCTGGCTGTTTTTGAGTTGTTATTAGCTGTACTGGGATCAGAGCAAGCGGTGGCAAGCAGACTTATAATAATGGCAGGGATAATTTTTTTCATTGATTACTCATTACGTTAATAGTGGCATTCAAGTACGAATATGAGCATATCCTAACAGTTATGAGGCTTAAGCTGTTGCAGTTTTATGTGCGACCTATTGAAAAATAACGCTGTCAGTTTGACGATGAGGTATAAATATGGTCTAACATTATTGAACATTGACATGAAATGGAGAAGGATATGTTAGGTGAAAGCCATGCGTTATTAGTTGATTTTCCTGAGTATCAAGACAAGATTTTGATGTTAACCGCCACTGATACTGAGTTTGCAGAAGATGCAAAGCAGTACCATAATTTAGATACTGAAATTCGTAAGCTGGAGTTGCGCAACTCTCCAACAAGTGATGACTTTATGCATCAAGCCAAGCTTGACCGAACCGTGCTCAAAGACAAGCTTTACCTGCAGTTTACGCAAGCTTAATTCGTTTATTCGGCATTTTTGGCTATGTCACCATTTAGGTTGTGATGACATGGTCAATTCTTGCTGCAATCTCTGTAATTCTTATTTGTTTTTATTATCTTTGATTTATGGCCTGCGGCCACTAAGGTCGTGGCGCTTCGCCCACACCAGACCAAGAGGAAACCAACGGCTGTTCCCTCTTGGAACTCCCAGCCGCCACATCAAAATTATCTGAAAAGCGATAATTTCGCGACGTGGTTGAATCCAGCTTTTAACTTCGTTTGTAACCGGCTTCGGCCTTATTCGAAAATGCTAACGCTTCCGATGGGGCGTCCCTTCCCCTCGAAAGCTAGCTGGCCATCCTTGGCCTGCTCACGCTATTTTCTTCAACGGCCTCAATGTTATTGAATCCTGATGGTTTTAGATCAGCGAAATGAGGCCAAATTACTCGCAAGGACAACAGAAATCACAAAGTACTACTTAAAAAGGTGTAATTATAACAATTGATTAGCTATATATTTGTACAAAAAATAACTACCGTATATAAGATAATTCCGATAGCATCTTATTTTAAGTAAGAGTTACCGAAGAATATGGACTCGGCATCGACCAAATTTGATAAGCTGTTTGTGCTTTCAAAGTTTAAGCACTAAGGCGTCATGTAACATAAAGGTAGATATGGCAGCGTTTAATAAAAACAAAATCCCATTGTCTGCACATTATGCAATGATGTCGAAGCAGAATAAGAAACTAACCGATAAAAATCGATACTGTTTACTTGGTGAGACAAACTGTCGAGGTAAAGCAATTAAATCACACTCGGTACAAGAGGCATCTTTACGAAAAATATCAGATAGTAGTTCGCATATTTATCACTTTGCTTCTCCTGACTTTTCTGAAACACAAGAGATTTATAATAAAGGCGTTTATTTTCCCGAGAAAATTAGCGTATCAAATGCGACAGTGTTTAATGGTTTTTGTATAAAACATGATACCGAGTTGTTTCGTTGTATAGAAAAAGAAAAAATAGAGCCAAGTGTAAAGCAGTTAAATGCTTTACACCTTAGAGCTGCTTCGAGAGCTTTCCAGGGAAATAGAGGGCTGAAAGAAGCAATAAGAAACATTAGAAATTATGACTACCCTGAACAGCATAATCCTCAAAAAGAGTTGGCTCATATAGCAGATCAAGATCAACATCTAGAATATGTACTTCTTCAAATGCTTTCAGAAAATAATGAGCTGATGAACAATTTGTCTGGGGCAAGTTCTAACATGGATAAATATCTCTTCTTACGATTGAAATGTATTCCTGATTTAATGTGCTCAACACTTCTAGCTCCTTTGTTTGGCTTCAAGGGCGAGTCGCTTATGAATAAGGAAATACCTAAAGATATTAAACATCTTTGTGTAACTATTTCATCCGATGAAGTTGGTGGTTATATTGCGTTACAGTGGTCAAGCCTAGATTACATATCATGCTCCTTTATTAAATCGTTCACAGAGTGTCGTCATGATTTGAATCGTTTAGTAGCCTACCTAATGATATTTACTGATGTTGTTTTTTCACCTAGTTGGTGGGATGCACTAAGCAAAGAAAAACAAGAGACTATAATGCATTTTGCTATAGCCCCTCATTTCACCCAATTACTTAGAGATATTTATGTATCTTTAAAGATTTACAATAACTTCATAAAAAATGAAACTCCACTAGTATGTTGGGAAATCGTTCAGCACAAGTCAAATGCATAAAATACTAATTAGCTGGGCTAATAACCGCAGGCTATTTTCTTAATTTATTAAGATGTTATCTATAGATTTACTAATGGTTTTAACTACTCTCATCTAGAAGGTTTGCAAGCTTTCGTCCAAAAAACGTTAGACCTATTCTACTTATTTTACCTACCAATAAACCATGCTCAATTCAGCTTACTCTTTTGCAAATACCTGATGGCCGTTGACCCAGGTGGCGATGACGTTATTTTGCCAAATCTGTTGTGGGTCAATTTTAAAATAATCATCTTCGACTAAGATAAAGTCAGCTTTTTTACCGGGTTCTAATGAACCTAATAATTGCTCTTGGTGGCCCGCGTAGGCGGCGTCGATGGTGAAGCTTTTGAGTGCTTCGATGCGTGATAGTTTTTCGCTAGAGAGCCAGCCGTCGAGTGGCTGATTAACATGATCTTGGCGGGTAACTGATGCATGTAATCCAAAAAATGGGTTAGGTGACTCGATGGGAAAGTCTGAACCGTTGGCGATAACGGCATTGGCATTTAACAGTTTTCGCCATGCATAAGCGCCGGCTAGACGGGCTTTACCTAAACGATTTTCGGCCATGTTTTTATCGCTGGTAGCGTGTGTTGCTTGAATTGAGGCGATAACCCCAAGTTGGGCAAAGCGCGGTATATCGGCTAAATCGAGAATTTGTGCGTGTTCAATGCGGTGGCGTAATGCTTTAGAGTCTGTGGCTGCAATCGCGGTTTGGTATTTATCGAGTACGACTTGATTGGCATTATCGCCAATGGCGTGGGTGTTGACCTGAAATCCCGCTTTCATCGACTGTAAAATTAGTTTGCCTAATTGCTCGTCTGAGTAAAGCATTAAGCCTTTATGGCCAGGTTGATCTGAGTATTCTTTGATTAACGCAGCGCCGCGACTGCCCAGTGCGCCATCGGCTGATATTTTAACGCTGTCGACTTTAAACATATCGTCAGCCGTGGTGATGAATCCTTGTTTTAATATGGTGTCAAAGCGTGGGTCTTCTACCGACAGCATGCCATTGACTCGAATGCTCATGGCTTTTTTATCGGCTAATTGCTGGTAGGCTTTGATGTTAGCAATGCTAATGCCAGCATCGTGAACGCTGGTGAGTCCGTAAGAGGCAAGGCTGTTCATTGCTAGCGTTAAAGTGGATTCAAGTTGTTGCTGGTTAAGGTCTGGAATGATGTTAAACACTAAGTTCATTGCATTGTCGATAAGTACGCCAGTTGGATTACCTTGAGCATCTTTAACAATTTCCCCGCCTTCTGGCGCGACTGTGTTGGCGGAAATACCGGCTAGCGCTAGGGCTTTGCTATTCACCCAAATAGCATGGCCATCTACCCGACCAAATGACACTGGGTTAGCGCTAAAGGCTTTATCTAGGCTTTCTTTGCTGGGAAATTGCTTACTGTCCCATAATTCTTGGTTCCAACCGCGACCCATCAACCAGCCATCGGTGGGATTTTTTTTACTGAATGCTTGAGCTCGCGCAACAGCATCTTGCTCGCTACTGGTATTGGTCAAATCAGCGGTGAGCAGACTCAAGCCGTAATTCAGTACATGACCATGGGCGTCGATTAATCCAGGCAGTAGCGTTTTACCTTGTCCATCAATTAAGGTGATATCAGTCGCCGTGGGTAAGGTTTGATTTTGGTTAAATAACTGATCAATTTTATCATCGGTAAATTGAATCGCATTAAAGGTTTGCAGTTTGCCGTCAACGAGAGTGTAGCCATTAACGTGATGCACCAGTGTGGTTTGCGCCATGCTGTTAGCGCTAAAACCTGCAAAACCCAATGCTATCGATAGCGCTAAATACCCTTTTTTCATCTTGTTATCCCTTGTCATACGACCATTTAATCAGTACCCATTAAATGTTAATTAATCGTTAATGGCAAGAGGCGTAATGGGATGTCGATTAGCGTTTTATGTGTTTAACTCCTTTGTCTAAGGATTTGTAAATTAGCTTAACGGCCAATTCTGATGAGACGTTAAGCTGTTGTCATGGCGGATGACTAAATCACAGTAACTGACTGGTTACTGCACGATTAATGCGGTAGGGCAATTACCTGACCTTTTTTGACCACGGTTTTGCACGGATTAACCCCGTATGCGTAAGCCAATTGTGCTGGTGTGGTGATGTCCCACAAACAAAAATCGGCTTGTTTACCGATGCTAATACTGCCGACATTATTATCGATACCCAGCGCTTTTGCAGCATTAATGGTCACACCTTGTAAGGCTTCTTCTGGGGTTAATCTAAATAGCGTACAGGCCATATTGAGCATTAATAAGGTTGAGCAAATAGGCGATGACCCCGGATTAAAATCGCTGGCAATCACCATAGGTACCTTGTATTGGCGCAGTAATTCAATTGGCGGTAATTGGGTTTCGCGTAAAAAGTAAAATGCCCCTGGTAACAAGGTTGCGCAGGTACCGCTTTCACTAATGGCTTTAACGCCAGCTTCGTCTAAAAACTCAATATGATCGACTGATTTAGCCCCAAGCTTGGCGGCTAAGGCGCTACCGCCCATGTTGGTTAATTGCTCGGCATGCAGTTTTATCTGTAATCCTGCTTGTTTAGCTGCGGTTAATACTCGCTCCGTTTGCTCAAGACTAAAGGCGATATTTTCACAAAAGACATCCACAGCATCAGCAAGGTTTTCAGCGATTACCGCGGGGAGCATGTCATTGATGACGAGGTCGATGTACGCATCGGCATTATCTTTATATTCTGGCGGGATAGCATGGGCGCCTAAAAAGGTGGTGCAGACGTCAATATGATGATGCTCGCCGAGTTCACGCGCTACGCGAAGTAATTTAAGTTCGGTTTCGGTGTTCAAGCCATAGCCTGATTTAATTTCAACTGTGGTGACGCCTTCTCTGGCTAGGGCGTTTAAGCGTTGTCGGCCCAGTTCAAAGAGTTCGGCTTCATCGGCATCACGACACGCATTAACCGTTGAGATAATACCGCCACCTGCGCGAGCGATTTCGGCGTAAGTCGCACCTTGTAAACGCTGTTCAAATTCGTGGGCACGATTACCGGCAAAGACTAAGTGGGTGTGTGCATCAATGAGCCCCGGCGTGATCCAGCCGCCTTTGCCTCTGTAAACAGGTGTTGCCAGTACATCAAACTCAGGTAGTTCACTGCGCGGGCCAACCCAAGCAATTTTACCGTCTTTTACTGCAATGGCCGCTTGATGTATTACGCCGTAAGCCCCTTGGATATTGGTATCCATGGTGGCCACGTTTACATCAATCCACACTTGATCCCACGACATAACATCCCCTCAAAATCGGTTTATAACTGTTTGCTAAACAATACTTGTTTTAGCTTGTATATACAAGGTAGGATGAATGATGTGTTTTTAAACAGCAATGGCATTATTGTCTAAAAAACCTGAGAGCTGCTGATATGGTCCAAGCAAAGTTTGCCCAAATAAAACAATTCATTTTGAGCCGTATTGAAACGGGCGAATGGCAAGAAAACGATCGAGTGCCGTCTGAAAATCAGTTAACTGAATTGTTTGCCTGTAGCCGCATGACAGCAAGGCGGGCGTTAACTGAGCTGGTGGACTCGGGCGTGTTAGAGCGCACTCAAGGGGTAGGCACGTTTGTGGCAGGATTAAAGTCGCAATCGTCACTGTTGGCTATTCGTAATATTGCTGACGAGATAAAAGATCGCGGCCATGGCTATAGCGTTCAACAGCTGGAACTAAAACAAATAGATGCCTCAACAGCGGTGGCGAATGCGTTAGGACTTGAAGTCGGCAGCCCAGTATTTTATTCAGTATTAGTGCATTGCGAGCAAGGCTTACCACTGCAAGTTGAAGAGCGTTATGTGAATCCACTACTTGTACCTAATTACCTACAACAAGATTTTAACTTACATACACCCCATGAATATTTATCGGCGGTGGCGCCACTGACAGAGGCTAAACATACCGTTGAAGCCATTATGGCTAATGAGCTGTTGCAGCAACGTTTAGCCATTACGGCGAGTGAACCCTGTTTACAAATTTTACGTCGTACTTGGTCACGCCAAGGTGTGGTCAGTTTTGCTCGCTTAGTTCACCCGGGCAGCAAGTTTAAACTGGGTGGTCATTTAACGTTTGCGCGTTAAATAGTGATATCGAAAATGAAAACCTTAAGACATTAATCATAAACAACAAGACCAATAAAAAACCAAACCGAATTAATCGGTTGAAGAGGATAATATGGACAAACGACATGATCCAAGCCGTCGCATTATTGCCCCGCACGGTACTCAATTACAGTGTAAAAGCTGGTTAACTGAAGCGGCAATGCGGATGTTAATGAATAACCTCCACCCAGATGTAGCCGAGCGCCCAGAAGACCTAGTGGTTTATGGCGGTATTGGCCGAGCTGCGCGTGACTGGCAAAGTTACGACAAGATTATTGAGGTGCTAAAGCGCCTTGAAGACGATGAAACCTTATTAGTGCAGTCTGGTAAACCTGTTGGGGTGTTTACCACTCATAGCAATGCGCCACGAGTGATTATTGCTAATTCAAACCTAGTGCCACATTGGGCTAACTGGGAGCACTTTAATGAACTGGATAAAAAAGGTTTGGCTATGTATGGCCAAATGACCGCCGGTTCGTGGATTTATATTGGTTCCCAAGGCATTGTTCAAGGCACCTATGAAACCTTTGTCGCCATGGCGAAACAGCACTTTAATGGCTCGTCAGCAGGCAAGTGGATTTTAACTGGCGGTTTAGGCGGCATGGGCGGCGCGCAACCATTGGCTGGTACTATGGCGGGTTATTCAGTATTAACCTGTGAAGTCGATGAAAGCCGTATCGATTTTCGCATGCGCACCGGTTACGTCGACAAAAAAGCCACTTCATTAGATCAAGCATTAGCGATGATTTATGAAGCAAACCAAAGCGATAAGCCTGTTTCGGTAGGTTTATTAGCGAATGCCGCCGATGTGTTTACTGAGTTAGTGACTCGCGGCATTGTGCCTGATGTGGTCACTGACCAAACCTCAGCCCACGATCCATTAAACGGCTATTTACCTCAAGGCTGGACCTTAGAGCACGCAGCGCAAATGCGTAAAACTGATGAAGCGGCAGTGGTTAAAGCGGCTAAGCAGTCAATGGCCGTTCAAGTTAAAGCTATGTTGGCATTACAAGCAGCCGGTGCGGCAACCACGGATTACGGTAATAATATTCGTCAAATGGCCTTTGAAGAAGGTGTGACGAATGCGTTCGACTTCCCAGGATTTGTGCCTGCGTATGTGCGGCCATTATTTTGTGAAGGCATTGGACCATTCCGTTGGGTAGCCTTGTCTGGCGATCCGCAAGATATCTATAAGACAGATGCCAAAGTCAAAGAGCTGATCCCTGATAATCCGCAGTTACACAATTGGCTCGACATGGCGCGTGAGCGTATTGCATTTCAAGGTCTGCCGGCACGTATCTGTTGGGTTGGCTTAAAAGATCGCGCTCGTTTAGCGTTAGCCTTTAATGAAATGGTCAAAAATGGTGAGTTATCCGCACCGATTGTCATTGGTCGTGATCACTTAGATTCTGGCTCAGTTGCCAGTCCAAACCGTGAAACCGAAGCCATGCTCGACGGTTCTGATGCGGTATCGGATTGGCCATTAATGAATGCTTTACTCAATACGGCCAGTGGTGCGACTTGGGTATCATTACATCATGGCGGCGGCGTAGGCATGGGCTTTAGTCAGCACTCAGGGGTGGTGATTGTTGCCGATGGTACCGATGAGGCTGCGGTGAGATTAGGCCGAGTATTATGGAACGACCCCGCTACTGGGGTAATGCGTCATGCAGATGCTGGCTATGACATTGCAAAAAATTGTGCCAAAGAGCAAGGCTTAGACCTGCCAATGTTAGGAGCATAACCCATGTCGACTTATTCATTTGAACTTATTCCAGGTACGTTAACCCTGGCACAAACCCGTGCGATCAGCCGCAATGATGTCAAGCTGACTCTTGCTACTGCAGCGATTGAAGACATTAAGCAAAGTGCTGAAATTGTTCAGCAGGTGCTCCGCGAAGGCCGAACTGTTTACGGCATCAATACAGGCTTTGGTTTATTAGCCAATACTAAAATTGCCCCTGAAGACCTGCAATTACTGCAACGCTCTATTGTGCTGTCTCATGCCGCAGGTATTGGCAAATACATGCAAGATGCCACTGTGCGCCTAATGATGGTATTGAAAATTAACTCATTAAGTCGCGGCTTTTCGGGCATTCGTTTAGAAGTGATCGAGTTTTTAATCCAGCTAATCAATGCCGGTGTGTATCCATGTGTGCCTGAAAAGGGCTCAGTTGGTGCATCAGGTGATTTAGCGCCACTCGCACACATGTGTTTGCCGTTATTAGGCGAAGGCGAAATGAGTTATCAAGGCCAGATCATTAGCGCTAAAGAAGGCTTAGACATCGCAGGATTACACCCCATAGAATTAGCCGCTAAAGAAGGTTTAGCGCTTCTCAATGGTACTCAAGCATCGACAGCGCTAGCGCTTGAAGGGTTATTTAATGCCGAAGACTTGTTTGCTGCCAGTTCAGTGATTGGTGCTATGAGTGTTGAAGCGGCTATGGGCAGTCGTAGCCCATTTGATATACGCATTCATGCTGCGCGTGGTCAAAAAGGCCAAATTGATTCGGCCGCTATTTTCCGTCATCTGTTAAGCAATGAGTCAGAAATTAGCTTAAGCCATACCAATTGCGAAAAAGTACAAGATCCCTATTCACTGCGTTGTCAGCCGCAAGTGTTAGGTGCCTGTTTAACCCAAATACGTCAAGCTGCAGAAGTGCTTGGGGCTGAAGCTAACGGTGTTACCGATAATCCACTGGTGTTCCAAGACACTGGCGATATTATTTCGGGCGGTAATTTTCATGCGGAACCTGTAGCAATGGCGGCAGATAATCTTGCAATTGCGATTGCTGAAATGGGTTCAATTTCCGAGCGTAGAATGGCTTTACTCATTGATTCTAGCTTATCTAAGTTGCCGCCATTTTTAGTGGATAATGGCGGGGTGAATTCTGGTTTTATGATTGCTCAGGTGACTGCGGCAGCGTTAGCGTCTGAGAACAAAACCTATGCTCACCCAGCCTCGGTAGACAGCTTACCCACATCGGCTAACCAAGAAGATCATGTGTCGATGGCCACCTTTGCTGCACGGCGCTTACGCTACATGAGCGAAAATACCCGTGGTGTATTAGCCATTGAATTGTTAGCTGCTGCACAAGGACTCGACTTTAGAACGCCTTTGCAACCAAGTACAGCAGTGGCAATGGCCAAAGCCGAACTGCGTGACATCGTCACGTTTTATGATAAAGACCGATATTTTTCACCTGATATCGAGAACTCGGTCGATTTGTTATCGAGTGCAAGCTTTAACAGGCTGCTGCCACAGGGTATGTTACCGAGCTTTTAGTGATGCCACTGATCATTAGCATAAGATATTGATCAATAATCCGATAAAGGGCCGTAAGGTCCTTTTTTATTGCCTTTCTTGTTCAAGGCTAAGCTAATTTTTGTTTAATCTTTCATAGGTATACTGGCACTATTTATCACTGCTAACATAGCCGTGACTTACATTTATATTGAGCGTGTTACTGATCTTGTCGAGGTTTCGTTAACGTTCTGCATCAACACAATGCATAATGTCATATTGATAAGCCTGTGAATGCTTTATCATTTTTTACGCGATTTAATTTAAGTCTCTTTATTGAGTAAAGAGAACGTCTTGCTAAGGATTTTTTTGTGAATATAGATGTACGAGTTGAAATGGCGGCTTGGTTAACCCGCTTAGGCATTAATAGCCAACCATCGGATGGTGTTGCCACATCAATATTAGTTCTTGCTTGTTTACTAGTGGCAGGTATCAGTTACTACATTACCCACAGATTTGTGGTTCATGGTGTGAATGCCGTGATCCGTCGCTCCTCGGTGACTTGGGACGATATTTTTATGCGCTTTTTTGTATTTGAGCGCCTCGCTATTCTGGTACCGATTTTAATCCTCGATTTATTAATGCCTATTTTAGTGACTGAGCACCCGTTAATCAGTGCCATTATCGACCGTTCTCTTAGCGCTTTGTTGGTGTTCTTTATTATTCGCGCAATATATAGCGGCTTAAATGCCATCGATGAAATTGCTGATGTTAATCATGTGAATCGCCGTTTACCGGTAAAAAGCTTTGTTCAGCTAACCAAATTATTCCTGTTTTTTATTGGGTTAATTGTCGCATTTGCCATTTTAGCCGACCAGTCGCCTATTTATTTTTTTAGTGGCTTAGGTGTGGCAACTGGTTTGGTAATGCTGGTGTTTCGCGACACTATTTTGGGTTTTGTTGCCGGAATTCAGTTAGCGGCTAATCGCATGGTGAGTAAAGGCGATTGGATCCAAATGGATAAGTATGCTGCAGACGGCGCAGTTGAAGACGTCACATTAACCACAGTCAAAGTCCGCAACTGGGACAATACCATTACCATGATCCCAGCCTATGCATTAGTGTCTGATGCATTTAAGAACTGGCGCGGCATGTCTGAGTCTGGTGGTCGACGGATTAAGCGTTCAATCAACATCGATGTAAATAGTATTCAATTTTTAACTGATGAAGAACGTCTACGCCTAGGTAAGGTGAATTATTTAAAAGAATACTTACCACAAATATTTACTGAAATCAGTGTCGCTAATGCTAACGTAAGTGATATTGAAATGAAGGTGAACGGTCGTCATCTAACCAATATCGGAACATTCAGAGCATACTTACAAGAATATTTGCGCCGTCATGAAAAAATACATAAAGACATGACATTGATGGTTAGGCAGCTTGCGCCAACGACTGAAGGCTTACCCATCGAGTTGTATATTTTTACCAATGACATTCGATGGACCTATTACGAAGCCATTCAGGCCGATATTTTTGATCACATTTTTGCCGTGTTACCCGAGTTTGGTTTACGTGCGTTTCAAAATCCGACAGGAACCGATATTCGCAGCATAAAGCAACACACCGAACAAGATTGATAAGCGGTCAGATAATGGATCTCTGAGTCGTTAAATCACCGATACGACTCTTTATATCAGGGCTGTGCCCGTGCAAGCCAGTTGGTTAAATAATCTCAATAGGCAAGTTCGGGCAATAAGTCACCACAGCCATAGTGTGTCGACAGGTCTGAGCATAATGATAGGCTTGTGCTGACTGAAGGTTAAGTGACTCAGCGTATAAACAAGGACAGTGGGTTAAGGTTATTTCTACATTGGCTAAGCAGTAGCATATCGCCACTATTTTTGTTGATAGTCAGGAATTACTTTTGGGTGCACACCCTTGATTGAACGATAGAAATCCATTAACTGGTTTATTTCCGCTTCAATCTCTCCGCTCGGCTTTAAGGGCTTGGCAATCACAATGGCCTTTCGGCCAAAATCTAATCCTATTGGCACAATATCGACATTGGCTTTGGCTGCTATATGATAAAAACCACTTTTCCAACGTGTTACAGGGCTGCGGGTACCTTCTGGTGCTAAGGCTAGTTTATAAAGCGGATCTTGTTGGAATAACAGTACGACGCCATCAACTAAATTATTGTATTTGCTTCTATTGACTGGACTGCCGCCCATGGCGCGAAACATCCACCCCCAAGGTGGAATAAACAGCTGATGCTTGCCCAAAAAGTGGATTTTAGTGCCTAACGCACTGCGAGCGATAATACCGATAATGAAATCCCAGTTACTCGTATGTGGGCCAACAATGATGACGCACGGCCTGGTTTTATCCAGTTGGCCATCGATTTTCCAACCAAGTATTGTGAGTAATCCAGAGCAAAGTGAGCTGAACATGGCGTCATTCCAATCATTGAGCTTTATTAAGCTTTTTGTTTTATGGTATTGACTCATCAAAGCCTGTGCCGAGAATCGGAGTCAAACATGTTTTCTAGCTATTGCGACGTGTCAGTGTATCTGATCTCATATCAGCATAGTCGATCATCATGGCCATTTGATGCTTGAATCTGACTTAAAATAATCGCTGGCATGAGACTATGTTAGGCATGGGCTTAAATGATCATAAGACAAATTTGTCCCTCAAGAGTGTGCTTATTCGCCCTAGGGAATACCGCTTAGCAGAGCACATCGGCATGCTAAGCGTGTAGCATCAACTCATTCTTTAGCAGGATGTGTTAGTGAGTGCTTGGTTTGCTAAATTCTGCAATCCGTTTTGCCTCGTCTAGGATGGCTTGTTCTAATTCTGCTTCTGACTTCATCCGTTCCAAATCTAATTTCATCCGCTGTTGCTTTGGTAAAGCTGTGCGAGCTTCCATAATAGGGTGGTTTCTAATCAGCTCATAATGGCTAAACAGCTTGGGGAAGTCGGCGACAACTTGTTCCGACATGGATAAGGCATCAAATAATTTGCCAATGCGCATAACGCCTTCAGACAACTCACAGCGATCTTCTAACATTGCTGCAGCAATATAGCGGATATCGGTCAGTATCTGCTGTCTGCGCTCTTCGGCTTTAGCCTTACGCTCTGACTGTGCGAGTTGATTTGCTTGGGTGCGACGCTTAAGCGTTATCAGTAAGTATGTTGCGTAAGTTGCAAGGGCAATAATGATGAGTAATGCAATAACGATGGCGGTTGTAGACACAATTTATCCTTTTCTGAATACAAAACTGGCGCCATATGCGCCAGTTTTCTGATATCAAACCAAGAAATAGCTTGGTATTACTTTCATCGAGCAGACTAGTCTTTCTGCTGATAATCTTTAAGCAGATCCGCACCTGATTCAAAACGATTCAATAGGTCATCGTCGCTCAGTTGCTTTTTAGGGCTTTCCATTGGCGTATCATCACCATCAGTAAGACCTAAACTTAACATCAGTTGCTCAATTCTGTCTAATTGAGCGTCCAACCACTTTTGGTCTGCGTCAGATAAATCACGACCTTCTTCAAGTTGGTCGAGTAACTGATTTAATCTTGGATCGTCTTCGAGTTTCAATAACTTTTGCTCGTCAGTTAGCTTAGGCTGTTTAGGCTTAACCACTAAAGGCTTGGTAATTGATGTTGGTAATATTAATGCGACCGGCTTTTTACTGCCATGGCGTGCATCTTTATTTTTAACCGTTGCATTATCCGCGGCTTGTTTAAGCAACGTTTCATTATGACGGCTGCCTGATTTACGGCCGGTTTCTGACTTTTTACCATCGACCGCATTGCGATCGACTTTTTTTACTCTTGGGGCAAACTTAGCGCCGTTTTCGCCGCCTTTGCGAGTTTTTTTACTGCGAGCCATGATGTTCTCGTTAGGTTTTCTAAACACGTCCTTGCAGATCAATTTCTACAAGACACTAAATAAGGATGCGCTTTATATCAGATTTTGATGATTTTTGCATCAAAACCAGATCTTTCAATGCAAATAATAGCTCAAAATCACTATTCAATGCTAAATATTCAAATGTAGAGTGCTGATAAAAGCTTACATGAGTTGGATTGTTTTTGTAATGCCATTTGGCAAAATGGTCTTTATCAGTCAGTAAGGGAGTGCTTATTGCTAACCAGCCACCCGGTTTAATCAATTGATTGAGTAAGAGCCATTCTCGGTGAGGATGACGAAAGTGTTCAAAGACTCGATAACAGCACACAAAATCATAACGCTGTTGCAGCACTGACTGATCAGCAGCAAAAAAAGGATCGTACTCATTAACAATATGGCCGGCATCAGCTATAGATTGTCTACTGTGCTCGTCAAGTAAGCGGCCGAAATTGAGGCCTGTTAATGTACCGGTTTGTTGCTGAGATATTTGATCTAACAGTGGCAGAATAAATTGCGATAATGGCTTCTGTTTCGATGACTTTTGCGATCGACCATAGCGCTGTTTCTCAAGATCGGGCATCAGATGAGATTTTGGGTTAGCAAAGACTAAACCACATTGTTCGCAGCTGTAGAACGCTCTTTTTTTGTCTTGAACAAAAAATTCAGCAATATGATTACAAAGCGGACATACATTCATCAAATACAGCAGCACCTAAGTATTGACTGGATAAACGATTATATAGCGAATGCGGTTAATTAAAAGTAAGTATTTGAAATCAAGTCGATATTAATGCTTTTTAGGCATAAAAAAAGGTGGCAGTATAAACTGCCACCTCGTAAAACAGTGCTTAATGCACTTTATTCTGATTCCAAGTATCCGTACTTGCTATGTGACTGTCCCGGTCAGATCTTTATTTATTCTGCTTTCCATGCCGTTTTTAGTTGTTATTGGTCATCAATGACGCTTTTTTATATTCTGTTGCCGTCCTGACTACAGCTTCCGTAGATGGTCTTCAATGACGCATCATTATCCTAATTGTCTTCAATGACATTAGTTAACCATCCTTGTTGCTTTGTACCTTCGAGCGATAAAGCTTCCAGTGTGCATCCTCAGCTATAAGCTTTGTCAGCTATTATTTGAATCTTCAAATAATACTCTGGGTTATCAGTCACTCTGTTGTGTAAGGCAGTGCTAAACAGCATATCGACCAATCGGTCTGTTCCTTACAAATTTTACGACCAGTATTTCAAGATGAAATATCGACTCATGTAGTTATTATTAGTGAGCGGTCTTAAATTATTATTATTATAAATTAGCTTTATTCTTATATCTTAAATGTATCAGTCCGAAACCTGCTTGATGTTATTAGATTTATATTACAAACAGCTGGGTTTACCTCGGTACGGGGTGTATTTAACGCTAAAACAACGAACACTGTCAAGTAAAAATCAGTGAAGTTGACGTAAACGTAAACTTTAGGCGGTAAAAAATGGGCTCAAAAGCCCATTCTTTATTAGCGAATATTCAGTGGTATTAATGCTTAATACTTGAAATATATTTAGATAATGCTTCGATATCAGCATCAGATAATTTTTTCGCTACATCTTGCATCATGCCATTTAAATCGTTGTGACGAAGTCCATCACGGAATTGTGTTAGCTGAATTTTGATATAGTTAGCATGTTGACCGCCAACCATAGGGAAACCTGCAGCAGAGGCGCCTTTACCTTCCGGTCCATGACAAGCAACACATGCGGTAATTCCACGAGCGGTATCACCACCTTTATACAGTTTTTCACCAGCAGCAGGTACATCGGCAACATTTGAGACCGCTTGTACTTGGCTAGAGAAGTATGCTGAAAGGTCTGCAATGTCTTCATCACTGAGTCCCATAGCAAAGCCGATCATAATTGGGTTCATACGACCCTCAGCACCGCCGGTTTTCGCAGCTAAACGAAATTCAGTCAATTGTTTTTCAAGGTATGCAGGATGTTGACCTGCTAATTTAGGATACATATCAATCATACTATTGCCGTCAGCACCGTGACAGGCAGAACATACGATTGCTTTAGTTTTGCCTACTTCAGCATTACCTTCAGCCATAACTGATGATGACATAGCGGCTACTACAGACAGCGCAAGAGCTAACTTTTTCATGGCGTTCCAACTTCTAGTTAATTTATTGTCCTGAGCTTACTAGGAAGACCCGCAAGCGTGGTAAAATGTTTTTCCAAGCGCTTTGATGTAGTTTACGATGCTCGTTAAGAGTGAGATCATTTTTGACTGCATCACACATATCAGCTTTGCTTGGGTATATAATGTGATCTGCCTAATATTTTACACGAAAATGTGCAAAAGTAAGCAATTGTTAAAAATTTATGGTAACGCGTTTACTAGAAGTAATTTAATTGGAGTTAAGAGTGACAGAATCTCGTATCGATTTCCGTAGGGCTAAGTTTTTAATCAGTGCGCCTGATATTGCGCATTTAGATCAGTATCTTCCTGGGGATATCGGGGTTGAGATTGCGTTTGCTGGACGCTCTAATGCCGGTAAATCCAGTGCGTTAAACGCACTTACTGAACAAAAAAGTTTAGCTCGAACCAGTAAAACCCCTGGTCGTACCCAACTGATTAACGTGTTTCAGTTAGATGATGATCGTCGTTTAGTCGATTTACCGGGTTATGGTTTTGCCCAAGTTCCTTTAGCGTTAAAAAATAAATGGCAAGAGGCGCTTGGCGAGTATCTGCAAAAACGAGCTTGTTTAAGCGGCGTGGTGGTGTTGATGGATATTCGTCATCCATTGAAAGATCTTGATATGCAAATGATTGAGTGGGCCGTGATCAGTAATATTCCGGTGTTAGCATTGTTAACCAAATCGGATAAATTGACCCAAAGTGTCAAAATGAAAACAGTTAATGATGTTCGTGCTGCCCTAAAAGATTTTGGTGATAAAGTACAAGTGGAGACGCTGTCATCGCTAAAAGGCACGGGTAAACCTAAAGTGCTCAGTATTCTAAATGATTGGTGTCATCCCCAATGGTTAGCGGAACAGAAAGCCGAGCAAGCTTCAGAGTCTGAGTAACAATAGCATGATGTAATTGATTACCAACAGCACGAAAAGCCGACAACCAAGTCGGTTTTTTTATGTGTTTGATATGAGAATGGTGATTTTCAAGCAAAAAAAAACCGATAACCAAACGGTCATCGGTACAAAAAAATTAGCTCTTTTGGGGAGAAGCTAAATTCAACAAGACTCAAGTGCCATCAACTCAATTTGATGACTCTCAATAACCATACAATAACCTTTTTTTAACCAACATTAAAGTATTTACTCTAAATATTTTTGCGGTGAAAAAAAATCAAAAAAAAGCCCCAGCAACCTGAGTTGCTGGGGCGCCGAATTTGGCTAGTCACTACTGCTAGTGAAATAAAGGTTTGAAAGATTGAACATCTTAACCTCTGTACCCTACAACGAATATAATACAGTATCCGCCTTAAAATGAAAAACTGTTTTTCATATAAAGATACAATAACTGTGAGTTTGGCAACAAATTAATGCAGCTTTGTTAACTGTGTCGACGAAAATGTTGTGTTTACTAGGTTGATTTGGGGTGTAGGTTATGAACTCAAGGTCTACAGATGTTGAAAAGCGTAGCCGTTGAAACGTTTGGGCAATAAAAATGCCGTATTCCAATGAATACGGCATTTTATGCTTTAGCAACTTAGGTTATTTATCTTATGCAATGCAAACCTATCAAACTACGATTTAGTGGGCTTCATCCCAATTGTCGCCAATACCTGCCTCTGCTAACAAGGTCACATCTAATGATGCTGCTTGTGCCATTAAATCGCACACTTTGGTTTTGAGTGTTTCTGCTTGAGCTTCATCCACTTCAAACACTAATTCATCGTGTACTTGCATGATCAGGGTAATTTCACCTTGAGTATCTTGGTTAATCCACTGGTGGATAGCAATCATGGCTTTTTTGATTATGTCTGCTGCAGTCCCTTGCATGGGAGCATTAATCGCTGCTCGCTCAGCGGCTTGGCGGCGCATGGCATTGCGATCGTTGATTTCAGGTAAATATAAACGACGGCCAAATAAGGTCGAAACATAACCCAATTCAGCAGCAATTGCGCGGGTTTCTTCCATATACTTAAGCACACCAGGATAGCGAGCAAAATACGTGTCTATGTAGGTTTGTGCTTCGTTGCGTGGAATATCTAATTGCTTAGCTAAACCAAATGCAGACATGCCATAAATTAAACCAAAGTTAACCGCTTTGGCGCGGCGACGTTGCTCGGTCGTGACTTCTTCAAAATGCACCCCAAATACTTCGGCTGCAGTGGCTTTATGAATATCTTTACCTTCAGCAAAAGCGGTCAGTAAGCCTTCATCTTGAGATAAATGAGCCATGATACGCAGTTCGATTTGTGAATAATCGGCCGCTAAAATTTTTCGACCCGCAGGAGCGATAAAGGCTTGGCGAATACGGCGGCCTTCTTCGGTACGGATAGGAATATTTTGTAAGTTTGGCTCACTTGATGACAAGCGGCCTGTTGCGGCATTCGCTTGATGATAGCTAGTGTGAACCCTGCCTGTTATGGCATTAACCATTAGCGGCAGTTTATCGGTATAAGTACTTTTTAGTTTTGCTAGGCTGCGATGCTCGAGAATAACTTTAGGTAAAGGATAATCAAGTGCTAGCTCGACTAATACGTCTTCAGCAGTTGATGGTGCACCCTTAGGAGTCTTTTTCTTTATTGGGTAACCTAGTTTTTCAAAAAATAGTGTTTGTAGTTGCTTTGGTGAGGCTAAGTTAAACTTCTCTTCGGCTATTTCGTAGGCTTTGTTTTCTAAATCATCCAGTTTTTTGGCTAACTCACCACTTTGTTGGCTCAGTAACATTGAGTCGATAAGGACACCTTGGCGTTCAACGTCTGACAGTACTTGAATTAACGGTAGCTCTAACTCATCAAACACACTGGCCAGTTTGGGTTCTTTTTCCAGTCTTGGCCATAAGTGTTGATGTAAACGCAGGGTAATATCGGCGTCTTCAGCGGCATATGGCCCAGCAATATCTAAATCAACTTGATTAAAAGTCAGTTGCTTTGCGCCTTTGCCTGCGACTTCTTCAAAACTGATATTTTTATGGCCAAGATATTTAAGCGCTAATCCGTCCATGTCATGGCGTGATGCTATTGAGTTAAATACATAGGATTCGAGCATGGTGTCAAAGCGGACACCTTTTAGGGTAATACCAACATTGGCTAAAATACTCATGTCATATTTGAGATTTTGGCCTACTTTCTGCGGTGTATCGCTTTCAAGAATAGGACGCAGTTTTTCAAGTGCGCTGGTTTTATCAATTTGTTGCGGTGCATCAAGGTAATCATGTGCTAATGGTAAATAAGCGGCTTTACCTGCTTCAGTGGCAAATGATAAACCCACAAGTTCAGCTTCCATGTAATTGAGGCTAGTTGTTTCAGTATCAATTGCAATCAGTTCAGCGCTATTGAGCTGTTCGATCCATTTGTCGAGTGCTTCCATCGTCAGAATCGTTTCATATTCTGCTTCAATGGTCGGTGATACCGTGATGTCTTCATCGCTATCTTTGTCGCTAACTGTGCCGCGAGGTTGCTTGTTATCTAATACTTCTGCTAACCAACGCTTAAACTCCATTTCACCAAAGCATTTAATCAGTTCATCTCGATCTTGTGGCTTAACAGTGAGTTCATGCCAGTCTTGTTCAAGTTTGACATCAGTTTTGATGGTGGCCAACTCGTAAGACAGTCTTAGCATATCGGCATTGTCGATAATTTTAGTCGGCATGGTTTTTGAGCCTCGAAAGCCCACTTCAATGACGCTTTGTGGATCCGCTAAAATTTTCTCTACACTTCCCACACCAAGTAGCATCGCTAGCGCGGTTTTCTCGCCGACGCCAGGTAAACCTGGAATGTTATCTGACTTGTCACCCATGAGTGCTAAAAAGTCGATGATTCTATCTGGATGGACACCGTATTTAGCCTTGACCTCTTCCGGTCCCATAATGGTGTCTGTCATAGTATTGATTAACGTGACATGCTCATTGACGAGTTGCGCCATGTCTTTATCGCCGGTACTGATTAAGGTTGCTCGGCCTTCTTTACTCGCTTGCAGGGCGATGGTACCGATAACATCGTCGGCTTCGACACCAGAAATGCTGATCAGTGGTAAGCCCATCGCATGGATGATTTTGTGCAATGGTTCGATTTGAGTACGCAGATCATCAGGCATAGGTGGACGCTGGGCTTTATATTCGCCGTACATATCGTTGCGGAAGGTTTTGCCTTTGGCATCGAAAACCACTGCAATATGACTCGGACTATAGCGGCTTAATAAACTGCGAAGCATATTAACGACGCCATAAACCGCACCAGTCGCTTCACCTTTTGAATTGGTTAAATGAGGCGGCGAATAATAAGCGCGATAAAGATAAGATGAGCCATCAACTAGGATGAGCGGGTTATTGGGAATCGTTGGCATAATTAATATTCGTGTTCATTATTTTGCGAGACTAATAGGATGACATTATACCCACAGCACCTCAAGATGCTTGTGAGATTGTCAGTTATTTATCCAAAATGACGCTAAATAATCTTGACGTATGACAAGTCGTGCATTTAGTGGGACTTTATCGGTGCAAATATCTCAGGAAGTAGAAAATCAGCCACGAAAAAAGCTCCCAGCCTGTGGATAAGTCTGTGAGTGGAATAGTCAACCTTGTTGGATAGATTTTCTTACGGCTTTAAATGAAATCGGTAACTAGTTGATTTTTTTAATTTATTTTTATTTTTGTGAGCTAAATATTAATTTTAATAAATATTACTATTTTGTGGACTTTTTTATTGATGTCAGTTAAGTCACTCGCAAATTTAGTGATGTTTTGTGACTAAAAAAAGCGCATCTACTAAATTCGACGCTCTAAGTTAGCACGATTTTTAATCAGATCAACCGTTTTGTTAGTTTTTTGTTGTATTTTTTGTATTGTCACTTAAAAGATGAAGGAGAGTGTCATGAAAAAGGTTGCTGTTTTACTGAGTGGCTGTGGGGTATTTGATGGAACTGAAATTCACGAAGCGGTATTAACGCTTCTGGCGATAACCCAAGCTGGGGCGACATATCAATGTTTTGCGCCAGATATTACTCAAATGCACGTAGTGAATCATTTAACCGGTGAGGTCAATAACGACGAAAGCCGTAATGTTTTGGTTGAGTCGGCGCGAATTGCCCGTGGTGAAGTGCTTAATGCTAATGCCTTAGAGGTCAGTCAATTTGATGCTTTGGTGATCCCTGGTGGCTTTGGTGCGGCTAAAAATTTATCAAACTTTGCGACCACGGGCAGTCATTGCCATATTCAGCCTATTGTAGAGAACTTTATTCGTGAATTCGCTTTAGCTCATAAACCGGTGGGTTTTGTGTGTGTTTCACCTGTGATGATCCCCAATATTTATGGCAAAGGAGCTGTCGGTACTATTGGAACTGATTCTGATACCGCGCATGCATTTAATGAAATGGGTGGTAAGCATAAAGATGCACAAGTGGAAGATATTGTGGTTGATGAGGCCAATAAAATCGTCAGTACGCCAGCCTATATGTTAGCAACCTCGATTTTAGAGGCGCACATAGGTATTGAGAAACTGGTTACAAAAGTGCTTGAAATGGCTTAACGATTAGGCGTGACATATATCTTACATGTGAGCGGATGAATAAAAAAGCCACCCTTGGTGTAATGCCGTTCACTTAAGGTGAGCGGCATTTTTTCTTTTTGCTACAGGATACTT
>NZ_JBGOOV010000028.1:0-73297 GCF_041439795.1 Shewanella sp. 5S214
TTAATGTGGCTACCGATGTATTGCTGATCAACATTTGTACAGCAAAGATCAACAGACCCTAATCACGATATATAATGGGCGATATGAAGAGTACCGCCACATAACATTACTCAAATTGCGGGTTAATTAATCAGATAGCTTCTATATTGCATAGTCATTGATATTTTTTAAATAACTCGTTTCTAAGTCATAATCTAATTGAGGGTATTTATTCTCATCGGTTCTGAATATTGCAAAGGCTAAATCACAATGAGCATAGGATGGATGTTGAGTCGATGGACTCATTCCTATAATAATCGTCTTATACATTTTGATTAAGCGTTGTTGAGTACCTTCAGAAAATGTCTCTAATTGTGACAGAATTCTAAGTAAATCACCAAAGAGTCTATTTTCTTTAGCAAATAGACAGAGAAAATGTTTTTCTTCATTATTATTGGGATTGGGCTGTAAATTATTGACTATTTCTTCTAAAAGAAAGAGAATTTTAGATTCGATTAATTCACCATAATTTATCAGTTTTTCACTGTATTCAAACACTTTATTGTCAGTGTAGTATCGATCATTAGGGATTGTGTTGAGATAAAAATCTTTTATATAAAGTAAAAGGTAAGTCACAATTTCATCGGTATTTGATACATTAAAATCGATATAATCTTGTCCACATTTATTGGCATTAGGGAAAATACTATTGAATTTTTCAGTTGGGATTGTTTCTTTTGCGTAGGTATAAAATTCTTCTTCAGAAAATTCATGAGAAGCAATAATTGCACAGAATGAATCGGATTGATTAAGTGGGCTAAAATCAACTACCTTTAGAATGTCTATACTAATATTTATAAATAATTTATTAGCAAGCTCCTGTAAATATAGTGCTTTTTCATACTCTAAAGTGCCAGTTTTGTAACTGCGAGCACTACCTTGATCTGTTAACTCATAAAGTTGGATAAAGAGTTCTGCTACTTTTTTTTCTGCCTGATCGTATTGCTCGGAGCGTTCGCATTCGATATCAAAACATGCGGGATTATATAATTCACTGTTGTAGCCATAAGTGGCAGCTTCTTTAAAACCGTTTTCACCTGACATAGAATGTAAGGAGGTAACTGTATTCATGGTCACTACTTGGTAGTAGTGCCCGGGAAATGATTGAATGGCAAAAACATAAACCTGTTTATTCCCCTCTTCTACATGCTGTACAATGGCACTATCACAGTCTTTTTTTAATTCTATTTTATACTTGTCAAAAAATTTTATCACCAAAGATTCATCGTAAAAAGGATCACAGAATTCATTAATGAATTGCTTCGCTTGTTTGGTATAATAAGCAATAAAAGGTTCATGTTTTTGTTTTATATTATCTTTATTTATTTTAGATACGATTTCACAACTTTGTATTAGGTGTTCAACTTCACTATTATTTAATTTAGTGTAGAAGTATCTACCTTTAGTTTCTGGGTAGGCTTGGTGATATTGATCAATTTTTTGGCATAACCCAGCGACTTCTTGAAGTGCTTTTTTTGTAAGTGCTAATTCTATTGGTAGCCGTTGATGTAAAGCTTCCATTTCGAGTAAAACACCAAAATAAGTATCTAGAGTAGTAATTAAAAAGTCACATTCCTCAATTGATTTTGCTTCTAACTCCATAAATATCCTTATAATTTGGGGGAGTGAAATGTTAGTATATACTTATTGAACACTATTTTGTATGGCTTTATTTGGGTCTAATTTTAAAGGTATGTCCCGTCCTGAAATATGTTTACACATATAGGACTGAATATGACAAAAGCTCCCACCACAAGGTATAAACGTACTCAACGCGATTATACATTAGGCTTTAAATTAGCCGTTGTAGACCAGATTGAAAAAGGCGACTTTACCTATAAACAGGCACAACAACATTACGGTATACAAGGTCGAAGTACGGTATTAATTTGGCTGCGAAAATAGGGTAAATTGGATTGGTCTAAACCAATATGTTTACCTAATATGCCAAAATCTAAAGAAACCCCTGCACAAATAATCAAGCGCCTGGAACGCCAACTAGAAGACGAAAGAATGAAAAATATCGTCCTCAATAAAATGGTTGATGTTATGGATAAGGAGTATGGCGCAGGCCTGAGAAAAAAGTATTTATCCGAACCCTCTGGCAAAGTAAACAAGCCAGAGAAATAAACCTAAGCAGTACTTGCCGTGCATTTAATCTCTCAAGGCAGGCGGTATACCAAGCTGTTAAACGTTTTCAAGCCAGAAGGACAGCGCTTGAACCGGTTCTAGCACAAGTGATGTATTGGCGTAACTATATGCCGAGAGTCGGTACACGAAAGTTATATCAGTTGATTAAACCTGAGCTTGTAAAACAAGGTATTAAACTGGGTAGAGATGGTTTGTTTACTTACCTTAAAGAGCAAGGAATGATGGTTGTTCCGAAGAAAAGCTATACTAAAACAACCAATAGCAAGCACTGGATGAAGAAGCATCCTAACTTGCTTGTAGACTATAAGCCAAGTGCACCAGAGCAGGTGTTTGTCAGTGATATTACTTATGTTGAATCCGATGAAGGTGTTCATTATTTGTCGTTGGTAACAGACGCTTATTCGCGAAGAATAATGGGTTACGAGTTAAGCCGAGAAATGAAAGCGACGGATGTGGTTAAGGCGCTGAATATGGCTGTAAAGCAACAGGTTTATCTCACAGAGACAATTCATCACTCAGATAGAGGCTTACAGTATTGCTCGAAGGTTTATCAAGATAAGTTAAAAGAGAGTGGCATGCTCCCCTCTATGACAGATGGTTATGATTGCAATCAAAATGCTTTAGCAGAGCGGATTAATGGGATTTTAAAGCAAGAGTTTTTACTTTATAAATGCCGTAATTTAGAAGGGCTAACACAACTCGTTGCAGAATCAATATTTATATATAATGAGATGAGACCGCACCTGAGTTTAGGGTTTAAAACACCGAACCAAGTGCATAAAAAAGACCAGAAGCAAAAGCAACTGGCCTTTCATTAAAAACGTCAACGTATTTTAGGACGAGACAGGCCTTATTATTTTATCTATCAATAATATTAGGACTAAACAGCCTTTTATTGGCCTGATGAGCGGCATTAATAGTCGAATAAATCTCACTTCAGCATGCTCAATCACATCACGCTTAGCGCTTGTTTTAACAAGCGTATTGCTCAATTGTACTTGTCTATGCCAACTAAAACTCAACCATTAGATTAATCAGGTTACAGTCAAGCTTAAAACTGGGATAATAGCGACAATAAAAGCTGTAACTGATTGATTATTCGACTACGTTATCCGCTTTATGCTTAATTTACTTTCAAATAGGATATACCGATGCGCGCTTTTGTAGTTAGAGCCAGAGCTGCTCCAGTTGATAGTCAGCAGTTTTTGGCGGGTATTGGCGAATCGGCTCATACTGAAATTTTAGCCCACACCTTAATGAACACCATTTTTGTCGCTCAATCCCATCGCGACGATGTCGTGGTATATTTGGTGTTAGAGAGCACCCTTGATTTTTCACGTACCATCTGTTTTCGCTCAAGCGAATTAGGCTATATCGGTGGGTTTCATGAACAAAACCTAACCAATAAAATTGCTAAAGCCTTAAGCGCATCAAAAGGGATGACCAAAGAACAGTTACGTGAAGTAGAGCCTGGAATTACGGTGCGCACAGTGAGTTTTGAAAAGTTAATACAAGAATTAGCTGAAGATTATCAACTGTATATGTTGGAGAAAAAAGGCACCCCAGTACGTGATGTAGAGTTTGCTGCTAATCCATGCTTTTTACTAACAGATCATATTCCTATGCCTAAAAAAAGCTTTAACAGCTTGAAGCGTCTTGGTACCCAACATATCAATTTAGGGCCAAAAATGTTGTTCGCATCTCAGTGTGTGGTGTTAATCCACAATGAATTAGATATGAGATTGTAATCGATATGGCCTGCAGTGATTAATTGAATTGTGGGTCAGTCAATTTTGCCATCATTCTGCTTATGCTTGTAGAGTGGAGTTTGATTTTATCTTTGTCGTCTCATCGCTTCTTGCAAATCATCACAAAAATAGCCACTACCACTCTACAGAGCTAAAAAATTCTCTAACACCTTAACCAATATTGTATTTCTCGCTAAACTGAACAGACAAAGCGGCCTAAACTGTTCAATATTTAGTGGTCTCAACTCACTTAGCTGCGACAATCGATGGACGCGTTCCTGCTACAATCATAGCGGCAAGCTTGATAACGATGCCCTATAAACCGTCGATATAGAGGGGGTTAAACAGTTTGGAGAATAACTTAAGCGGCTGATTTTATAATATAAGTCATTTATAAGCCGATATAAATTAATATAATTTAGGAGGTTACAAATTTGAACCAATTAACAGAGCAGCTTATAGATTGCCCCTATTGTGGTGAAACAATTGAAGTTCTTATTGATTCATCAGATGCAGGACAACAGTATATTGAAGATTGCCAAGTATGTTGCAAACCGATAAATTTCTTGGTTACTGAAAGTGTTAATGGTGAGATTAAGGTGAATGTTTATAGTGAAGATGAAGCATTTTAATCAATGATTAAAATGCTTGGGCTTTTACTGTATAGATTCTTATATTTAAAAAGTTCGCTAAAGATTTGTGTTATCAATTGCCTGGCCCAGACTGTAGAACATATGCAGCTAAAACACACAGTGCCCCCATCCATTGGGGGTCGGTGAAAGTACAGGTTTATCCCCTTTCAAATACATGCGTACCAAATAGTATTTTCTTCGATGTAGTCTCAATTGAACCGAGGAGTCAATCTAGGGTTATTAAACTTCATATTTTTGGCGTTTTTCAGCAATGTAAGCCTGTATTCAATAATAACCCGTATCGGCTAAAGTTTATCTGGCGCTATAGTTACTCTAGTAAGAGTTATCAAATTAGCACTACATCCCTGCTGGCATGATATCAAGCCACTGTTCCTGCTTTAAATCAGCTTTATTGCACACTATTTTAATTTAATGCCGAGCGTATTGATCATTACCGCTCAACCTTTAACCTTGTATTAAAATACCAGCCCAAAGCTGAAACAGCACAGTCCTTTGAGGATTCCATACGCGGCTTTATCACTTTGAGTTATCAGCGCCATAGACCAAGTGGTAGTGCATTAACGCTTTTTATCCGAAAATGAGTTAGCTAATAAACGGTTATCTTTTGCGAGCGGACATCCTGAATACGTATGCAGATCTTTGCTGCAAAATCTAAAAACGTCATATATTGATTGCTGAATAAATAAAATAATAAACAAGGACTTCGTATGACGTACGCTAACTCATCAGACTCAACTGCCTCAACAACTCATATAAGCTTTACTCCCAACATAATTAGTTTTTCATGTGCTCTGGCACTGGCAGCAATGCCTAGCATGGTGCAAGCTAAAACGGTTAATGTGACCTCTCCAGATAAACACATTGCCATCAGTTTGACTGATGACAATGGTCGTCCTGAATACCAAGTTCAATTTAACGGTAAAACCGTAGTTAACCCGAGCAAACTAGGTCTGGTATTCCAGCAATTAGGTGAATTAGGGCTGGATTTCAACATAAAAAATGTAACCAACAACAGCGTTGACCAAACTTGGCAGCAACCTTGGGGTGAACGTGAAAACGTGCGTGATCATTACAATCGCATCGTAGCGACCCTCAGTAATGGCCAGGTAGATTTCGATATTGAATTTAAAGCCTTTAATGACGGGATTGGTTTTCGCTACTTAGTACCAAAACAAGCAGGGCTTGCTAACACGCCAAAGCTGGATATTACTGACGAATTAACCGAGTTTGCGATACCTGACCCGCAGCACACAACCGCATGGTGGATCCCTGGACGTGGTTGGAACCGATACGAATATTTATATCGTACTACCTCGCTTGATAAAATCGATAGAGCTCATACGCCCATGACGTTTCGAACGGCAGATGGCGTGCATTTAAGTATTCATGAAGCAGCCCTAACCGACTATGCTGCCATGGTGTTAAACCAAGGTAGAGATGGTATTTTACGTGCCGATTTAACCCCGTGGTCAGACGGAATACGAGTTAAAACCCAACCGGGATTTTCTACACCTTGGCGAACCATTCAAATTGCTAAAGATGCCCCTGGTTTATTAAATTCTGATTTAATTCTAAACCTTAACGAGCCTAACAAGCTTGGCGATGTGTCTTGGGTGCAACCGGGTAAATACGTCGGAATTTGGTGGGGAATGCATTTAAATGAAAACACCTGGGGAAGCGGCCCTAAGCATGGCGCCACCACCAGCGAAACCAAACGTTATATGGACTTTGCCGCCCAATATGGTTTTGATGGGGTATTGGTTGAAGGTTGGAATGAAGGCTGGGATGGCAGTTGGTTCGATAATGGCGACGTGTTTAGCTTTACTAAAGCCTACCCAGATTTTGATATGGATGCGATTACTGAATACGGTCAAAGTAAACATGTTCGCTTAATTGGTCATCATGAAACTTCTGGCTCGGTAACCAATTACCGTAAGCAAATGAGTGATGCTTATGATTTGTATCAAAAGCATGGCGTGACACAAGTAAAAACTGGTTATGTGGCCGATGGTGGCGATATTAAGCGGGTTGACGAAAACGGCATTGTGCGACACGAATGGCACGACGGCCAATTTATGGTTAATGAATATTTGCACAGTGTGACCGAAGCCGCTAAGCGTGGTATTAGCATCAACACCCATGAACCCATTAAAGATACTGGCCTGCGCCGTACTTATCCAAACTGGATTGCCCGCGAAGGTGCTCGTGGGCAAGAGTTTAATGCATGGGGTAATCCACCCAATACGCCTGAGCATACGGCAATATTACCTTATACTCGTATGCTAGCCGGTCCGATGGACTTCACCCCGGGGATTTTTAATTTAGCCCCTGAGGGTTTAGATGTAGTCAATCGAGTTAAAACCACATTAACAAAGCAATTGGCTTTGTACGTTGTGCTGTATAGCCCGATCCAAATGGCGGCAGATTTACCCCGTAACTATGTACAACGCTTGGATGCATTTCAATTTATTCAAGATGTGCCGACTGACTGGAGTAACAGTATCGCCCTTGCCGGAGACGTTGGCGATTACGTAGCTTTTGCACGCAAACAACGCGGCGCTGAAGATTGGTATTTAGGCGCGTTAACTGATGAACAACCCCGTAAATTAAGCTTAAAGCTGGACTTTTTAACTACAGGTAAACGTTATGAAGCGCAAATATATCGTGACGGTAGCAAAGCTGATTGGTTAACCAACCCTTATGATTATGTGATTGAAACTAAAACCGTCACTGCAAAAGATACTCTCGATTTATCATTAGCAGCCAGCGGCGGTACTGCCATTCGTTTTAAGGCACTGTGATGTGTTAAAACGAATGTTGCATCTGTGTTTGTATCAGGTTACTTGAATGACATGAATACGTATGTATTCAGTTGTACCATTCTCTCGCTCAGGGATACTATAAACCAAGCTATTTCGTCTGTGATTGCAGGATGAAATGGGTTAGGTCGTTTCTGATGTATCTTGGTCCATAGAGAGCATCAGCTTTAAAGTACCTTCATTATCTTTATTAATTGCTGATTTAATAGAAGTCGACAGAGAATAAAGCGTAGGTCTTGGCGAATACCCGTCTTAGGGAGATGCGTATTCGCTATTTTTTTAGCTATTAATAACGGGATCTTCATCCCGATTAGCAACAAACCAACGGGACCCCCTTGGGCTAAAAAGGTAGCCAAAAACCAGTAAGACTAACAACAAATAAGATTAAGATTAGAATTAAAAGAAGTAAGCACAACGACTTACCAAAAAGGATGTCACATGTCTGGCCATAATCATAAAAACGTCACCCAACAACCGCAGCTAAATTTTTGGCAAATTTTCAACATGTGTTTTGGCTTTTTGGGGATCCAATTTGGTTTTGCCCTACAAAATGCCAATGTCAGTCGTATTTTTCAAACCTTAGGCGCGTCTATCGACGACATTCCCATTCTATGGATTGCCGCCCCACTTACAGGCCTAATTGTCCAGCCCATCATTGGCTACTTAAGCGACAACACTTGGAATAGCCTTGGTCGTCGTCGCCCGTATTTTTTAATTGGTGCCGTTCTTACTACCTTGTCACTGTTTATAATGCCGCACTCGCCGACATTATGGATTGCTGCGGGCATGCTGTGGGTCATGGACGCCTCAATCAATATCGCCATGGAGCCCTTTCGCGCTTTTGTTGGTGATAATTTGCCTAAAAGCCAACGTACCCAAGGGTACGCCATGCAAAGTTTCTTTATCGGCATTGGCGCTGTGGTCGCTTCAGCCATGCCATACATGTTAACCAATGTGTTTGATGTGGCTAATACTGCCCCTGCTGGTGAAATTGCCGACTCGGTGCGTTATTCATTTTATTTTGGTGGGGCCATTTTATTTATCGCGGTTGGCTGGACCATTATTTCGACCAAGGAATATTCGCCGGAACAACTGGCAGCGTTTCACCAACATGACACCACAGACAATGAGGCAACCCGCGCGAATACTCGCACCAGCGGTCAATATCAAACTGGCGCTATTATTTGGATAGTCATTGGCGCATTGTTTACTGCTGCCATTATGCTCCAAGACCTTGATAAACAATTGTACATATTAAGTTTAGGTATATTTGTCTTTGGCCCATTACAACTATTTTGTGCGCGTAAATTAGCGAAAACGACAACAAACGCTCCCGTGTCAACCCAACAACGTGAAAGTTTTGGCATGTTATTTAATGTGGTCGATGACTTATTTCATATGCCCAAAGCCATGCGACAGCTTGCTGTGGTGCAGTTTTTCGCCTGGTTCGCCTTATTTGCCATGTGGATTTATACCACTGCTGCCGTAACGTCACATCATTACCATACCTCAGATGTGCTCAGCCAAGCTTATAACGACGGTGCGGATTGGGTCGGTATGTTGTTTGCTTCTTATAATGGCTTTGCCGCCATTGCCGCGATTATTATTCCATTTTTAGCCAAAGCGGTTGGCATTAGATTAACCCACACCATCAATATGTTTTTAGGTGGACTTGGGCTAATTAGCTTTATGTTTATTCAAGATCCCACTCAATTATGGATCCCCATGATTGGTGTTGGTTTTGCTTGGGCATCTATCCTATCAGTTCCTTACGCCATGTTATCAGCCGCACTTCCTCCTCAAAAAATGGGAGTGTATTTAGGCATATTTAACTTTTTCATTGTTATCCCACAGCTACTTGCAGCCAGTATTTTAGGTTTACTACTCAAGACGTTTTTTGATGGCGAACCAATTTATGCACTGATTTTAGGCGGCGTATCTATGATGATTTCGGGTATTGCAGTGTTATTCGTTAAACAAGAAAAATAACTCTCTTACGATTATCTGTCTTTGTCACAGGTAGCGACTCACGTTAATTTTGCTTAAGACTATTTTGGGGAATTCCATGATAAAGCCTTTTCTCACCCATCGCAGCACCATAGCGGCTGCGATAACTGCTAGCTTTCTCGGTTTATCGTTAAGCGCATGCTCTCCTGCTGAGGATCAAAGTGATGCATCAACCGAAACAACCACTGAAGTCGTTAAGCTTGCTCCTGGTGCACCAGGTGTCGAACCCACTTGGGCTTTTTCAGGTAAAACCGGTATAGGTACCTCCTATGAGCCCTATGTAAATGGTCAATACCAGGACCAAGCGACAAATCCTGTCAGTAAGGTGTGGTTTTCGATTGCACAAGGTGTGTTAACCGAAACCATGTTTGGCCTTATTCATAACGCTCAACTTAAAGAACTGCAATTTATTATTACCGGTAATGGCTTTGTTGATACTGAAAAAGACCACACCATTAGCACTATTGAATATTTAGACACAGATGAAACGGGCCGCCCTTTATCTTTGGCTTATAAAATTATCAATAAAGATATTCAAGGTAAATACCAAATCGAAAAGCATATTTTTACCGATCCCGATAGAAATAGCTTAATGATGAAAGTCACTTTTACCGCATTTGAAGCAGGCATAACCCCACATCTTTATGTTAATCCACATATCGATAACAGCGGCGCGAATGACATTGCCAGCGTTGAAGGGCAAACACTCGTTGCCCACACCAGCGATGCTAATTCAACCGTAATGACAATTAAAACCGATGTTGACTTTGTTGCTGCCAGTGCTGGCTTTGTCGGCACATCTGATGGCCTAGTTGATTTGCAAGATAATGGAACATTGGATTGGCACTACCGCACAACCAGTGATACTAATCAAGGCGGTAACGTCGCACTAACTGCGCAATACCCTACCCTGACGAAAGCAAACGACAGCCTAAGCTTTAATTTGGTCATCGGTTTTGGACAAGACAAAGCCAGCAGCTTAGCCACAGCTCAAGCAACATTAAATTCAGGTTACGATGCAGTTAAACAAGCTTATTTAGGTGACGAAACCCATCTTGGTTGGAAAGACTATTTAGCGTCACTTGCGCCATTAAATAATATGAGCGCAAACACTACAGATAACGGCAAACTTCTTTATGCCAGTGCATTAGTGTTAAAAGCACAAGAAGATAAAACCCATGCGGGTGCCCTGATTGCCTCGCTGTCTAACCCTTGGGGCGATACGGTTTCAGCAACGATTGGCAGTACAGGTTATAAAGCCGTATGGCCACGTGATTTTTACCAATGTGCGATGGCGTTTTTAGCCATGGGCGATACCCAAACCCCAAAAGTGGCATTTGAATATTTAAAACAGGTACAGGTTCAGCAACAAACACCTGGCTTTATTGGTACCCCTGGGTGGTTTTTACAAAAAACCCATGTTGATGGTGAAATTGAGTGGGTTGGCGTACAACTGGATCAAACCGCCATGCCTATCATGCTTGGTTGGAAATTATGGCAAGCTGGCATACTAAACGATGCTGAGATCAGCCAGTGGTATCAAGACATGCTCAAACCTGCGGCGGATTTTTTAGTAAACGGTGGCAAGGTAAGACTGGGCTGGAATGACACTGCAATCAACCCGCCAAGCACTCAACAAGAACGTTGGGAAGAACAAACAGGATTTTCACCATCAACAACTGCGGCTATCATTGCCGGTTTAGTTGCCGCCAGTGACATCGCTATGCTGGTAAAAGATGAACAAGCATCTGTGTATACCGATTTAGCACGTAAATTACAACGTCAGCTGGAAAGCACTATGGTGACGACAACAGGCTCGCTTGGTAAACAAACAAACGATACTTCATCTGCCCCTTACTATGTGCGTATTAGCCCAAATGGTGATCCGAACACTACAGATAAACTACTGGATAACAATGGAAAACCAGGGCTAGATCAGCGGATGATTTTAGACGGTGGTTTTTTAGAATTAGTTCGCTATGGCGTAGTCGATGCACAAGATCCAGTAATTAAAAACAGCGTGATGCTGATTGATGATCAAAGTCTTGCAGACAATCTGCGAGTTAAGTATGAATTTAGTGCTAAAGATGGCAGTACAATCCCTGGCTATCGTCGTTATGGTAACGATGGTTATGGTGAAGATACTGTCACGGGCCTTAGTTATGCCGAAAAAGGCAATACCGAAGATCAACGTGGCCGAGTTTGGCCATTCTTTACTGGCGAGCGTGGCCATTATGAATTAGCGCTAGCCAAGGCAAATGGCACATTATCGGCTGACACCAAGCAAGCACTAATTAATACGTATGTTCAAGGCATGGAAACTTTTGCCAACCAAGGGCTTATGTTGCCAGAACAAGCTTGGGATGGTGTTGGTAATGCTACTCGTTATGACTACAAAATGGGTCAAGGTACTAACTCTGCAACACCACTGGCATGGACTCATGCTGAGTACATTAAACTGGTTCGCTCAATGACCGACGAACAAGTATGGGACTTTTACCCAGTAGTTAAGCAGCAATTAGCTCGATAAACACAATTGCCATTTTACAATTAATAAAGCCGTTGTCGTTTACAACGGCTTTATTTTTTGTATAGATTTTGAAATAAAATCTTGTTAATTCAAGGCTATCTTGTTACAAATGCACTAGATTAAAAAACATTAACGTTAAGGAATAACGAATGGATTGGTATTTAAAGGTTTTAAAACAGTATTTCGATTTTAGCGGCCGAGCACGTCGTAAAGAATACTGGATGTTTGCACTGATCAGCATGATCATTAGTATTGTACTGACCTTATTGGATATGGGTGTAGGCTTATACAGTGAACTTTATGGTGCTGGATTATTGAGTTCTATTTATTCACTCGCCATAGTCATTCCAAGCATCGCAGTGAGTGTCCGTCGTCTTCACGATACTGACCATTCTGGTTGGTGGTTACTATTAATGTTTATCCCGCTGTTAGGTGCATTAATTCTCCTCGTCGTGATGTGCTTTAACAGTAAAGATGACAACGAATATGGCCCGAATCCAAAAGCGGAACCAAACCTTGGTGAGAGTGACAACTTAGCCGTGTAATCTCAAGTGATTCACTAACAGAGGTTAGTATCACTGATCAAAAAAGAGCATAGTCATTGACTATGCTCTTTTAGTATTTGCAGCCGGCTTTATCACTATTAAACTAGCTTTTAGCGGGCATTAACTTACTCACACCTTTGATGGCTAATAGTACAACGCCACCAGCAACCACGCCAAATAATGCATTGAGTATACTGGGTGTAAGCAATCCTAGAAAGCCACCCACAACATTGATTTGAGTCACCACGGCTTGTGCATGCTCAATCCATTCAAATACCAAATGAATACCATGGGTTAAGATACCGCCACCGACCATAAACATGGCAATAGTGCCGACAAAAGTGAGAGTTTTCATTAAATAAGGGGCGGCAGACACGAGAGTTAATCCCAATTTATGCCCCACTCCACTTGGCTTACGCCTAGCAAGATATAAACCGAGATCGTCTATTTTGACAATACCAGCCACTAAGCCGTACACCCCAAATGTCATCACAATAGCAATAACCGATAAGGTTAAAAATTGCGCCATTAAGTCCATATGAGCTGCGACGCCTAAGCTAATGGCGATAATTTCAGCAGATAAAACAAAATCGGTACGAATGGCACCTTTAATTTTTTGTTTTTCATAGGCGCCTAAATCATCGATGTCTGCTTGTGCTTTCGCGACGACAGTATCGTCATCGACCAAATGAGTCTGCTTATGGGTCATTGAATGGTAAACCTTTTCAAAGCCTTCGTAGCATAAAAATAAACCGCCACACATCAATAACGGCGTAATAGCCCAAGGAATAAAGGCACTGATCAGCATTGCTAAAGGCACTAAAATGACTTTGTTACGCAAAGAGCCCATAGCCACAGCGAACACCACCGGCAGTTCTCGCTCAGAGGCAACACCTGATACTTGCTGCGCATTTAACGCTAAATCATCCCCTAGAACCCCCGCGGTTTTACGTGCAGCAACTTTACTCATTGCCGCCACATCATCCAAAATGGTGGCAATATCATCTAATAGGGTTAATAGACTGGCTCCTGCCATAAATCGACTTATCCTTTTAACAGCAAAAAATTAATATCAATAGCAATCATCTAAAACCCCATTCGATTACATTTATAACTACTGGGTAATAGGTAAACTAGTTGTCTTCTACATTGGCACCGCAAGAACTACGCACCACTAAATTTGTTTTGATTAACCGCTGACTGACCTCTTGACCCCGGATTAATTTCAATACACTTTCAACAAGAATTTCACCCGCAAACTGAGTATCTTGCTTAATCGTGGTCAACGCCGGATTAGCAAAGCTCGCCACTGGGATATCGTCATATCCGACTACAGCAACTTGCTCAGGAACAGAAACTCCGCGCTTTTTCAGCGCCCGAATGGCACCTATAGCAATAAGATCGCTGGCAGTAAAAATGGCATCAAATACTATACCGCTGTCTAATAACTGGTTGGTGGCATCATAACCAGAACCTTCAGTATTAATCGCATCATGCTGGAGCTGTTTATCAATTGAAATTCCAGCTGCTTTTAAGGCATCAACGTGACCTAAATATCGATCGCGAAACTCAGGGCTGCGACTGGACGAATCACCTAAAAATGCGATGTGTTTACGGCCTAATCCGAGTAAGTGCTCAGTGGCAATGACTCCACCCTGATGGTTATCACAGCCAATCGACAACACAGATTTGTTGTTATGCTCTGCCCCCCAAATAACGAAATGGGTTTCTTTCTCTATCAATTTATCCAGCTTGTGTGCGTAGTCCATATAATCGCCATAGCCTAATAAAATGATGCCATCGGCTTTGTTACTATCCTCGTAATCTGCATGCCAATCACTTGAAAGCTGCTGAAATGAGACCAGTAAATCATAGCCTTGTCGTGCAGTAGCACGCGTAATGGAGCCTAGCATCGATAGAAAAAAAGGGTTAATCATTGAGTCGTCATTGGTAGGATCTTCACAGATCAGTAAAGCTAATGTATGACTGTTTTGTGTCCGTAAATTGCTGGCATTTTTATCAACTTTATAATTAAGCTCTTTGGCAATAGCTTGAATACGCTGACGCGTTTCTAGATTAACCAATGGACTGTTTCTCAACGCACGTGATACGGTCGATTGCGACACGCCTGCGCGGTAAGCTATATCAATAGAAGTCGCTTTAGATGTCATTTCTCTGCATCGCCTTTAGTTAATGGGTGAAGGTTTGAAACTGAAAGTACCCGCATATACCTTTAATAATGATAAAAAAATAGTTAGCATCCACTATTATGAAATTTATAAATATTGTAGTTTATTCGCTTAAAATATTTATTCATAACTCTATCATTTCATAGTAAAGAGCCTACTTAAGCTAGCTGAATACGTAAGTGGGGGTAGTTAACTACATCATTTACTTTAGTTTTAGGCATCTATTATCATATGGTAAGTTATGTTATCAGTAATTACTATGGGTAATTTTTTTAACTTTGAGAAGATGGTATTGTTAATTATTCATTTAAATGGACTTAATAACATGCTTATTCAATTTAATAAATTATGGGTTAACCATCCTTATCCAAGCAACCCTTGTGACAAAACGTTATTTGCTAATCAATGTGCTATCCGAATGGGTGTGTCATTAGAGGCGTCTGGAATCGACATTTCATCTTTTGATAAAATGTACCCTCAACGACGCTGTTATCCTGGTTTAAAACATACACCAAGGCATATCCTTGCAGCACAAGAACTTGCAAATTGGATTGACTCTGCAAACTGTACATTTGTTGGTAACAAACAAGTCCTTAAAAATGATGCTCTATCTGTTTTAAAAGATAAAAAAGGCATTATTTTTATAATGAATGGTTGGGGAAGTACTGATCATATTGATTTATGGGATGGTGAATATTTGAAGGCTGGAGATCCTGACTGGCTTAATTTAGGAGAGCAAATATGGTTTTGGGAAATGTCAGCATGATTCGATCGTTTAGTTTACTCGGATCACTATTGTTAATGTCATGTGCTAACGCTCATGTCAGTTTGAACGATGATTCAGGGCAATGCGTTTTCGATAAAGATACTCAACATATTGCGTTACAACTAAAAACACCATGTTCTCTCGTAAAAATTAATGACGATGGGCGTTATTTTTATCAATACAATAATGTGAAAGTTTATATTGTTGCTGGAGCGCCTGCAGCTTTAGATGAACTCAAAAGATGGCAAGTAAAAGCTACTGATAAGTGCTCATTACAATCACAAGCAGTGTTTATCACTGATGGGAAAATGACAATTTCAACTATAAGAGATAAAGGATTAACGTGTCCAACAATTGGCCTAGATGAAAAGGTCTACCGCCATTTCCTTAATAACAAACAATAATTTTGTTTTAATGATCAGATTCAAACGCTATAAGTTGAATTTTTATAAATATATTCAACAAAGAAATTAACAACAAAAATGGCCTAGATTGATAAAAATAACCAAGATGAATTACTTCTTTGGTTATTTTTATAATAAGCATTACTTATAGGCCAAGTTCACTTAGCAAGTCATCTGCGTCATCAACAACAATGCCTTTTACATTAGGATCAAGTACATATTTTGAGGCTTCTGATTGAGCTTGCTGTTTTTGTCCGTGAGTTTCAATTAATGAATCAAGATCAAACTCTTCGTCCATTTCAAAATCGGCAGAACGAATGAATTCTGTTTTATCCATAGCAAATTCAAGATAAAAAATATGATTATTTTCGGTTTTAAAAGTCACTCGTCTTGCGACAGCGTTATCAAGGTTAGTATCAATTGAAATCGTCAACTCTTTATTAATAACCAACATTTTTGGCTGGCTCTGGCTAATTGACGTTTGTAATTCTTTTGAAATTTTGCCAATAAAGTCGCCCAAAATTTGGTTCATTAATTCGCCCATCACATTACTGACATCATCAGAAGTATGTGAAAAAGCTAATTCAGTTTCTGGCATGCCCATGTTGAGCATATAACGACGATAAATTTCAATTGCTGCGGTGGCAGAAAAGTTGATCACAACTAAACCTGAAAAGCCGCCATCGAAAATAGAAAAACACGCCAAATCAGGTTTCAAGCGAGTACGAGAAATACTTTGAACCATCCCAGCATGGCTAATATGGCTAGCACTTGTACTAGAAAGAACATGAGAAACAGAATGACAAAGCTTTAGTAAAATATCGTCATTCTTTACTGTAGAAGATAAATTCATCGTATTAATACCTTTTCGTTAATTACCCTAATCTTGCGGGTAAATAGAAAAAAAATCAAAATTAAAACAATCAATTAGCATGTTAATTAATCGATCAAACTTATAAGCCAACTAATTAATTGATAATCAATACATTTTTATAAAAACAAACATTATTTTTATCAATAACTAAATTCCACTGTTTGCTCACAAAAATAATAATTTAGGCTTAAGTTTTTTGATAAAATCACTATAATTTCGCCACATTAAATGGATATATGATACTAGGATAGACAATGATTGGATTATTGCGACGCTTAACCATTTTAAAGCGCTTATTTATAATGCTAGCTTTGGCCGCTGTCGGCACAGTCGTTTTTGGCTCTTTTTCAATAAAGGAACAATACAATCATTTAATCGAGGAGCAATTTAAGCAGGTTACTGGCCAAGTGACCTTGTTAAATAGCACACTTGATGCATTCAAGCTCGCAGATCCTAATACCAGTGTCCAAGCAATCACTCAGTTTGCCAGCGACATTAAGGTATCTGAAGATCAAGCTTTTATCATTATCGATAATCAAAATAATATTATTGTTAACCCACTAAACCCTGACTCAATCAATAAGCCAATCAGTAACTTAGGGGCCATTGACGGTGCAAGATCTTACCAGCAACTTATTAGCACAGCTAAACAACAGCAAACTGCTCAGGCACAATTTGAGATAATTAACCAACAAAATCAATCTCAAACCGTATTAGCCGCAGCAAAGTATTATCCGGCAATGAATTGGATCATTATCACTCAAGTTAACGTCAACAGTGTTAATAACAGCATGACGGGAATTATCATTGATTATTTCATTATTATGATGATTATTTCGGTGCCTATTTTTGGGTTCTTTTTATTACTTAATCACTCTATTACCCAGCCACTGAACGTGACAATTGATGCCATGGAGCAAATTGCTAAAGGTGAAGGTGACTTGACACAGCGCTTGTCAACTGAAGGTAATGATGAAGTGGCCAAATTAGCACATGGGTTTAATCAATTTGTGATTAAAATTGCCAATATGGTTGCAACGTTACAACCGCTTGGGAATACCTTAAATAATGAAGCGGTGCATTTGTTAGACACGGTTAACATGTCCAATCAAAGTGCTAACCAAGTTCACAGTGAAACCCAAAGTGTTGCTGCAGCAATTAACCAGATGTTATCCACTAGCCAAGAAATGGCTCGTAACACTCAAGATGCGGCTGACGGTGCAACAAATGTGAAGCATCAAGCCAAACAAAACCAACAATTAATGCAGCAAACCGTTGCACAAACAGAAAGTTTGGTTAATGAATTACACCAAGCAGAAACGGTATCGTTAACCTTGAGCCAATCATCTGCTGAAATTGGCAGTATTCTAGATGTGATTGGCAGTATTGCTGATCAAACTAATCTGCTGGCACTTAATGCTGCCATTGAAGCGGCACGAGCAGGTGAACATGGTCGAGGTTTTGCTGTAGTAGCAGACGAAGTGCGAGCGCTCGCAAATAGAACGCAATCATCAACAAATGAAATTAATCACATTATTAGTGAAATTCAGACTGGTATTCAATCGGTTATTCAGAGTATTACCAGCACACAACAGCAGTCTGCCCAGTTACAATCAAAAGCGATGCAGTCTAGTGATGCCATTAGCGAAATTTTAGCGTTAATTGATAATATCAGCAGCATGACAGCACAACTGGCCAGTGCTACAGAAGAGCAAGCATTAGTCACCGAAGACATTAATGTCAACGTCAGTACTATCTCAGAACTCACCGAACAGTCATTAATGGCAAATGAAACCCACAGCCAGGCAGCCCAATCATTACAGACTATTAGTGTCGACATGAGCCAAACCTTAGGTCAGTTCAAAATCTAGTCCCCTTCACTCTTGCTGCCAGTCGAGTAAATCACTGGCAGCCTCAGAGCACATCTAATTGTCCAGCTTAATGGTGTAATATCGAAACAGCTAAAGACTTTGCGCCGAGCATCACTTTTAGCGCTGATCACTTTAGGGTATATTATGGCCATCAGATTAAATGCCTAAACACTTCAACTCAAATATGACCTAAACTAAATCGTATTTTTAGTCAGTCAATTTGAATGGTTTAGTTAAATGAGTATTTAGTTGTCATTCGTTACTGAGTATTTTATCTATGTATCAAAAAACGGTCACCATTGTTGCTCCTCATGGTATTCATACACGTCCAGCGGCTTTGTTAGTCAAAGAAGCTAAAGCATTTGCTTGTGACGTTATGGTAGAGTGCAATGGCAAACAAGCCAGTGCCAAAAGTTTGTTTAAGTTACAAACATTAGGCCTATACCAAGGTGTGTCTGTCACGGTATTTGCTTCTGGTGAGCATGAACAAGCTGCGGTTGATAAAATTGCCTCACTGCTCGTTACGCTTAGCTAATTAGGACAACTTAATGTCAATCAATGGAATCGTTGTTTCTGCTGGTATCGCTTTTGGTAAAGCACTGACTATCACCAATCAACTGCCGCCACTTGATTTTAAACTGCTTTCTATTGAACAAATTGACGATCAGCAGCAAAAATTAACGCAAGCTATTCATCAGCTTATTGCTCATTTACAACACTGCCAACATCATCTTTGTCCTGAGTGTGATCATTTTCAACTGATTGATAGTGATATTATCCTGCTTGAAGACGAGGAGCTGCAGCAACAACTGCATCAACATATTCACCAATTTAGAGTATGTGCTGCGGTGGCGGTTGATCGTATATTTAATCAACATGCTGCAGAAATGTCAGCATTAGACGACCCATATTTAGCAAATCGTAGCATTGATATTATTTGTTTAGCCAAACGCCTCACCAGTGCGTTACATGGACATTTACAGTGGGACTTATCCGCTCTCACCGAAGACACCATATTACTGGCTGATGATTTAACCCCTGCTGAATTTGCGATATTACCATTAACCCACATTACCGGACTGATCCTCGAATCAGGCGGGCTAACCAGCCATACCGCAATTTTAGCGCGTGCAGCAGGTATTCCTGCATTGCTTAATTACCAATTTTCGCAAACCAAAGATGTCATTGAAGATGGAGCACAACTGGTTTTAGATGGTATGTCAGGCGAGTTACATATTGCACCTTCAACGGAAGTTTTTGAGCAATTAAAACAAAAACAACAACAAGAAGTAGTCCGTCGCCAAGCCTTGATGATTTACAAAGATAGACCCAGTCAAACTCGTGATGGCCATCAAGTCACTTTACTCGCAAATGTGGGTAACTTAAGCGAAATATCTCACATCACCGATGTAGGGGCTCAAGGTATTGGTTTGTTTCGCACCGAATTTTTATTAATGAATGCCAAAGCACTGCCAGATGAGCAACAACAATATAAGCTTTATAGTGATGCCCTTCACAGCTTACAAGGTGAAGTACTGACTATTCGAACCTTTGATATTGGCGCCGATAAAGAAATTCCTTGCTTGCCGCAAACCAATGAAGATAACCCTGCCCTTGGCATTCGGGGTATTCGCTATAGTTTGGCGCACCCAGCAACCTTCATAACTCAAATAAAAGCGATACTGAGGGCTGCAAATCATGGCCAAGTTCGATTAATGTTCCCCATGGTCAGTCAAGTAGAAGAACTTGACGCCGCGTTCTTATTAATTGAACGTGCTAAACAAGAATTAAATCAGCAAGAAAAAGGCTTCGGAACACTGAGCTATGGTATTGTGGTTGAAACTCCTGCTGCTGTATTTAATTTACCCAGCATGTTGCCAATGCTTGATTTTGTCAGTATTGGTACAAATGATTTAACTCAATATACCTTAGCGGCCGATCGCACCAATCCGAATTTAGCCAAACAATACCCTCCATTATCGCCAGCTGTGATCCAGCTGATTTCTATGACAGTAAGTCACTGTAAACAGGCTCAGGTTAAGGTATCTTTATGTGGTGAACTTGGCAGCGACCCACAAGTCTTACCTTTATTAGTCGGACTCGGTCTTGATGAATTGAGTATCAATCCGGCCAATTTATTAGACGTGAAAGTGGCATTAATCGAGGGTAATTACAGTCATTTTGTTCACCATGCACAACACATCACACAGTTAACTCGCATTACTGATATTCGTAAAGCCATTAACGCTTTTGCACAAGATTGCGTTTAATCACACAAATAATGTTGGTAAAGTGAGTATAGCCGTTTACAATTAACCGCATAAAAATATTAATAAAAGGGGCTAGTTCTTATGGGATTTTTAAGCCGCATTCGACGACTTATTTCAGGCCAACCACCGCTAACCGGTGGTATTGCCATTTATGCACCTGTATCGGGTGATATTGTCGCAATCGAAAAAGTACCTGACGTGGTATTTGCTGAAAAAATTGTCGGCGATGGTATTGCTATCGACCCTAAGGGCGAATTTATTGTTGCCCCAATTGATGGCACTATTGGGAAAATTTTTGAGACTAATCATGCGTTTAGTATTGAATCACCACAAGGGCTTGAATTGTTTGTCCATTTTGGTGTTGGCACCGTTGAGCTCAGGGGCAATGGTTTTAAGCGTTTAGCCGAAGAAGGCCAGCAAGTTAAAGCCGGTGAAGCAATCTTATCTTTTGATTTAGCCTATTTACGTGGCAAGGTCGACAGCCTGCTGACCCCAGTGGTACTGGCTAATATGGAAGATGTTAAACAACTCGATAAAGCCCAAGGTAGTGTAGTTGCTGGTAAAGATATTATTTTTACCGTACAAATGTAACATCAAATTGGCTCGTTTTATTTAACAACCTGTTCAATAGTTGCCGTAAATTATCGCGCCACAATAATATGCAACCTTCACCTTAAGCGATCGTAGGTTGCATATTATGAAATCTTTTCAAAACAGCTTCTTCGGCTTGTTCAAGCCGCCCCACAATGCCACAATGTTGCTAATATCCAGTTTGCACTAGGCTGTCTTCAAAGCTCATTTTGAGAGCTAAAGCTTAACGTCACAACCCAATAGACATTAATGGAGTATTCTTTTGACTTTATATGGCATAAAAAATTGCGATACAGTTCGTAAGGCGCGCAAATGGCTTGAAGCCGAAAAGATTGATTACACGTTTCACGATTTTCGTGAAGATGGCCTGAGTGAAACAACCGTTGCACAGTGGGCTAATATTGCCGGTTGGGAAACGCTATTTAATAAGCGCAGCACCAGTTTTCGTGGGTTAACTGACGCTGAAAAAACGGATATTTGCCAAGACAAAGCCATCGCCTTAATGGTGCAATATCCAACGTTGGTAAAGCGCCCTGTGTTAGTTAATGATGATAAAATACTGATTGGCTTTAACGTCGCAGAATACCAAGCGTGGTTTGCATAATGAATAACGATGTAGTTGAATTAGCAAAAGATCTGATTTCACGTCCCTCGGTAACACCACTGGATGAAGGTTGCCAAACCCTGATGGCCAAGCGTCTTGCTGCCATTGGTTTTAATATTGAACCTATGGTCTTTGAAGACACCACTAACATGTGGGCAAGACGAGGAAACAGCGATCCTGTATTTTGCTTTGCCGGCCATACCGATGTCGTCCCCACTGGCGACCTGAACCGCTGGCATACTCCTCCGTTTGAGCCGACCATCATAGATAACTATTTACATGGTCGCGGCGCGGCAGACATGAAAGGCTCGTTAGCGGCAATGATTGTCGCAACTGAACGCTTTATTGCTAAGCATCCCGACCATCATGGTTCTATCGCGTATTTAATTACCAGTGACGAAGAAGGTCCGTTTATCAATGGTACCACCCGCGTGATTGATACCCTTGAAGCTCGTAATGAAAAAATGACTTGGGCGTTAGTTGGCGAACCCTCTTCTACCCATAAGTTAGGTGATGTGGTTAAAAATGGCCGCCGTGGAAGCTTAACCGGTAATTTGACCGTTAATGGTATTCAAGGTCATGTCGCTTACCCTCACCTTGCAGACAACCCAATTCATAAGGCGGTTCCTGCACTAACAGAACTGGCGCAAATGCATTGGGACAGTGGTAATGAATTTTTCCCCCCAACCAGTTTTCAGATTGCTAACATTAATGGGGGTACGGGTGCGTCAAATGTGATCCCAGGCGATTTACAAGTCATGTTTAACTTCCGTTACTCCACAGAAGTCACAGCAGAAGAGCTGATCCAACGAGTGGTGAGTATTCTTGATGCCCATGGCTTAGATTATGATATCAATTGGATTTTTAATGGACTACCGTTTCTAACCGGAGATGGCCCACTGCTTGACGCCACACGCGAAGCCATTCGAGAAGTGACTGGTTATGAAACCGATCCACAAACCTCTGGTGGTACTTCAGATGGACGCTTTATTGCACCAACTGGCGCCCAAGTGCTGGAGCTAGGCCCAGTAAACGCCACTATTCATAAAGTTAACGAGTGTGTCAACGTGGCTGACTTAGAGATATTAGCCAATTGCTATGAGCGTATTTTGGAAAAACTCTTGTGCAAATAAAGCCCCAATCGCCTTTAATCGATATCCCTAGCGAACACGCTAAGCTATACGGTTTAGGCGATCATCATTTGGTCTCTATTGGGCAGTATTTACTAGAGCAGCGAACTGCAACTGCATTTAAACAGCTGCAGGTCGCGGCATCAATAGCTGGATTTGATGTCCAGATATGCTCGGCATATCGGCCGTTTGATCGTCAATTGAACATTTGGAATGCTAAAGCCAATGGTCAACGGCCGTTGCTAGATAACACCTCAACCCCTGTGGTATTCAATAGTCTTTCACCACAACAACTGATTGATACTATTTTGATATGGTCTGCATTACCAGGGGCGTCAAGACACCACTGGGGCACAGACCTCGATGTATATGATGCCAATGGTATTAGCCAACAATCATTACAATTAGTCACCGCAGAATACACAAACGACGGCCCTTGCGCCCCGCTACATCGCTGGCTCAAGTTACACGCAGCCGAATTTGGATTTTACTTTCCATATCAAGCCAATTTAAGCGGTGTCAGTCCTGAACCTTGGCACATGAGTTATTATCCTGTGGCAAATGAATTATTAGTTGAATTTAGCGCGCTGGAATTAGCAAAAGTATTGTCTGCTGCACAAATATCATTAAAATTACCGCTACTTGAACGACTAACTGAGTTAGTTGATCATTATGTTTTCTTTGTTGCGCCTTCTCCGACGTAATGTCTGCGCGCACAGCCCTTTATAAGAGTCTGTTATGTCCACTTTAATGCCCCATAAAATGATTGATAATCAACCTCTGTATTACGTGGATCAAGGCCATGGGCCTGTGGTTATTTTTTGCCATGGTTTACTCGCCTCCAGTGCCATGTGGCAAGGACAAATTGATAAATTATCGTCACAATATCGTTGTATCGCCATCGACTTTTGGGGCCATGGTCAAACAACCACAGTCCCTGACAATACCCAAAATCTACAAGATGTGGCCCAGCAGGTATTAACTTTAATGGATATGCTTGATATTGGATCGGCAGCTATCATAGGTCATGGTAGTGGCGGCGCGATTGCTGCAGAAGTTATTTTACAAGCACCTGCACGTATCCATGGGTTAGTGATGTTGAACAGTTTTGTCGGATTCGAGCCACAAGTTAACTGCATCAAATACCAAGGACTCATGGCAAAAATTGCCAATGAACAAACGATCTCAGCTGAACTTGCACAAACTATTAGCGGGTTATTTTTCAGTAAAGAGATCCAGCAATTGAGTCAACAAGATGCTAACCTTAGTACTGTAGTGGCGCAATTCAATACACAACTAACCACTTATTCAAGCGCACAACTTGCGGTATTACTTAACATGGCCAACATGGCTATCTTTAAACGCGATACCTTAGAATATGTTGAGTTACTGACTTTACCCACATTAATCGCAGTTGGCTTAAGTGGCTATTTGCGTACCGCATTGGAAAGTTATTTAATGCATGATTCTATCGATGGCAGTCAATTATTGCACATTGAACAAGCGGGTCATTTTGCTAACATCGAAAAGCCAGCCATTTTCAATCAGCATCTTATTGATTTTTTGAGTAAAGTTAATTTTAATTAATCACATCAATGGATAGACCAGATCGATAGGCATTGCTGATATACTCGTAACAAAATGACATATAGCCTGTAATGACTTACAGGTTTAAAAACGACCTAATTCGAGCATCAATGAAACTTCTTAAACCATTATTTGATAATAATCGCCGTTGGGCAGAACGGATCAGTAGAGAAGATCCTACCTTTTTTGCTCAACTGGCAAAGCAGCAAAACCCAGAGTACTTGTGGATTGGATGCTCAGATAGCCGTGTGCCATCAAACCAAATTATCGACCTCCTGCCCGGTGAAGTATTTGTTCACCGTAACATTGCTAACATGGTTATTCACACTGATTTAAATTGCTTATCTGTATTGCAATATGCTGTTGATGTGCTGAAAGTAAAGCACATAATGGTTGTTGGTCATTACGGCTGCGGTGGTGTTAGGGCTGCAATGAATAAAGAACGATTAGGTTTAATTGACAATTGGCTTGGTCATTTACGCGACATATACCGTATTCATCAAGACGACCTTGAATCAATGACTGAGCAACAACGTTTTGATCGTCTGTGTGAGCTTAATGTCATCGAACAAGTGTCAAATGTGGTATCGACTAATATCGTTCAAGAAGCCTGGGATCGTGGTCAAGAAGTCGCAATACACGGTTGGATTTATGGGATTGATAACGGATTGCTTACTGATTTAGACGTGACCATTGACCGTACAAATGGCCGTGTTAATGGGCAAAATCTAGCATAACTGTTTAATCTATCTTCATCTGCTGTTTTAATTGGCCTGTTATTTAGCAGGCCTTTGTTTATTGTTATTAAAAATATGCAATAAAAGTCGCGAACCACTACTGAAGAACGTTATAATCAAGCCGTTTATTTAGCGCTACTATGCGCAGAATTTTTAGGAGATGATTTCCATGCCTGGTTTTGAATTATTTGGTCCTGAGGAAAAGCAGGAAGTTGCTGATGTAATGGAGAACGGTTTTACCTTCCGTTATAACTTCGACCATATGCGCAATGATCGCTGGAAAACCCGCGACATGGAGCAACTACTTTGCGAAAAGATGAACGTAAAACACGCTCATTTAGTATCAAGTGGTACTGCTGCATTACAAACTGCAATGGCAGCAGCAGGCGTTGGTGCTGGTGATGAAGTTATTGTGCCTCCATTTACCTTTGTCGCCTCTGTTGAAGCCGTGTTTATGGCCGGTGCTGTGCCTATTTTTGCTGAAATTGACGAAACATTATGTTTATCTCCAGAGGGCATTGAAGCCGTTATCACACCACGAACCAAGGCAATAAACCTTGTTCATATGTGCGGCTCTATGGCGAAAATGGACGAAATCAAAGCCGTGTGTAAGAAGCACAACTTAGTGATTTTAGAAGACGCATGTCAAGCTATCGGCGGCAGTTATAAAGGTCAAGCATTAGGTACAATTGGTGATGTGGGTTGTTACTCTTTTGACTCAGTCAAAACCATCACCTGTGGTGAAGGTGGCGCAATTGTCACTAACAACAGCGATATTTATAACCATTCGCACATGTTTTCTGACCATGGTCATGACCACGTCGGCAGTGATCGTGGTGCAGAATCACATCCTATTATGGGGTTGAATTTCCGTATTTCTGAAATGAATGCAGCCATGGGTTTAGCGCAATTACGTAAGCTTGATAAAATCATTGCCATTCAGCGTAAAAACAAAAAAACCATCAAAGATGCTATGGCTTCTATTGCCGAAATCACTTTCCGTGAAATTCCTGATCCTGAAGGCGATTCTGCTGGCTTCTTAACATTTATGATGCCAACAGAAGCGCGTACCCAAGAAATTAACCAAAAGCTGGCTGCCAACAAAGTTGATGGCTGTTTTTACTGGTATGTTAACAACTGGCATTACCTTAAAAACTGGAAGCACATCCAAGAACTCAAAGCACCGGCGGCGTTACCGATCATGCTAATTGCTGATCGCCCAGATTATACTAAGGTGCTGACACCTAAGTCTGACGCTATCATGAGCCGCACAATTTCTATGCTGATCAAGTTATCTTGGACAGATGAGCAAATTGCTGAGCGTATTGAAAACATCAAACGTGCTTTTGCCTAGTCTAAACACCTCTGAGCCTGTAATGGCTCAGAGCACTTTTTACAGTACTTATCTCAATGGAGACTGTTGTAATGAGTTTTAAAAATTTTAAATGCGTACCAAAAATGATTTTCGGCCGTGGCTCATTCGTGCAACTTGATGTTGTACTAGGTCAAGAACGCAAAGAAGCTAACGATTTTGTGGTCTTTTTAGTTGATGATGTTCACCAAGGTAAGCCACTGGCTGACCGCGTACCAACTAAAGCACACGACTTACTGATTTATGTCAACGTAGATGATGAGCCCACCACCGAACAAGTTGATGGATTAACGGCTCAAGTTAAAGCCTTTAACACGACATTGCCTGTAAGCGTAGTCGGTTTAGGTGGCGGTTCAACCATGGATTTAGCTAAAGCGGTATCGTTAATGCTAACTAACCCAGGCAGTTCTTCAGAATACCAAGGTTGGGATTTAATTAAAAATCCTGCTGTACACCATATTGGTATTCCAACCGTCTCTGGTACGGGTGCTGAAGCATCTCGTACAGCAGTATTGTGCGGTCCGGTGCGTAAACTCGGACTAAACTCTGACTACACTGTATTTGATCAAATCATTATGGACTCTGAACTTATTGTCGGAGTGCCGACTGATCAATGGTTCTATACTGGTATGGATTGCTTTATCCATTGTGTTGAATCATTACAGGGGACTTATTTAAATGAGTTCGCTAAAGCATTCGCTGAAAAATCGATGGATTTATGCCGTCAGGTGTTCTTAGACGACCACGCAGAAAAAGATGACAAGCTAATGATGGCATCTTATATGGGCGGTATGAGCATTGCTTATAGTCAAGTGGGGGCATGTCATGCGGTGTCTTACGGCTTAGGTTATGTGCTGGGCTATCATCACGGCATTGGTAACTGTTTAGCTTTTAATGTGTTAGAAGAATTCTACCCAGAAGGCGTAACTGAATTCCGTAAAATGATGAAAATTCATAACATCACTTTACCTAAAAACATCTGTAAAGACTTACCGGATGAGACTATCGCTAAGATGGTTGCTGTGACCAAGAGCATGGGCCCACTTTGGGACAACGTGTATGGTAAAGGCTGGGAAGAAAAAGTTACCGACGAAATGCTGACTAAGTTGTTCCGTCGTATATAATACACGATAGATTCAATCATAAAGGGCTCTTATGAGCCCTTTTATTTATTGTCTACACCATAATCACTACACAAATAGGTCATATTAATGAACGTTACTCTATTAATCCCGGCACGTTATGGTTCAAGCCGTTTCCCGGGCAAGCCGCTGGCCCCGATTAATGGTAAACCCATGATCCAACATGTTTACGAACGTGCTTCTTTAGCCAAAGGAGTCGATAATATTTATGTTGCCACTGATGATGACCGCATTAAACACGCGGTAGAATCTTTTGGCGGTAAAGTTGTTATGACTAGCCCTGAAGCAGCTTCTGGGACCGATCGTATTAATGATGCTATTGAGCAACTGGGTCTTAGCGATGACGATTTAGTGATTAATTTACAAGGTGATCAGCCACTGATTGATCCTATCTCAATTGAGCAAATCATTAGCCTATTTGAACGTCATCCTGGTGAGTTTGAAATGGCGACGTTAGGATTTGAAATTGTCGATAAAAGAGAACTAGATGACCCAATGCACGTTAAAATGGTCTTTGATAATGACTATAATGCATTGTATTTCTCACGGGCTCGGATTCCTTTTGGCCGTGATACCAACGACTACCCTGTCTATAAACACTTAGGTGTTTATGCTTACACAAAACGTTTTGTGAATGCCTTTGCTAAGTTACCTTTAGGTAGACTTGAAGATCTGGAAAAATTAGAGCAGCTTCGCGCTCTTGAATACGGCCATAAAATTAAAATTGCTATCAGCGCATTTGACTCACCAGAAGTTGATACCCCTGAAGATATTCGCAAATGCGAATTGCGCTTAGCTGTCGACTAACTAACATGTGTTAATCTAGTCTGAGTACTAAAGCAATAAGGCGATAAATACTAAGGTTAAACAGGAGTTTTCCATGAGTTTAGAAGGTTATGAAGTATGGCTAATTATTATTTTAGTCATCGGGATTATCGCGAGTAATATTGCAGTATTAAAATATTCAGCCAAATTTAAGATGCCTCAGTTTGGAGCACAAAAAGACAGCGCCGATAAAACTGCACCTAAAGACAGCTCACAACAAGCAACTGATAAACTTAATCAACAACCTTCTAGCGAAGACGATATAGACAGTAAAGATAAGCCCCTATAGTGCGAATACAATAACGTCATCTAAGCGCGGTTTTCCTGCACCGCATACTGCTATTTTCATCGTTCATCAGCACAGCGTACTTAGTCCATAAAAAAAGCTAACACCATAACGGGTTAGCTTTTTTTCTCACTAAATTGAGGATCTTCAGGGATTATTCACTGTCGAACGAGACTCGTTGTTGCTGTTGGTTATTGGGCCAGGCATTGATGACCGCTTTAACTAATGATGCCAGCGGTATTGCGAAGAACACGCCCCATACCCCCCATAAGCCACCGAAGACTAATACAGCCGCAATGATCATTACCGGATGTAAATCAACGGCATCAGAGAACAATAACGGTACCAAAACATTACCGTCCAACGCCTGAATAATGCCATAACCTAACATTAAATAACCAAATTCAGCACTAAAGCCCCATTGGAAAAATGCCACTAACGCAATCGGTAAGGTCACCAATGTTGCCCCGACATAAGGGATCAACACAGATAATCCGGTCAACACGCCAAGTAACGCAGAATAACTTAGCCCCATAATCGCAAAGAAAATATAACTGGCTACGCCAACAATAACAATTTCAATTACTTTGCCACGAATATAGTTAAAAATTTGCTGATCCATTTCAAACCACACTTTTCGCGCTAAACCGCGGTTAGTGGGAAAAAATCGTTTACTACCATTTATCAAATAATCTTTATCTTTCAAAAAGAAAAATACCAACAATGGTACTAAAATGGCGTACACCATTAACACCAGTAATGACGCTGAATAACCAAGAATTTGTTTACCTAAATCAATAATATGCTGCGTATCGAGCATCTTTTTGATTTCTTCCATCATTGAATCAAGCTGCGGAGCACTGATAAATTGAGGGTAATCGGCACTAAATTCTCTAACCAGCAACATACCCTTATCGATCATAGAAGGTAAATCAGTTACCAATGACACCCCTTGGCGCCATATACTGGGCACTAAACCAAACATCAAAATAATCATTAAGCCTAAAAACACCACCAAGACGATTGACGCCGCCATCGTTCTGCTTATACCCAATCGCGACATTTGTGCTACTGGCCATTCAAGTAAAAAGGCTAGTACCAAAGCAACGAGCAATGGCGCAAGCAGACCAGAACCAAAGTATAATGCCAAACCAATTCCCACAATAATAAACACTAAGGTGATGGCTTGCGGGTCACTAAAACGGGTTTTGCACCAATCAGTTAAAAATTCCAGCATTGAAGAACCTTATATATATACAATTTCAATTTGTTTTGGTGATGATAAATGATAAACAGTGCGGTTGATCAGCAATGATTTCAATATCAAAACCCATTTTTTTTATCAACAAGGGAACATCTCGGCGTGAACCGGGGTCTGATAACAGTACATGTAATTTTTCATCTACATCCATGTGCCTCAGTAAAAGTTTTACTTTTACCAAAGGATAGGGACAAACATAAGGTGTTAAATCAATTAAAATCATTATCAACTTGCTTTAAACAATCTAGGGCTATTATCCTAGCTTGAACAATAAACCACAAGCAATGTAACTTAAGCAAACTTGTTGGTTAAGCTTAAATTTTCAATTCAATCATCATTAAAGGTTTCGCTTGAGCAAATTATCATTATCGACCTTTTCAAAAACACTGGCCGCGAGCGCAATTAGCGTACTATTTGCCGCCAGTATTGGCCACAGTTTTGCAAATAATGATCTTCCAGATCTGGGTACGGCTGCAGTTAATACCTTTAGTTTAGAAAAAGAAACCGTTTACGGTGACGCATACATGCGGGTTATTCGTTCTTCTGCCCCCGTATTAAGTGATCCGGTGCTAAGTCAGTATTTATCAGAACTGGGCAATAAGCTGGTTGCTAATGCTACAGGAGTCAAAACACCGTTTTATTTCTTTTTACTGCGCAATGATGAAATTAACGCATTTGCATTTTTCGGTGGTCATGTTGGCGTTCATACTGGCTTATTTTTAAATGCTGACAACGAAAGTGAATTGGCATCAGTACTTGCACACGAAATTACTCACGTAACTCAACGTCATCTTGCGCGCTCACTTGAAGCACAAGAGAAAAGTTCTACGGCTACGATTGTGGGTATGTTAGGCGCTATTTTATTAACCATAGCAGCCCCTCAAGCAGGTATGGCTGCACTAGCGACAACCCAAGCACTGTCAACACAAGCAAAAATTAACTATACCCGCTCAAATGAGCAAGAGGCCGACCGTATTGGCATGCAAACTCTTGTTGATGCAGGGTTTGATCCCAATGCTGCCGCCACATTTTTCGGTCAGCTGGCTATTCGTTATCGTTTTACCACCACCCCACCACAAATGTTACTGACGCATCCATTACCAGAGTCTCGAATTACAGAAGCCCGTAACCGTGCGGCTCAATACGCTAAACGATATGTACCTAACAGCCTTAACTTTCAATTAGCCAAAGCGCGTATCCAAGTGCGTTTTTCAAGTTTAAGTGACGATGCGGCATTATCTTTATTTGAACAACAACTCAAAAAGAATGAATATACTTTTAAAGAAGCGGCTCTCTACGGCAAAGCACTAGCACTTTTCCGTTTACAGAAATTTGATCAAGCTGAGGCCATCATTGATGACTTGCTTAAACAAGATGACAATAATTTGTTTTATATCGATACAAAAACAGATTTATTAGATCAGAAAAAAGACTATTCAAATGCCATCGCATTATTAGAAGCGCAGCGGAAAATAAAACCAACTTCACAGGTGATCAATACTAACTTAGCCAATATTTATGTGCAGGCTGATCAGCCCCAAAAAGCCATTCCGCTTTTAGAGGAACTGATATTTTTCGATAAGCAGAATATGCTGCCTTATCAAATTATGGCTGATGCGTACCGCAAGTTAGATAACAAAGCCCTCGAGTATTACAGTAATGCTGAATTTATGGCCTTATCAGCTAACTACAAGGGAGCGATTGACCAACTCAACTATGCTTATCGCTATTCAGATGGTAAAACCTTACAACTGGCAAGAATTGAAGCAAGAATAAGACAATTTAGACAAGCTGATAGGGAAATGGAGGCGTTAAAGTAGCCGCAATAACTTAACCTTTCAAGCCATTCTTTGATAGAATGATGGCAAACAATAAATGAATTTATTGTTTGCCATTTTTTAATGACGGACTCTAAACATGACAACCGCAAAAACAATTATTTACCATAACCCGCGCTGCTCAAAAAGCCGTGAAACCTTAGCATTACTGCAGGCTAATAACGCCGATATCACAGTCGTTGAATATTTAAAGACGCCGCCATCCGCCACGGAAATACAGACCATATTACAGCTTCTGGGTTTAACGGCGCGCCAGCTAATGCGAACCAAAGAAGATGAATATAAAAGCCAATACTTAGCAGATGCATCCTTATCAGAAGCGCACCTTATTGCTGCTATGGTAGCAACACCTAAGTTAATTGAACGCCCAATTGTGCTAGCCAACAACAAAGCTGCTATTGGCCGTCCTCCTGAAAATGTTTTGTCTATTCTGTAACGAGTACCATAATGACTTCCCAAACCTTGTTTCAACTAAGCCGAATCGGTTACCTTGCGTTACTCCTACTGCTTAGCGGTTGGTTTATTCAACAAGGCATCAATGGCACCTATTCGCTAGGGTTCAGCTTAATATGGATTGTACCTTTATTATTTCCGCTAAAAGGTATTTTAACTGGTAATCCTTATACTTATGCATGGGCCAGCTTTATTCTGTGTGTGTATTTATTGCATGGCTTAACCCTGGCTTACATCACTACCGATGCGTTTGTGTTTGCGGTGATTGAATCAGTACTGATTGGCATTCTATTAATCACTTTTCCATTTTATGCCCGCAAGCGAGGTAGAGAGCTAGGATTAGGGCTAAAGAAAAAGTCTGAGCAACAATAAACCACCTTTATTTTTGTTGTTTATCTAAGCGCTTTCGGGCGCTTTTTTGTTGATTGCATTTAAACAAGACAGCATGCGACATTTATTCGTTAACAAGATGTTGCATAGTGTGTTTTTTAATAACAACAAAATAATCATGGAGTTGTTTAATGACGTTATCGCGAAAATTAGGGCCCTACAGCCTTTTAGCCTGTGCGATGTTAGTTAGCGCATGCGGAGGAGACTCAAACAATAACGATCAAGGTACGCCTACCTCATCCGCTTTCGAAATTTGCAGTGAAAATATCACTTACTCTATTGCCGACACAAACTCTCAACTGACTTTTATTGTTGAACACCATTATGCCAAAGACAAACCCGGTAGCATTATTGCCAATCTCAATCAACAAGACAGTATTGGTAAAACATTTTTGTGGCAGCAGATTTCAGGACCAAGCCTTGAACTAACAGCAGTCAATAGCCAAGTTTTAGCATTCACACCGACAAGTAACCAAGATTACGCTTTTAAGGTGACGGTCTCTGGCGATAACATCAGTATTGAAGAAACGGTATCCATTACTGCCGATTCAGCTGACAATATTTTACGTATTAACAGCGATCATCAAATGGTCAATAGAACTGATGCGAGTTTACGTATACAGAATATTAACGGCCAAGTACCTGAAAATATTAGCTGGTGCATGTATCCTAGTGATAATAATAAAGCCTTTACTAACGTGGATTTAAGTGACATTACTAGGCCACTGTTTGTTGCGCCAAACGTCGATACCGATCAACTCTTCAGTCTTAAAGCCACGGCCTCATTTGATGGCCAAACGATCAGTGATGACGTCAATTTACTCGTAACCAAAGAAAAAGCGGCCCCAGCGGACGCCTACTTCAGTTACCCCGTTGCACGAACGCACGCTTACAAGCCTGACTCACCTTATGCTAACCAACTGGCCTCTTGTGTTTACTCGAATCAATTCGTTGAGCCATGCAATATTATTAATGTGCTGCCCTTCATTAGCCAAGATACTAATCCAGACCCGATTGATGCTATTATGGACAGAGTACTCGTTTCACACGACTGGATGGCAGCAAACTTTGAAGCCTATTTACGGGCACAAACTCACAATGATTTTGTAGAATTGCTGCAATCAGTGACTGCTATCGTCATCAGTTACGATATTAGACCGGCCTTTTATACTGGTTATATAGGAGCAATATATTTAGACCCTGAATACCTGTGGCTAACTTCTGCTCAGCGAGATACGATTAATGAAACGCCTGATTATCGTAGCAACTTTGGTGAAGAGCTTAATTATCTCTCGCCATATCGTTATGTCAAAAACAACGATTATGCTGGTCAATATATAGAAATAGGCAATCGTACTAACCGTACCATGGAGAATATGTCTTCTAATCTAGCCAGGCTCTTATATCACGAACTTGCTCATGCAAATGATTATTACCCACAAAGCATACATGCCAATATTCAAGGTCCAACCTTAAAAGAAGAATATCAACGTCGTTATGAGGCTAATGCGATGACCTCTGATCAACTCAACATCCGCTACCCATTAACCAGTACTGAGATGTATGGTCTTGCAAACGTTAATTACGCTGGCGAGTCAGCAAATAATACCCAAAAAGCTTATACACCAAGTGACGTCGCACAATTTTTTGCCAACGATCTTGCCAACGATGACTATGCTTATTCATCAACACGAGAAGATGCAGCGATGCTATTTGAAGAAGTGATGATGAGCCATCGATATGGTATTTTGCGTGATATCGCGATTACTGACAAACCAGAAGTTGCCACAAGTTCAACCATTGTGGTTGAATGGGGTCAGCGCGGCCGTATCGGCCAACCTGAGTTATATGATCGTGCCAGCTATGTTGTGAGCCAAATGTTACCTGCAATAGGGGTAACACAAGTGATGGATGGTTTGCCTGCACCTGTGGCGTTAGTTAACGGTCTGAGTTGGGCACAAAATTTAGTGCTAACAACTGATCCATCAAAATCATCACAGAAAGTCTCATCACAAGCTGAACAAAGTGCTGTTGACTCACGACCATTACAATTTAGTGGCAATGATCATCTGCAGCAATAAGTCATTAACTCACTAAAAAAAAACGCCAAATGAATTCATTTGGCGTTTTTATTATCTAATAGGATAGACTGACAACGATAATTTTTTATAAGGAATTATAGTCTAAGCATCTCTTTTATAAATGGAATAGTCAGTTTTCGCTGATGTACCATAGAGGCTTTATCGAGTTTATCGAGCACATCAAACAAGGTGCGTAAATCACGAGCCATACGAGTGAGTAAAAAACGCCCTACTTCATCAGATAACTGCAAGCCACGCATTGCCGCACGGCGTTGTAATGCAAGCAGTTTTTCATCATCAGCCATAGGTTGCAGTTGATATATGAGTCCCCACTGCATTCGAGAAACCAAATCGGGCAGTAAAAAACCCGTTTCTGAAGGTGAAGCTTTACCGCTCACAATCAAACGACAATCTTGTTGCTCTGCAATACGATTATACAAATGAAAAATGGCTTCTTCCCATACAGGGTGACCCGCTATCGCTTCAACATCGTCAATACAAATCAAGTCAAGCGATTCTAGGCCCTCAAACAAGGCCGGAGAAATACTTGCGTGAATGCCAAGTGGGATATACAAAGTACGGCGGTCTAAGTCGTTAGCATGTGCGCAAGCAGCATGCATTAAATGTGTTCTGCCTGACTTTTCGGGACCATAAAGATATAAAGAAGAAGCCAAGGATCCCTCAGCACTGGCTTGAAGTTTTTGGATCAACTCGTCATTACCCGAAGCGGGGTAATAACTCTGAAAAGTTTCATCGTCAGGTAAATAAACGGGTAAAGATAATTGTCTTGGTGAGTTTTGTGTCACTCAGATAGGTCTCAAAATCATAAACGAACTAACATCATTATACCTAAGTGAGTCCATTATGCGAATATAGGCAATAAGCCTCAACATAAAGATGCCTCAGATACAGCATTTCACGCTATACGATAAAACAGTATAGCGCACCGATTGATCATACTTATTGACCCAACCATTGATAAATCAGCTTAGGTTTAGTGTTGTCAGTAGTTGACTCATAAAATGAATCGACACTGCCCACAGTATCTAATTGTGATAAGCGACTATCAATATTAAGCAACCGCTGTAAATCATCTAAATTACTAAACAAGTCAATAGTATAGGTGGCAGAGTCGCCCTTAAACTGGCTTAATGTTATCGACTTAACGGCACTAAGCTGACGAAGGTAACGTTCAACATTCACCACTTGAGTCATATTGTTTAATCCGGTAAATCTGACTTGTGTTGTAAGGTCACCGCCTGTAGAAGCAATAGCATATTGACTAATATAATAATCCGCCAGAATACTCATCATACTTTTGGTTGCTTGTTGATAATCGGTGGCATCACCTTGTTGAGAAATTAAAGCCACCAACACACCATTAGTTCTGTTTTTATCGAATAACTTAATGCTGTAATGTAGGTTGCTACCTTGGGTATCAATATTGGCAACAGCAAAGTAATCAGCTTGGTAACGGGTTGATGCTTTGGCTAATACATCGGTAAACATACCACGCACATCAGTAATGCTCACTTGCATAACATCATCTAAATCCATAATAGGCAACAATAATGGAATGCCTTTATTATTAGACTCTTGGGCTAAATCAGTACGTATATCTGTGGCCGAATCATCAGCTAAAATAGTTTGCTGATTATTTTCATCAACGGATATCCACAACAAGGTTAATGGCCGCTGGCTCCCCCAAACAGGTAAACCGGCTTCGCGTAATGTTGAAATCACCCGCTGATGGTCAAAACTGGCTTTGAGCATCAACTCACCATTTGACTCATAATAACCATACTGAGTCAAAATGACCTCAGGAGCATTAATTTGAGCTTTAACTAGGGGGTGAAGCACCACACTAGGTAAACCAGAATTTTTCAAGAAAACAGCAGCTAATGCCTCTTTTAGCGCATTATCTTTAACATCATTTGCACGTGAACTCACCGCAATATCGGCTTCATCTAACTTGCCGACTTCAGCAGCATACACATTCGCAATAGAGGTTAATGCAATTATCGGTAACACAATGAGATTAATTAGTTTTTTCAGCATCAGATAACATAAACGCAGCAAATATAAGTAAACAAATTATATCATAATAAAATTCTATCGAGTAATGGATAACGAAAACTCTTTTTTACTACTGCCAAATTGACCCTATATTGTAGCCATATCAAATAACATTAATCGCTACAGCGTCCTCAAAGTTGTTATGCATATGATGGCTTTTATGTGACAATTCGCGCCGTTTGAGCACACGCTAACTTTCTAAATACTGATGGAGAACAATATGAAACGCGTGTTAATTCCGCTACAGGGCGCACAAATGTTATTTGTCGCTTTTGGTGCGCTTGTACTAATGCCGTTATTGACGGGTTTAGATACCAGTGTCGCCTTATTTACAGCCGGTTTCGGTACCCTTCTGTTTCAATTAGTCACTAAACGCCAAGTTCCTGTATTTCTCGCTTCTTCCTTTGCCTTTATCGCCCCCATTTTATATGGCGTGCAAACATGGGGGATTCCAGCCACCATGGGTGGTTTAATGGCTGCTGGCGCAGTTTACATGCTACTTGGGCTAACGGTAAAACTGCGCGGCACAGGATTTATTCATACCCTGTTACCCCCAGTGGTTGTCGGCCCAGTAATTATGATCATCGGTTTAGGCTTAGCGCCAGTCGCTGTCAATATGGCATTAGGTAAAAGTGGTGATGGTAGCTTAGTCATCGTTGAGCCCAATATTGCCCTAATAATTTCTCTTTCAGCCTTAACGACTACCATAATCGTGGCGATTTTTGCTAAAGGATTAGTTCGTTTAATGCCTATTCTGGCCGGTATTTTAGTCGGCTATGGCACTAGCTTAGCCTTTGGTGTTGTTGATTTTACGCCCGTAAGTGAAGCCGCTTGGTTAGCTATGCCAAACTTTGTTGCCCCAGAGTTTAACTGGCAAGCTATTTTATTTATGATCCCAGTGGCCATTGCGCCTGCCGTTGAACACATTGGTGATATTTTGGCTATTTCAAATGTGACAGGTAAAGATTATTTTAAAAAGCCTGGCTTACATCGCACCCTGACTGGTGACGGTATTGCCACGATTGCTGCAGCAGCATTGGGTGGTCCACCTAACACCACATACAGTGAAGTAACTGGCGCGGTGACACTCACTAAAAGTTTTGACCCTCGCATTATGACGTGGACAGCGATTACCGCAATTACCTTAGCTTTTGTTGGCAAACTGGGCGCCATGATGCAAACAATTCCCGTTCCCGTCATGGGTGGCATAATGTGCCTACTCTTTGGCTCAATTGCCGCAGTGGGATTAAACACCCTAATTCGTCATCAAGTCGATTTGTCTGAACCCCGTAATCTCAGTATTGTTGGGGTAACGTTAGTGTTCGGCATTGGTGGCATGGCATTTGGCATTGGCTCATTTAGTTTAACCGGTATCAGCTTATGCGGGATTGTGGCTATTTTGATGAACTTGATTTTACCAGCGATAAAAAAACCACCAACTGAGGCATAACCTCTTTAACATAGAAGCTGCTTAATCAGTAAGGCGCTATAAAAAAGCCCCAATCGCAAATTGCGATTGGGGCTTTTTAATCAGTGCATTAAACACTCAATCAATACTCATTACTCTGCAGCGTCTTCGGTGCGAAATTTATCAGCAGTCGCTTTAATGATTGGCTGAAGTTCACCTTTTTGGAACATTTCAGTGATGATGTCACAACCACCAATCAACTCGCCTTCAACCCATAGCTGTGGGAATGTTGGCCAGTTAGCAAATTTGGGTAGTTCAGCACGAATATCTGGGTGCTGTAAAATATCTACGAAGGCAAATTGTTCACCACAATTGATCATCACTTGAGCAACTTGAGATGAAAATCCACAGCTTGGTAGCTTAGGTGAACCTTTCATGTACACAATAATTGGGTTTTCGCTAATTTGCTGTTTAATCTTTTCTACAGTTTCCATTGGATTTCCTAAGTACGACGAATGAACACATAACGACTATTGTACGACACCTAGACAAAGAACAAAATGCCACAGTTTGTAGGGTTTATCTAAAATCCATTAAATAGCTACAGCAATCCAGATAATTCCCAAACAATGATTCACATCACAAAAATAATCAGTACAATAGAAGTAGAGCAATGTTACCTGATTGGTAAACAAAACGATAACCTGAATCCATGGAGAGATACTAATGGCTTTCGAACTACCAGCTTTACCTTATGCAAAGAACGCACTTGAACCACACATTTCTCAAGAAACCATTGAGTTCCATTATGGTAAGCATCACAACACTTACGTGGTAAAACTAAACGGTTTAGTTGAAGGAACTGAATTTGCTAACAAGACGCTAGAAGAAGTTGTTAAAACTTCAACTGGTGGTATGTTCAACAACGCCGCTCAAGTTTGGAACCACACTTTTTACTGGAACTGTTTAGCGCCTAACGCTGGCGGCGAAGCAACTGGCGATATCGCTGCTGCTATCAATGCATCTTTTGGTTCTTTTGAAGAATTCAAAGCTAAATTTACCGATTCTGCAGTCAACAACTTCGGTAGTGCTTGGACTTGGTTAGTTAAAAAAGCTGACGGTTCATTAGCCATTGTTAACACCAGTAATGCTGCTACACCGTTAACAGATGAATCAGTGACTATTTTATTAACTGTAGACGTATGGGAACATGCTTACTACGTTGATTACCGTAACGCACGTCCAGAGTATTTAGCGCACTTCTGGCAACTTGTTAACTGGGAATTTGTTAACAAGAACTTTGCTGCTTAATCTTCATTAGCTGCAAAAAACTAAAGGAGCCTTTTGGCTCCTTTTTTTAAATCTTTTCTTGCCACAAAGCATGACTCACATCACACTTCTATTTTTGCAACTATTGCAAATGCTACTGTTTGTCTTTGTTTTTATTTAATTTATTTTCCATTAAAACTTCGCCAAGTCATTTACCCTGTCCTACACTTTACTCGTAAAGCCTAATATTGCGCTAATTGGTCCAGTAATATAGTTAAACCATTGCGTTAACCACAGAGGCGTTTTACGTAATACAACTGCATGTTTTGAGGGGGTTATTATGGGTATTTTTGAGCATTATCAACAACGATATCAACAAAAACGCGACGAAGAATATACCTTGGAGCAATTTCTTGATATTTGTAAACAAGACAAAAGTGCCTATGTATCTGCTGCCGAACGCTTATTAATGGCCATTGGTGAACCGCAGATTATCGACACAGCAAAAAATCCTGTCTTAAGCCGTATTTTTTCTAATCGTGTTATTGCAAGCTATCCAGCATTCAAAGACTTTTATGGTATGGAGGACGCGATTGAACAGATTGTGGCTTATTTAAAGCATTCTGCTCAAGGCTTAGAAGAATCAAAACAAATTTTGTATCTTCTCGGTCCTGTTGGTGGCGGTAAATCGTCCATTGCCGAAAAACTCAAGGTACTTATGCAGCATGTGCCTATTTACATACTAAGTGCTGATGGGGTTCGTAGTCCGGTTAACGACCATCCTTTTTGCTTGTTTGATCCCGAAGAAGACAGTCAGTTACTGAACAATGAATACCAGATCCCCAGTCGTTATATCAAAACAATCATGTCTCCATGGGCAGTAAAACGTTTACACCAATACGGTGGCGATATTTCAAAGTTCAAAGTAGTAAAAGTGTATCCATCGGTGCTAGACCAAATCGGCATTGCTAAAACAGAACCCGGTGATGAAAACAACCAAGATATTTCAGCTTTAGTCGGTAAAGTCGATATTCGTCAATTAGAGCATTTCTCACAAGATGATGCTGATGCCTATGCCTACTCAGGTGCATTATGCAGAGCAAACCAAGGCTTAATGGAATTTGTCGAAATGTTTAAGGCACCAATTAAGGTGTTACATCCATTATTGACTGCAACCCAGGAAGGTAATTACAACAGTACTGAGGGCTTATCAGCATTACCGTACAACGGCATTATTTTAGCCCATTCGAATGAATCAGAATGGTCAACGTTTAGAAATAATAAAAACAATGAAGCATTTTTAGATCGCGTCTATATCGTCAAAGTGCCCTACTGCTTGAGGGTTTCTGAAGAAATGGCGATATACCAAAAACTATTAGCCAATTCAGAATTATCAAACGCATCTTGTGCCCCTGGCACCTTAGAAACATTGGCACAATTTAGTGTGCTCTCTCGCTTAAAAGCACCGGATAACTCATCTATTTATTCCAAGATGCGTGTATACAATGGTGAAAGCTTAAAAGATACCGACCCAAAAGCAAAGTCCTACCAAGAATATCGTGACTACGCTGGCGTAGATGAAGGAATGCAAGGACTATCCACCCGCTTTGCCTTTAAAATTCTATCCAGAGTGTTTAACTTTGACAGTGCAGAAATAGCCGCAAATCCAGTGCACTTATTTTATGTACTCGAAAAACAAATTGAGCAAGAACAATTTCCGAATGAAATAAGTGAAAAATATTTAGAGTTCCTTAAAGGTTATTTAATCCCTAAGTATGTTGAATTTATTGGCAAGGAAATACAAACCGCTTACCTTGAGTCCTATTCAGAATACGGCCAAAATATTTTTGACCGCTATGTTACTTATGCCGATTTTTGGATTCAAGATCAAGAATATCGAGATCCCGAAACCGGACAGCTGTTCGATCGTGGGGCACTCAATGCAGAGCTGGAAAAAATAGAAAAACCTGCTGGAATTAGTAATCCAAAAGACTTCCGTAATGAGATTGTTAACTTTGTTCTGCGAGCTCGCGCCAACAATGAAGGCAATAATCCGTTGTGGACCAGTTATGAAAAATTACGCGTTGTGATAGAGAAAAAAATGTTTTCTAACACTGAGGATTTACTGCCTGTGATTTCATTTAACGGCAAAACATCCAATGACGATCAGCGTAAGCATGACGATTTTGTTAATCGTATGATGGAAAAAGGCTACACCAAAAAACAAGTCAGATTATTGTCAGAATGGTATTTACGAGTGCGCAAATCATCGTAAAACGCCAGGTTGGCAGAGTCAGCCCTTGTTGACTTTGCCATGAATTAGACTTGGGAGAGGCGTATGGCAAATTTTATTGATAGACGACTCAATGCAAAAGGAAAAAGCACCGTCAATCGGCAGCGTTTTATTGAGCGCTATAAAAAACAAATCAAAAAAGCTGTCGGAGAAGCAGTCACTCGTCGCAGTGTTACTGATATTGATAAAGGTGAACAGATTAGCATTCCAACTCGAGACCTTAGTGAACCAGTTTTCAGACAAGGTCAAGGTGGCAAAAGGGATCGAGTACACCCTGGGAATGATCAATTTAATCGCGGTGACCAAGTTCAACGACCTAAATCTGGCCAAGGCGGTTCTGGGCAAGGTGATGCATCAAATAGCGGTGACGGTGATGATGATTTTGTATTTACTATCTCAAAAGACGAATATCTAGAGTTACTGTTCGACGATCTCGAACTGCCTAATTTACAAAAAAATCAGCTAAATAAATTAGTTGAATATCAAACCTATCGTGCGGGATTTACCAATGATGGCGTGCCCGCTAACATTAATATTGTCAGATCGTTGCGTTCATCTTTGGCGAGACGAATTGCCATGAGCGGTGGCAAAAATAAAGCGCTACAGGCATTGGAAGCCGAACTTGTCATGCTGGAGGACACGCCAGGTGCTCAAGCAGAAAGAATTTTAGCCATAAAGGAACAGATATTATTACTCAAGCAGCAAATCGCAAAAGTACCTTTTATCGATACTTTTGATTTGCGCTTTAACAACTATGCCAAACGTGAAATCCCTTCTAGCCAAGCGGTAATGTTTTGTCTGATGGATGTATCTGGATCAATGGATCAAGAAACCAAAGATATGGCTAAGCGTTTCTATATATTACTTTACCTCTTCCTAACGCGCAGTTATCAAAATCTGGAGGTGGTGTATATTCGTCATCATACACAGGCTAAAGAAGTCGACGAACATGAGTTTTTTTACTCACAAGAAACTGGCGGGACTATCGTATCAAGTGCATTAAAGCTAATGCATGAAATACAGCAAGCACGCTACCCAGAAAATGAATGGAATATTTATGCCGCTCAAGCCTCTGACGGTGATAATTGGGCCGATGACTCGCCTGCCTGCTATGAGATTTTAGCAAAACATATTTTGCCAAAGGTTCGCTATTTTAGTTACATAGAAATAACCCATCGCGCTCATCAGACGTTATGGCACCAATATGAGAAACTGCAACAGCAATTTGACAACATTGCAGTACAGAATATTACCCACGTAGAAGACATATACCCAGTATTTCGTGAACTCTTTAAAAAACAAGCTATGTAGGGGGTGATCATGGTGAATATAAAACGTAGCCCATTAGATGATGGACCCGAGTGGACATTTGACTTACTGCAACAATATCAACATGAAATTGAAAATGCAGCGACATTTTTTAAACTTGAAACTTACCCAAATCAAATTGAAATTATTACTGCTGAACAAATGATGGATGCCTATGCTGGCATTGGTATGCCCATTGGTTATACCCACTGGTCATTTGGCAAGCGATTTATCCAAACAGAGCAAGGCTATAAGCGTGGCCAGATGGGATTGGCATACGAAATTGTGATTAATTCAAACCCATGTATTGCCTATTTAATGGAAGAAAATACCATTACCATGCAAGCATTAGTCATGGCGCACGCTTGTTATGGTCATAATAGTTTTTTTAAAAATAACTATTTATTCGATACTTGGACCGATGCAAGCTCGATTATCGATTATTTAGTCTTTGCTAAAAATTATATCCGCGAATGTGAGTTACGTTATGGGGTTGAACAAGTTGAGTTAATTCTCGACTCCTGTCATGCATTGATGAATTACGGTGTTGACCGCTATAAACGTCCAGCAGAAGTGTCACTGAAGCAAGAGCAAGAAAAACAGCAGCAACGCGAAGATTATTTACAGAGCCAAGTCAATGACTTGTGGCGAACTCTGCCAACATCACCACAAAAAGAAACGCCAGAAACAAGTACTATTTTCCCAAGTGAGCCCCAAGAAAACATTCTATATTTTATTGAAAAAAATGCCCCATTACTGGCTTCATGGCAACGTGAATTAGTCCGAATTGTTCGTAAAATGGCGCAATATTTTTATCCACAAAAACAAACTCAAGTGATGAATGAAGGTTGGGCGACATTTTGGCATTACACCATACTCAATCATTTATACGATAATGGTAAAGTCACTGACCGTTTTATGATGGAGTTTTTGCAAAATCATACTGCTGTGGTTGCGCAACCTGCCTACAATAGCCCTTACTATAATGGCATAAACCCTTATGCCTTAGGTTTTGCAATGTTTGTCGATATAAAACGAATTTGCCAAACACCAACCGATGAAGATAAAAAGTGGTTTCCCGACATTGCCGGCAGCGATTGGCTTGAAACGGTTCACTTTGCGATGAAGCACTTTAAAGATGAGAGTTTTATTAGCCAATATTTATCACCAAAAGTGATCCGTGATTTTAAATTATTTGCTATTTTAGACGATGAAAAACGCAGCCAACTTTCCATTTCGGCCATTCATGATGAGCAAGGTTATCAAGATATCCGCAACACTCTGTCACAACAATATAATTTATCCAATATAGAACCCAATATTCAGGTGCAACAAGTGCAAGTGAATGGCGATCGTTCTATCACCTTACGCTACATCCCCTATGACAGCATCCCACTTGCAGATAACCATCAAGAGATGTTGAAGCATCTACATCGGCTATGGGGTTTCAATGTCAGCTTAGAGCAAGTAGACGATGTAGGTATTGTGAGGATATTATCAAGCTGTCCTGAAGCGACGGTATAAAAAAAGCCAATCGACTTGATTGGCTTTTCAAATTGAAATTCAATATCCGAGGTAAATAAATCGGTATTCTCATTTAACGATAAATGCTCAACTCATCACGGTAAATTAAGTATTATCATGGCCCATTTCAGCAGGCAGGTCATCACGCAGCTTTTGCCACATTTTGCCACTTTCAATACCATTGGCTCGCATCAATGCTGGTACATCAATATAATTTTTAGCTTGGGCGAGTTTTTCCAGCTTAAGATAAAAGCTTAGGGTTAATTCACGGGCTTCTTGGCTGGAAAAATAATAACGACCCACACGATTATAAAGGCCTTTAAAGCCATTTAAAATCAATACATATAATGGGTTACCCGATGCAAATGCTAATGTGTGATGCAACTTATAATCAAATGCAGCATAGGCTTCAGCGTTATTTTCTAAACTGTGAATGTCGGCCAAGACTTCAACCACTTTTTCAGGATTGTGGCGAATGGATGCACGAAAGTAAATGTTGCTTACGTTACCACGAGCAGCCATGAGTTGATCGACGAGTAATGGAAAACCATCAGGGTTCAAATCAGCAATGGTTTCTAAAATATTTAAACTAGAGGTTTCCCAAAAGTTGTTCACTTGGGTAGGTTTACCATGCTGAATTTTCAACCAACCATCTCGTGCAAGACGCTGCAGAACTTCTCTTAACGTCGTACGAGTGACACCGATAAGTTCTGAGAGCTCACGTTCCGCAGGTAAAATTGATCCGGGTGGAAATTTATTTTCCCAAATGGAACGAACAATATATTTCTCGGCAAAACTCGCTGGCCCTTTGGCATTGATGATCATCAGCCTTCATATCCTATTGCTAAACAATGGCGAAACTATTGCACTGATCATACCAGAGCGGTGGAAAATAAAAACCATTGTTTATTCAGGACGCTCATTACGACTATTTTTTAACCTACTATGAGCCATTACAACTTCAATAATCAGATACTATTCACATTAAATTACTAAAATCATAAACCTATAGCAATTTTATCGATAAAATAACACAAGTTTAGTATATACTCATGTAGCTAGCTTGTTGATGTAATGTAGTATTTTTGGGAGCAAATAACGACATTACAATTCAATTTTGTTTGAGCTACACTAGCAGCGAAAATACAAGAGCCATATCGAGTTTGCCGCATAATTATGTAGGCTAACACATTGTTTGCTATATCAAGACACTATAATTTCACAACAATAAATAGACGGTAATGTTCAATTTGCCTCGATAGGTTATTTGGCGCAAATTAATGAAAAGTTGATATCCATCAAGTTTTTAATATGAAGTTGCTTCTATTCTCCCAGTTCTGTTGAAAATAATAATGTGTTGCTAGCATCAAAAATGGTACCAATACTGTAACAATCACAATATCGGAGAGGCTGCTATGCAGGCAACCAAAAGTCAGGCGCTGTTTGTTAACTTTTTAGGTAATTCACCTAAATGGTACAAATACGCAATTTTGGCATTTTTAGTCATCAACCCCCTGCTCTTTTTCTATGTAAATCCTTTTGTCGCTGGATGGGTGCTAGTGGTGGAATTTATTTTCACTTTAGCTATGGCATTAAAATGTTATCCACTGCAACCGGGTGGTCTTTTAGCCATTCAAGCCGTCATCATAGGAATGACTTCGCCCTCACAAGTGCTACATGAAATAGAAGCTAATTTAGAAGTATTGCTCTTGTTGGTATTTATGGTCGCTGGTATTTACTTTATGAAACAGCTATTGCTGTTTGTATTTACCAAAATGATCACTAAAGTACGCTCAAAAATTATCGTTTCTTTGATGTTTTGTACTGCATCAGCTTTTTTATCAGCCTTCTTAGATGCCTTAACCGTAATTGCGGTGATCATTGCTGTTGCCGTCGGTTTTTACTCTATCTACCACAAAGTCGCATCGGGTAAGAGTTTTAGTGATAGTAACGGTCACGACCATACGTCTGAGTCTAGCGGACAATTAAATGATGAAGAATTAGAATCGTTTCGGGCATTTTTACGTAATTTATTAATGCACTCAGGTATCGGTACTGCACTGGGTGGCGTATGTACTATGGTGGGTGAACCGCAAAACTTAATCATTGCGGCGCAGGCCCATTGGCAATTTGGTGAGTTTTTCTTACGTATGGCACCTGTGACTATGCCGGTATTGATTGCCGGTATATTAACATGTTTTCTTGTCGAGAAATTCAAAGTATTTGGTTATGGAGCCCAATTACCTGATGCGGTACATAGGATCTTATCTGATTACGCTGCTCATGAAGACTCACACAGAACCAACCAAGATAAAATGAAACTCGTCGTTCAGGCTCTTATTGGTGTGTGGTTAATTGCTGGTTTAGCACTTCATTTAGCTTCTGTTGGCTTGATTGGGTTATCTGTCATCATCTTAGCTACAGCATTTAATGGCATTACAGACGAACATTCATTAGGTAAAGCATTCGAAGAAGCGTTGCCTTTCACTGCGTTACTTGCTGTATTTTTTGCCATCGTAGGTGTCATCATTGATCAAGATTTATTCGCTCCAGTGATCCAATGGGCATTGAGTTATGAAGGCAACATGCAGTTAGTTATTTTCTACATTGCTAACGGCTTACTGTCTATGGTGAGTGATAACGTGTTTGTGGGTACAGTCTACATTAATGAAGTAAAATCTGCGTTAATGAGTGGCCAAATTACTCGAGACCAATTTGACTTACTAGCTGTAGCAATTAATACCGGTACTAACCTACCTTCGGTTGCGACACCAAACGGTCAAGCGGCATTCTTATTCTTGTTAACATCTGCTATTGCGCCACTTATTCGCTTGTCTTATGGCCGCATGGTGTGGATGGCACTACCCTATACTATCGTGCTATCGATTGTGGGGGTAATGGCGATTGAGACAGGTTTCTTAACCGACATGACTAACACATTATATGAGAGCCAATTAATTATTCACCACTCAGCTAAAGACTTAAGTGGCGCGGCAATGGGACATTAATTACATCAGCTTAATGGACTTAGCTGATAAATTATTTTAAAGTCACTATAGTTTGTTTAAACACCCTCATTTGAGGGTGTTTTTTTATCTCTTCGCACACTTAGGAATCCGACATTGTCACCATTACAACAGTTTAGTCATAGCCGTCTTTCTTGGGGTTTATTGTTATTATCCGCCATAGGACTAGAGTTGGCGGCACTCTTTTTTCAATATGGAATGGATCTCGCTCCGTGTGTGATGTGTATTTACATTCGTGTAGCAGTATTGGGTCTTATATTGACTGGGCTTGTGGGTATACTACAACCCAAAGTGTGGTTTTTACGCTTGGTCGCAATCGTTAGCTGGGGAGTATCAGCTGTTTGGGGATTTAAATTAGCCTATGAGCTACACCAGATGCAAGTTAATCCATCACCATTTGAGACGTGTTCCTTTTATCCTGAGTTCCCAAGCTTTATGCCATTAGACACTTGGTTACCTTCCGTCTTTTCGCCGACAGGCATGTGTAGCGACTCGCCTTGGTCATGGTTGTCTGTCAGTATGGCGCAGTGGATGATGGTTGGATTTGCTGTTTACGGTTTGATTTGGTTAATCGTCTTGTTACCGGCACTTAAACCGACTAATAAGAGTCAGTAATTAATGCCTTAGAGTCATTCCATTGCACTAGATTAAGTATTGTTGATTAAAAATCAGCTCGAATAACAGGCCAAATAAAGGGCTGAATAAGCGATGAATGCTTAATATTGAGGCGGACGCGCCTGATAAAATAGCGATTTGAATAATACATGCGAATTAAACTTTAGCAAGTTTATCAATAGAAGTAGACTCGCACTATTTTTATACGCTAACCGCACATGCTAGCTAGTGAACAAATTGAGTCGAGTGTCTTATCTATTCAACTCTTTTATGCAGCGACAACTTGCTTAGCTTTACGCAGTGGATGTAAACGATTATGCATCACTTTTATGATATCAAATTGTGCTAATGATTTATTTTCAGATAGCTGACAGTATTGTGACAAAATCATCACAGTTGCTGCTTGTAAGCCATTTGCAATAACTAACGCCAATACTTTAGAGTAGCCGCAGTTGAGCTGAAACAACTTACCCACATCACAATAAACACACTCATCACTGACGTCAAAAAACCAAGATTTAGGCATTTGTGATTGTAATAAAAAATGCGCGGCAGTTGCGTTCAGTGCAGTTTGTACAATACCTGCATCAGAGATATGCAACACTTTAGGAAGGGTTTCGAGCATTTTAATGTAAAATTTGGCGTGTTCAAGGTTAAATTCAGCTGCCTTAAGAGCATCTGGAATTAACAATTTTGTCTTATATGGCGTTAAGAACTCCATCTCAGAACCCAACGAAATACTTAATTGCTTCAAGCTTTCATTGTATTCCCAATGCCAGTCCTTATTTGGCATTAATAACATGACTATTTACACCTAAATATTGAACACGCTTATATATTAGATGATTTTTCACTCAATATCAAAATTTAATTATAAATTATAACATAAATTTCAGAGTGTTAGCGCGATCGAACGATCAAAATTTCGATCGCGGCATGATTTTTGATCAATGCAAAGCTGTTTTAGGCGCTATTTTGAACAATATGCCTTTGCGATCTGATCAACTAATTTAGGTCCTTGATAAATAAAACCTGAGTATATCTGCACCATAGTTGAGCCTGCATCAAACTTAGCTATCGCATCTGCGGCACTATTGATCCCACCAACACCAATGATCGGGATCTTACCTTGCAAACAGATCGCTAATTGTTTGATCACTTGAGTCGATAAATCAGTCAAAGGCTTACCGCTCAAACCGCCCATTTCTTCGGCATGTTTTAAACCAGTTACAGTATCTCGGCTTAATGTTGTATTAGTCGCAATCACACCATCAAACTGATTACTCAGTAACGAATCCGCAATCGCTTTAATCTCGTCTGAGCTTAAATCAGGCGCAATCTTGAGCGCAACCGGGACATATTTGCCATGTTTAGCGGTTAATTCTGTTTGTTTAGCTTTAATTGAACTGAGTAAGTCGTCAAGTAACTCACCGTATTGCATTGAACGTAAACCTGGGGTGTTTGGTGAAGAGATATTCACCGCAATATAACTGGCGTATGGGTACACTTTATCCATGCAGATCAAGTAGTCATCCTTACCCTGCTCTACTGGAGTATCTTTGTTTTTACCTATATTCACACCAACCATAATGTCAGACTTTTTGGCCATTAAATTACGAACCAGATTATCCACACCTTTATTGTTAAAACCCATCCGATTAATAATCCCTTTAGCAGGTTTTAATCGAAACAATCTTGGTTGATCGTTACCCGGTTGCGGACGTGGTGTTACGGTTCCGACTTCAACATGGCCAAACCCCATCGCATGAAAAGCATCAATTGACTCGCCGTCTTTATCTAATCCCGCAGCTAAGCCAACAGGATTAGGAAACGTCAGGCCCATACAGGTTACAGGAGCGGATTTAACCTGTTGACGATAGAAACAGTTTAATGGGTTATTTCCGGTAATTTTCAAGCTACCAATCGCTAGATTATGAGCTAACTCAGGGTCCATCTGAAACATTACTTTCTGTGCAAGTTTGTAAAACATGTTTTCTCCTAGACCTAAAAAAAGCCCCGGCAATCGCCAGGGCTTATTCACATTATAAAAACTACTTCTGACCTACGCAATGTAAAATCAGTAAGTTCAGTTCCCGTAAGGCGACTGAGAACTTCGCAAATTCATGGGTTTGAGAAACCTTGAAATCCGCTAGCATGTGATACCATCTTTCGAGTAAAGGCTTATTTTGTTCAATCCACTGATTAATCACACTATCTGCATCACAAGTCTCGGTACAAGTACGTAATACAGCAGAACTTAATGCACGTTGCTGCCAATCAAGTTCTTCTCTGAATGCTGCACGGGCAAGTGCTTGCCAATGGTTAGCAACAGGTTGAGCACTGATTTGTTCTAAGAACCAATGTAACTCAACTTTTGCACCGAGTTTAAAGTAAGTTTCAGATACCAGTTCAACTGACTTGTTCTCGATTTGAGCAATTTGTGCAATGTCTAACGCTGAGAATAATGTACTCATTTTAGCCACAACTTGTGCAACAGCTTGAGGAACATTTTCGGTGGTTAGCGCAGCAATCTCAGCAGAAATTACTTTCACTTCAGCATCTATCATGTATTGGTCAACATTGGCTTTAAGCTGTTCAAATACTGGCTTAAAGAACGCAATAGTTTGGTCAATATCATGAGCACGATTACGATGGCGGATAAACCAACGACACGCGCGACGCATACTGCGACGTAATTGATGCAACATTTCACCCTGCACCACTGCAGGGATGACGCCACTTAAATCAGTAATTGAAGTGGTTAAGTCATCAAGGCCAAAGATTTCTCGGGCCATAGTGTAACAAATGGCGGCTTCAGCAACTGTTGCACCGGTCTCATCTTGCATACGTTGTACAAAATTAAAGCCCATATCATTAACTAATTCATTGGCCAATGATGTAGCAATAATTTCACCGCGAAGAGGATGAGTGGTCATTTTATTAGCATATTTTGCTTGAAGCTTTTTAGGGAAATAAGCCACTAGCAATTTACTTAAAAATGCATCTTCAGTGATTTCAGGGGTCACTAATTGCTCTTTCAATACCATTTTAGCGTACGCAACTAATACCGATATTTCAGGGCGAGTTAACGCGCGTCCATTGGCTAAACGTTCAGCTAAATCGTCATCAGTAGGTAAAAACTCAAGCGCGCGATCAAGCTTGCCGTCTTTTTCAAGATATTGAATAAAACGAATTTGCTCTTTCAACTGCGACACGCCATCGACTTGAGTCACAGAGATAGTACGAGTCTGATCTTTACAGTCTTGAATGACAATCTCGCTAACTTGATCTGTCATGTCTTCAAGTAGACGATTACGTTGTTTAACCGTTAACTCGCCTTCTGCTACCAAGGTATTCAAGAAAATTTTGATGTTAACTTCGTTGTCTGAGCAATCAACACCACCAACGTTATCAACAAAGTCGGTGTTCATACGGCCACCATTAGCGCAGTATTCAATACGGCCTAATTGGGTACAACCTAAGTTACCGCCTTCACCAATAATTTTGGCGCGAATTTCTTTACCGTTAACGCGTAAAGTGTCATTAGCACGATCGCCAACTTCAGCATGAGATTCTTTGCTCGACTTAACATAAGTCCCGATACCACCATTCCAAATCAAGTCTACTGGCATTTTCAGTAGTTCTTTCATCAGTTCGGTTGGGTTCATGGTGTCTTTATCAGTCGCTAACATCTGCTTAATTTCTGGGGTCAATTTAATTGACTTGGCAGAGCGTAAGAAGATCCCGCCGCCTTTAGAAATCAGTTTGGCGTTATAATCTTCCCAACTTGAGCGTGGCAAGACAAACAAACGCTGACGTTCAGCATAGCTTTCGGCAATTTTTGGCGTTGGGTCGATAAATATATGCATATGGTTAAATGCAGCAACCAATTGAGTTTGCTCAGATAACAACATACCGTTACCAAATACATCACCCGCCATATCACCAATCGCCACACAGCTAAATGGAGTGGTTTGGCAATCTACACCAATTTCACGGAAATGGCGTTTGACCGATTCCCAAGCTCCACGTGCGGTAATCCCCATTTTCTTGTGGTCATAACCATTACTACCACCAGAGGCAAACGCATCGCCTAACCAGAAGTTGTATTCGATCGCAATCGCGTTAGCGATATCTGAGAAAGTCGCGGTGCCTTTGTCGGCTGCAACCACTAAATAAGGATCGTCTTCATCATGACGGACAACATCTGCAGGCGGAACAACTTCACCGTTAATTATGTTGTCAGAAATGTCTAATAATGCGCGAATAAAGATACGGTAACACTCTTGTCCTTCGGTGAATAAAGCCTCACGGCCACCCTCTGTTGGCAGTTGCTTACACACAAATCCACCTTTTGCGCCTACAGGCACAATCACGGTGTTTTTAACTTGTTGTGCTTTTACTAAGCCTAACACTTCAGTACGGAAATCTTCGCGACGATCTGACCAGCGTAAACCACCACGAGCCACTTTACCGCCACGTAGATGGACACCTTCAACACGAGGTGAATACACAAAGATCTCAAACTTAGGCATCGGCTTAGGCATTTCTGGAATTAAGCTCGGTGCAAATTTAAATGAGATATAATCCTTTGATTTGCCGCCAATCGCAGTTTGATAGAAGTTAGTACGCAACGTGGCATTAATTAAATCTAAATAACGTCGAATAATTCGGTCATCATCTAAACTTGAAACGTCATCAAGCTGAATATTCACTTGCTCGAGGAATTTACTCAAGGTGCGTGTCTTTAGCTTAGGATTGAACTTACGAATGAACATCTTAACCAATAAATCCGCAAGTTTTGGATAGCGGCTAAAGGTTTCTTCAATGTAAGACTGACTGAATGTAGCGTCAATTTGGCGCATGTACTTAGCATATGCACGTAAAATAGACACTTCACGGCCACTTAAGCCCGTTGAAAGTACCATGCGGTTGAAGCCATCGTCTTCTAACTTCTTTTGCCACACTTGTAACAAGGCTGTTTGGAAACGATCTTGACTATCAGCAAGGTTTTCTGTCGCTGCGCCTTGCACTGTCATTAAGAAGTCTAAGATCCAGAACGTAGCACCATCATTAGTTTTCACTTCATATGGGCGTTCGTTGATCACACGTAAACCAAAGTTTTCTAGCATTGGTAATACGTCAGACAAGTGAATTGGCTCGTCTTTATGGAACAATTTTAAACGCACTTTATTGTCGTTTAATGCTGTTTCTTGTGGTTGATAAAATAACATGCCTAACTTATGTTCATCATCCAATGCTTCTAGATGCTGCATATCAACTACAGCTGAGCTTGGAAGAACATCATCTTTATAGCTAGGTGGGAAAGCATTTAAATAACGTTTTGTCAGTCCTGTACCAGCTTGTTCACCGACAGTATTATTTAACGCTGTGTGCAATTTATCATCCCACGAGCGAGCGGCTTCGATAAGATTTTTTTCAATAGCGGCCACATCAACATCCATATTGTTATTATCAACTTTGATAATATAATGAGTTCGAGCCAGAGTAGACTCAGAAAAATACGTTGTGAACTCAACATCTTCATTGCTCTTGAAATGTTGCGCTAGAATGCGTTGAGTATCTTGGCGTAACTTAGTGTTATAACGGTCTTTAGACACATACACTAAACACGACAAGAAGCGGCCATAGCCATCTTTACGAACAAACAACTTTAACTTATCGCGATCTTGCATTTCCAATATGCCATAAGCGATATTAGACAGCTCATGGTCTTTAGCTTGGATTAGCTCATCACGAGGTAAGTTTTCAAGGATGTTCATTAACGCTTTATAGTCATGAGAGCGCGGCGCTAGACCTGAGTTATCAAGAATGCGCTGAACTTTTTCTCCCAACAATGGGATCTCGCGTGGACTACGGTTATAAAGATTAGAAGCATATAAACCGATGAAGCGATCTTCACCAATTACGTTGCCTTTTTTGTCGAAGCGTTTAACGCCAATATAATCTACGTAAGCTGGACGATGCACACGGCTTTTGGCAGAGCTTTTGGTCAGAACAAGTAAGCTTTCATCTAATGCCTCTTTGCGGGCAGAATCAGATAAACTTGAAAGTAACAAACCGCGCTCACTGTGTGAGGTTTTTGAACGGTTCATTAGTCCTAAGCTAGATTCAATATTAGGGACAAGCTCAACATCACCTTCAACGCGTTTTAAATCATAATAGCGATAACCGAGCAAAGTGAAATGGTGGTTGTTCAAGTAGTTTAAAAAATCAACAGACTCTTGAAGTTCCGCTTTTTCACCAGGAAATGGCCGTGAAGGTAATTGTTTAATGGTATCGGTTAATGTGTCTGACATTAATTGCCAATCATTGACCGACGCTGATACATCCGCTAAGACAGATTGAATCTCTTTCTCAATCGCCTTGATGTCGGCATCACTATTTTGCTTGTCAATTTCGACTAAGAAAACCGCAACATTATTGCTGCCTTCTGTAGCTTCATTAACAAATGACACATCAGTGACATTGTTGTTAGCAGCACGCACGACCGCTAATGGCGTATGCAACATCACATGAGCGGTAATGCCCATTCGATTTAACGCCATTGAGAGCGAGTCAACCAAAAAAGGCATATCAAGTTGAATAATCTCAATAATGCTGTGAGTTGACTGCCAGCCATGTTTTGCTTGGCTAGGATTAAACACTCGGATGTGAGTTTCGTCCTGCGCGGTTTTATTCAGCGCATTCCAAAGGCTCAATACGGCACCATATAAATCACTGTCATTACGAGCATTGAGATCGTCTTTTGACATATGGGCGTAGAGGCAATTAGCAAATTGCTCAACTTGTTTGGCTTGAGAATGAGGGATTTTTGTGTGAATTAAATTGACTACATTTTCCAGTAGTACTGAAGGCATTGCATCTTTCAAGGCCATGTTGCAGATTCCTTAAGCGTCTATGGCAGCGCTCTTATCATTATATGGATGCTTCGGCTTGTTGATTCTGTAGGTCCGAGTCATTTTGTGTGTATCACGTAAATAACTGTTTTTAGTTTAACAAAAGAAACTCATAATTGAGATCTGATGCAAAGTTTATTACTAAATTGCTGCTATATCGAGGAAAATTTTAGTGGTACATCCTCTATAAATCCACTCGACAGCATAGATTGGTACTTAAAATGACATTTAAGTCGTTTGCATAGAGTAACTATGCAAAACAAAAAAGGGAGCTAAGCTCCCTTTTTAATTTAATTGCATGTTTTAGTTACTTTTTTCTCCAAAACATAGCTGAAAGTGCGGGAAGAATAATAATTGCCCCCAGCATATTCACTAAAAACATGAAAGTCAGCAAAATTCCCATATCCATTTGGAATTTCAGGTCGGAGAAGAACCAAGTACTCACCCCAATCGCTAAAGTTAGCCCGGTAAATATCACCGCACTGCCACGCTCAACCAATGCTTCGAAATACGCTTGTTGCACAGGCATGCCATTACTGAGCTTGTTGGACATGGTCGATAAGATATAAATCCCGTAATCAACACCAATACCCACCCCTAAGGCGATAACAGGTAAGGTACTGACTGCTAGACCAATATCGAGCAAAGTCATTAAGGCTTGTGCTAACGTCGATACCACATAAAGTGGGATAATCACTGCTATCGTTGCCTTGAGTGACTTAAAGCTAATTAAACATAAGACAAACACTGCACCGTAAACGTACAACATCATTGGCAGCTGAGCTTCACTTACAGCTTCATTGGTTGCAGCCATAACGCCAACCGGACCCGAAGCTAGCTTAAATTGTAACGTGTCGGAGTTAAGCTCAGCAGCAACAGCTTTAACTTTATCAACAACCACCTCAATGGTTTCTGCTTTATGGTCTTTTAAGAACAAGTAAACCGGCATAACAGAGCAGTTGCTATTTAATAAACCCGATGTGGTTGGAACTTGACCCACGGCTTGAACTAGACTGGCTGTGGTGCGCGGTAAAATCTCCCACTTAGGGTTACCTTCGTTAAAACCGGCATTCACTTTTTTGGCAATCGATGCCAAACTCGCGGTTGACTCAACCCCAGGTGTATTAGCCATCATCCACTCAAACTGATCTATCTGCGATAACACAGAATGATATGTACAAGCTTCAGGAGTGGCTTCTACAATCACAGACATAACGTCGGTTGTTATAGAGAAATGTTTGGTAATGAAGAAAGTATCTTGGTTATAGCGAGAGTCTTGATGTAGCGCTGGCGCCCCACCCTGTAAATCACCAATTTGCATTTTTGACGCTTGCTGAAAACCAACGGCATAAAGTATTGCTGTTGAAATCAATACCACTACAGCATATTTCGGAGTGGCAAACTTAGACAGCCAACGCCAAATATTTTCTATTTGTTGACGTTTCTGTGGGTTATCTTGCTTAGTCGGTAATTCGAAATACGAAATCACTAAAGGAAGCAAAATAAGATTAGTGAGAATAATCACTGCAACACCTAATGATGCAGAAATTGCCAGCTCTCGAATAATACCAATATCAATCGAAAGTAAGGTTAAAAAACCCACTGTATCAGATAATAACGCAACGCCACCCGGCACTAACAAGCTGCGAAAAGCCGATGCAGATGCCGCTTTCGTCGTCTGGCCATCTAGCACGCGACGACGCACAGCATTGATCATCTGTACCCCATGACTGACACCAATGGCAAATACCAAAAATGGCACCAAAATCGACATTGGGTCTAAGCCAAATCCGATAACCGTCAATAAGCCTAATTGCCAAAATACCGCAACCAAACTACACATCAATGGTAAAATAGTCAGCACTATCGATTTGGAAAAGAGATACACCATCACTGCAGTAATGACTATGGCGATTAAGAAAAACAAAAGTACGCCTTTGGCGCCTTCTGCTACATCACCAGCCATTTTAGCAAAGCCAATGATATGAATTTTAATCTTATCGGTTTCAAACTTACCGCGAAGCTCTTGCTCAAGTTGATTGGCAAATGCAATTGTATCAATGGCTTCACCCGTTTGCGGATCAAACTCCATCAATTGGGCCGATACCATGGCAGAAGTATAATCATTACCGATAAGACGGCCTACAATGCCAGCCTTTTCGATATTATCTCGTACCACTTTAAGGCCATACTCATCGTTGCTGAAATCAGCAGGGATAACTGGGCCGCCAGCAAAACCATCTTCAACGACTTCGGTAAAACGCGTTGAAGGCGAAAAAAGTGACTTAACCTGTGAACGCTCTACCCCAGGAATAAAGAATAATTGATCGTGGACATTTTTGAGTGCATCAAAAAATTCCGGATTAAATATATTGCCGCTCGTATCTTCAACTGCAACCATAATGCTGTTGGCACCACCAAAATCTTTCTGATGCTTGGTATAGGTTTGCATATAAGAGTGATTAAGAGGAATATTTTTACTGAAAGCCGCATCCATTTTTAGTTGGCTGGCTTGGTAACCTAAAAAAATAGTAATAAAAATAAATGAAATTATGACCCATTTTCGATTACGAAATAAATGAGATTCAAATCCATTGACCAGTTTTTCTAACATCTTTTCGGCCTTATTATTGTTGTTTTAATTGTCCAATTTAACCAAAAGGTTAATCAAGCTGAAACAGTCCCTTAGAACCGGCAAACCATAATTGGCCTTTACTGTCTTTAGCAATAGCCACAATGTTTTCACCTTGACGCCTAGCAACAATAGTTGCTATACCATCATCAACTGATAATACAATTCCAGCATTACCGACTAGGTATAGGTCATTATTAGATGTAACAAGTGCACCATTGATTGATGATTGAACCGGTAGCTCTACTTCTTCCCATGCAGATAAACTTAAATCTGACTTAAATACATGACCACGAAGTCCCATTACATAAACATCATCACCAACCGAAATAGCATTGAACATCGAGCCATCATAGTCAAAATTGGTTTTCGTAAATGTATGGCCATTATCATCAGATACCGCCACCATACCAAGCTCACCGACCAATAATAAGCGTTTATCTTCAAGACGAATCAAACGGTTAAAGTGAGGTAATAAAGACGCACGCTCCGATAAATACAAGGCTTCATCTTCTGCTTTAAGGTCATTTAAATAAGCAACATCATCTTCGAAGAGCAATTCTTGGTGAAACTCATCTTGCCAAGTTTTACCGCCATCAGCGGTGCGATAAAATAATCCATACGCCCCAACCGCAATACCATCTACAGGAGTGTAGAAGCGTACATCTAAAAATGGCTTCTCAATTTCAGCTGATTGCATCTGCACTGACCAGGTCTCACCACCATCTAGGGTGTGAATAATCGTGGCATCATGACCGACAGCCCAACCTTGTTTGTCGTCGAAAAAAAACACTTTGGTTAACTGGGACAAAACGGGAGTGGCGACTTGATGCCATTGATTATTTTCTAATATCAACACATTGCCACGTTGACCGACGGCAACAAGTTTGTCGCCCGCATTGGCAATATCAAGTAATAAAGAGGATTGAGCTAAGGGTTGAATTTGAACTGAAAGCGGATCGAGTTGGGCATCTACTGAAGCAGTATATAAACATGCACTAATCCCAATCGCCACAATACTGCGAAGCATGCTAAACGTCATACAAACTTCCTTTAAAATTTATAGGGGCGCTAGGCGCCCCATTTTATTATGGCTATTAACGAATACCGGCACGTCTTAATGCGTCTGGTGTGAAGTTAGCTTCAGAAAGTGATGCATCAAAATTATACATACGACCTTCGTTATCTAAACCCATCGCTAAATAACGGCGTGATTGAAGGTCATGGAATACTTCTAAGGTACTCCACAACGTAGGCACTTCGTAGTAATTGATAAGATGAGCAACACCAACACGATAAAGCTCGTCGCGGTTGTCATATATATCCGTTACTGCCACTTGCCATGAATCTTCATCAATATAAAACACGCGAGTTTTATAGGTATGACGCATGCCCTCTTTTAATGTTGCCTTCACTTCCCATACACGATGTTTTTCATAGCGAACAAATTCAGGGTTGATATGACCCGGTTTTAAAATTTGGTCATACTTTAGTTTGTCTGAATGTAATCGATAGTCGTTGTACGGAATATAAATTTCTTTTTTGCCTACGAGTTCCCAGTTATAACGCATTGGAGAACCGTTAAACATATCGAAATCATCGGTTGTTCTTAAACCATCAGAAACAGTACCTGGAGTATCAAACGCGACGTTAGGTGCTTTACGAACGCGACGTTGCCCTGTGTTATAGGTCCAAGCTTGACGTGGAAGCGCCTCTTGGTCCATGGTTTCTTTAACCAGCAATGCAGTACCGGCTAATCGTGCTGGTTGAGTCACAACTTGCTTAAAGTAAAACAAGGTGTTGGTTTCTTTAAGTTTCTCTAAAGTCACTTCAGGACGCGAATATTCGAAACGAATTTCCTCAGAGTTTTCAACTAGAGTATAAGAACCATTCGCCATAGGTGCAGCTTGGCTACGATACGTTTCGACATCTACACCGCGAAAACGCAGGATATGATTCCAAATGACTTCTAGGCCATTAGCAGGAATAGGAAACGGAACGCCAATTGTGGCCCCTTTAATACCATTACCATCAGAAATTAACTCAGCACCAACAGCATTGACTTTAGTTGCATCATAAACATATTGAGGCACAGCCGCTGTACGGCGAGTCTGATAAACATTCATTTTGTAAGTATCTGGATAGACTTCAAATAGTTTGTTTTGACCCGGAGTTAAAAACTCAGCATATTGGGCTTTATTTGCATTGGTTATGGTAAATAAGCTTTTGTCATCTGGGAACGGATCTGGATGATGCATACCCTTGGTGTAACCAGCGATAGGCTTGGTGATACCACCAGTCCAAGCAGGAATTGAACCATCTGCATTTGCCGCTTTTTCTGCACCTTGAGGGGTTAATGTTGTACCCAATTTATCTGCATCAGCTTGTGATACTTTCGCCAGCGCAGCAGGTGCACTTAGTGCGATCATCACTGCTGCCGATAATATCGTCAGTTTCTTCATTATAATTATCCTTTTAGATCGAATACTTGACGTTGAAAGAAATATAATCTCTGTCTGTCATCGCATTTGTTGTTCCTACACCACCAAAGAAGCTGTTGTAAGAAATATCTGCGCCCCAGCGACTTTGATAATCAAAATTGACACCCAAAGCAACAGACTTTCTGCCTTCAGTGAACAGGAACATTGGATCAGGCGTAATGCCATCAACGTCATGAGAGAAAATTACTCTTGGATACATGTTCACACCAGCAAACACGTTGTTAAAGTCAGCTTTGGCCACTAAACGATAACCCCAAGCAAAATCAGTCGGGAATGGATTGGTTTCTGGACCATTATGTAATGCTTCAATAATGCCAGGCATATCTGGATTGCCACCAGAACGCGCAGTACCTGGACCATTTAAGCGTAATTCGTCAAAACCAGGCATGTCATGGATCCACACACCACCCACTTCAGCAAGCATAGTTAAGTTGTCTAAACCAAGTGTTGGACCAAATAGGTGAGTAAATGTCATCTGTGCTTGAGTCGTATCGGTAAGTATATACCCATCAACTGTTTCGCCAGGCGCCACATTATCCATTTGTGAAATACCATCTAAGTCAGGACGAATGCCTGCATTTGCTAGCTGTTGAGGCATAGCTAAGAAAAGTAATTCAACATCATCAATTTGTAATGGCTCATCTACACGGTGAGAAATTTCACCGGCAACAGATGTATCACCCACTAAAGTGTTAAAACTGAAGCCATATAACTGAATGTCTTCAGGATAAACAATTTGCGACTTGGTAAAGGTTTCCATGCTCAGCAATAAATCACGGTCAATCACGCCACCGCTTTGTGCTAAACGACCATAATCACGACCGATGGCCTCTGTGGTGAAATTAGACGCTGTTCCACTGATAAGTGGGCGACGACTATGGTAATTCATGTAATAAAAACCAAACTCAGTTTCGCCAAGTTCTGGAGAGTAATATCCTAACTTAACACCAAATTGGCCATCATTACTTGGGTCTGCAGCATCCTGAACTAAGGCAGCTTTAGTTGAATACGCTGTCATATAAGCGGCATAAGCAGAATTAAATCCACTGGCTGCGGCAGCTTCGTATAGACGTGTGTATTCAGAAATAAGGAAATCTTGGTTCATATCTGGATTAGAGTTGAAACCTAACTGCGCATTCTGGTTGTATCCGCCAAAACCCGCAAAATCATTGGTCGCAAAGTTTGAACCGGGCGTTGGTACCCAAATAGGCTGCCAATCATATTGATAAAAAGCTTCTAGGTTTAAGTTTTCAGATAACCCTAACGATGCCCAAACCATCCCTTGTGGACGGAATGCTTCTTTAAGTTCTGCACCTGGCGCATTGAGAATGTTTAAGTCAACAGCATTGATTTCAGCAATACCATGAGAAATTAGGGTACTTTCCCCCCAAGAAACCACTTGATTACCGACACGAACGCTTAATGGATTAGCGCCGTCGTTTAAATCCCAGTTGGCATAGACAAATGCATCCAATAAGCGAATGTCTTTACATTGCACTTCTGATGCTTTGCTGTCTGCACAAGGATCGAACTCTTTACCGGTTAATGGGTCATTAAAACCATAGTCACCATCATTGAGTTTGCGATCATAAAAATACATACCACGTAAAAACAAACCGTAGTTTTCATACTTAAGTGATAACTCATGAAGACCTTTAACGATCTCTGAAGTCGTATCACCTTTTGCATACAATAAGTTACTTAAGTCATTGTTGCTTGAATATGAGCCAGGCTGAGCCCAAATTTCGGCTGACGTATATTTGGTTGAACCAAATGCGCCACCAAATGCTGAGTAACCTGACCAATCAAATTGTGGCTGATTCACCTTACCAATTTGACCACTCCAGTCTCTATCTGACACACGCCAACTGGCACCTGCGGTCCAAGTAGAGTCAAACGTACCTCGTACATCACCCCATTGAAAAGAAGCAGCTGAGGCTGAAGTGCTCATTCCCAAACATAATGCCGACACCACCCCCAAAGCGAGAGCCGACTTGTTAAATCTTTTTTTAACAATATTCATTTTAGTTCATCTCCGTAACCTGTTGGATTAGTTGTTATAGGAATTTAACCAACATCTTGTTAGCCCACAGGCAACACCATTGTTACAGCATTTAACTATATTGAGCAAGGTCAAAAAAAAGAAAATGTTTAAGAAAATTAACGATGTCGGGGTAAAAATGGCTAAATAAAACCTGCCTATATTTGAATTAACACAGGCGATAAAAATACAATCATTTAACCACTAACGAAAAAAGTTTATTTTCATGTACTTATAAATGTTAACAGCTTGCTACTTCACACACGATTAATCAATCAAACGTTTGAAGTAAATGCTCTATAATTTATTAAGGGATTTGAAATTCCCGTCAGGGCAAAGGACTAATTTAAACTCGCCATGGATGCCATTAGGGGTTAAATAAGGTCTAAAATACTTACCATTGATGTGCAATACACGACCTTTGTGGTCCCTTACTTGCACTTTTTCTGCAACCCCTTGGTAATATGGCAAAAAAGCTTCATAACTTACGTTAAGAGAAAAAAATAACTCCATAAATCACTCCATAAAAAGGAGAGCAAGCTCTCCTTTTTAACACACTAAACAGACTGATTAATCCTACTGGATAAATAGTAATTTAAGACTTTATTCAGCTAATGATTTAGTCACTTTCTCATATAAATCGTTCGACAAATCTGGTAATGATTTTAACTCGACCAAACACTGTTTCATTAATTGCTGACGCTCTTGGTCAAATTTAGCAAACTGAATTAATGGGGTAATCATTCGCGAAGCAACTTGTGGATTAGATTTATTCAATTTAACTAAAATTTTAGTTAAATAACGGTAACCTTCTCCATCAGCACGATGAAATTGGTAAGTGTTTGCCGCAGCAAAAGCTCCAATCAATGACCGAATGCGATTAGGATTAGAGAAACTAAAGCTGCTATGTTTAGTAAGTGTCTTAATCTGTTCAATCACATCGTCACTGTTAACTAAAGCTTGTAAAGTAAGCCACTTATCCATTACGAGTGGGGTTGATTTCCATGTGGACTCAAAGTCACTTAATAGCATAGGCAAACACGCTAACTTTGCCATCGCGGCCGCTTTCAAAGCACCTAAACTGTCGGTCATGTTTCTGGCTGAATAGTATTGTTTTTCAACTAACGATTCATGGGTATCGGAGACTTGGCATAATAATGACAAGGCAATATTTTTAAATGCTCTGGCAGCTGGGTTATCGATTAATATCAGCGCTCGATAACACACTAACAGCTCATCTTCGCAAGCAGAGGCGAGTTCTTCAACAACAAATTCTCTGGCTTTTGCCAATGCATCTAAATCAACATGATCTACCTGCTCAATAAGTGCTGAAGCACTCGGGATAGACAAAATTTCAGCGACTAAAGCTTGATCAAGATTAGCATCTAAAATAACACCTCTAAAGGCTTCTATCACTCTGGTGTCAATCATCATCACTTGTTGCTGTTGTAATTGTGCAACGTTATCCCAGATGGTTTGACTGATTAATTGCACCGATGCTTCCCAGCGTGCAACTTCACTCGATGCATGGCGCATAAGATGAACAAGCTGGTCAATGCTAAAATCGTAAACGAGTTTCACCGGTGCAGAAAAATCTTGAAGCAAGGAGGCAGTAGGCGCACTGTCCAGTCCATCAAACACAAATGTTTGGCTGGCTTGTGTCACATCAAGTACTTTATTGACAATGGACTGTCCCGCTCGGTCCAATAACTCCACACTAAAAGGTATATGCAGTGTTTGGCCCTTTACACCTTGTGATACCACCTGCTGAGTAACAGTTAAATGATATTCGCCCTTGTCTGCATCGAAATGATCTTTGACCGTGACGACTGGTGTACCCGCTTGGCTGTACCAACGACGGAATAAGGTTAAGTCTTTACCGCTGGCATCTTGCATGGCATTAACAAAATCATCGCAAGTTACAGCTTGACCATCATGACGTTCAAAATAGCACTTCATACCCGCTTGAAAACCGGCCTCACCTAGAATAGTGTGCATCATGCGGATCACTTCAGCACCCTTGTTATAAACCGTCACTGTGTAGAAATTGTTCATTTCAATCACACTTTCAGGACGAATAGGATGAGACATAGGACCGGTATCTTCAGCAAACTGTTGATTTTTCATCACGCGAATGGCTTGGATACGATTAACAGCGCGAGACCCCACATCAGAGCTAAATTCTTGATCGCGGAAAACGGTTAAGCCTTCTTTTAAACTCAGTTGAAACCAATCACGACAGGTTACTCGGTTACCCGTCCAGTTGTGAAAGTACTCATGACCAACAACTGACTCAATGCCGTGATAATCTTCGTCAGTAGCACTGGCTTTATCAGCAAGAACGTATTTAGTATTAAACACATTCAAACCTTTATTTTCCATCGCTCCCATATTGAAAAAATCAACTGCCACAATCATATAGATGTCGAGATCGTACTCAAGACCAAAACGGGTTTCATCCCACTTCATCGATTTTTTCAATGACGCCATCGCGTGATCGGCTTTATGTAAATTACCTTTATCAACAAAAACTTGCAGCGTCACCGCTCGACCAGACTGAGTGGTATAGCTGTCATTAAGCAAATCAAAGTCACCTGCGACAACTGCAAATAAGTAACTTGGTTTTGGAAATGGATCATGCCACTTAACAAAGTGACGTCCGGAACGTGGCATCTCGCCTTTATCAATTAAATTACCGTTACTTAACAAAAAAGGAAAAGCATGTTTATCGGCTTCAATACGTACGGTATAAATAGCCAAAACATCGGGTCTGTCTAAGAAGTAAGTAATGCGACGAAATCCTTCGGCTTCACATTGCGTGCAATAAGCACCATCAGACATGTAAAGGCCTTCAAGACTCGAATTTGCCTCAGGGTCAAGTAAAGTAACCACCTCTAATTCAAACTCATTTAGCTCAGTGGTGATCGTTAATTGGCTTTCGTGTTGACGATAGTTTGCCGTTGTACCATTAAGCTTGACTGAGCTCAGAGAGAGTTGTTCACCATCAAGCACTAAATCATGCTGATGTTGGCCATTACGGATCACCTTACTAACAGCCGTTACTTTGGTATTCTTGCCATCAAGAATAACGTTTAAATCTACATGAGAAATGGTAAATGCAGGCTTAGTATAATCTTTGAGGTGTTTCTCTTGCGCTTGGTTCATACAGGATCCTTTTCAATGGTACTCATGCCAATATGATTAAACTTGTGTGGGAACGTTATCGAATTGGTATTGTTTTTATTTCACTTCAGCCGTGGTTAAGTGATTGGATAAATAAGATAAAATATCAATATTCTGCCTATTCCACCTCAAAAAGGTCATTTTACTAACAAGCCGAATCGACCGCAGTTAACCTACTGCAAGTCGATACAACGCAGTTAGAGATGCGAAGGACTGTTTGCAACCGTTTATATCCAGAGCTGAGGTTGTTATTATTAAGAAAAAACGCGCCTAAGCGCGTTTATTAACTGTCACAAAAAATCACTTTGAGTTTGTTTTTGCCAATTTCTCTGCATCCGCCATATCAAGCGTGATATAAGCCGTTTCATCTAAAAAGGCATCCGGTAACTTACTGTCATCGGTCTTTTCTATATCATCTAGTGACTTAACAATTGCTAAACCATCGTGCTCTCTTCGGGCATTTTCTCGATCGAGTGCACGCTTGTCATCATCTTCACGAGAAGCAAGACGTTCACTTTCAACAAGCGAGATGGTTTTGTCATTGTGATGCTTTTTAAATTCAGCTATATCTTGATAAATATAACTAAACTCTTCGTCATTGCTGATCCGCGCTTGATGTTTAACATCAAGAGAACTTATCAACATAGGCGTAATATTGCCCAATGTAGTGTATTGAGCAGCAGGAACTTTATCCCACGGAAGCGCATTTTTCTCTTCCGATTCACCATATTCACCCGCTTCTAAAGCAGTAGGCAAGCGCACATCTGGGGTAACACCCTTACGTTGTGTGCTGCCACCATTGATACGATAAAACTTAGCAATGGTATACTGAACATGACCAATTGGTTTTTCATACATGTCATAAATTCGACCTAAACTTTTATGCTGCTGAACCGTGCCTTTACCATAAGTCGATTCACCCACAATCAAAGCGCGATCATAGTCTTGTAAAGCCGCAGCAAAAATCTCTGATGCAGATGCACTGTAACGATCTACCATCACAGTCAGTGGACCGCTGTATGCACTAATACCATCATTATCACGATTTTGATTAATGCCACCATTGGCGTCACGAATTTGCACAACAGGCCCTTGATCAATAAACAATCCGGTCAATAATGTGGCTTCAGTTAACGCCCCACCACCATTACCACGAAGGTCAATAATAATGCCTTCAACATTGTCCTTTTCAAGTTTAGCGATTTCTTTAGCCACGTCTTGCGACAGATTCATGTAAAATCCAGGGATTTGAATCACACCGACTTTACGATTGGCGTACTGACCTTCTTTAGGTTCAATTACTTTTGAGGTAGCTGCGCGATCTTCTAAACGAATTTTGTCACGGGTAATGACCACTTCAAAAGGTTTAGCATTTGCGCCACCTTTTTTGGGTAAAATTTGTAATACAACTTCGCTACCCTTTGGACCTTTGATCAAATCAACCACATCATCTAAACGCCAGCCAATAACATCAACAATGCCACCGTCTTTTTGACCAACACCAACAATTTTATCTTCTGGCGATAATTTATCACTGTTGGCAGCAGGGCCTCCTGCCACTAAACTTTTGATAACGGTGTAATCATCATCCATTTGCAACACAGCACCAATGCCCTCTAAGCTTAGGTTCATTTCCATTTGGAAACGTTCGGCATTACGTGGGGATAAGTAACTGGTGTGAGGTTCAACGCTGCGAGCAAACGCATTCATTACGGTTTGAAATACGTCTTCGCTTTGGGTTTGGCTTAAACGTTTAATGGCATTGTTGTAACGTTTCTCGAGCACTTCAACAATTTCAGGCCATTTTTTACCGGTCAACTTGAGATTTAATGCATCATACTTAACCCGCTGACGCCAAAGCTCATTAACTTCAGCTTCATCTTTTGGCCATTGTGCATCTTTGCGATCAAATTCATAAGCATCGCCTGCTTGGGTAAAATCAAACTCTTTATCGAGCAAAGATAAAGCATAAGCAAAACGTTCGTAGCGACGTTGTTGCACAACTTCATACATAGCAAAGGCGGGGCTAATATCGCCAGACTCGACCATATTATCAAACTGTTCTTTATACTGACTAAAGCTCGCAATATCTGCCGCAGTTAGTACATTTCGACGATAATCAAGCTGCTCAAGAAAGCGGGAATATATTTGTTCAGAAAATGCATCATCAAGATTAAAGCGATGATAATGCGAGCGAGTGAACAATGTTGTCACTCGCTTGCTAGCCACTTTATGTTGTGGCTCTTGTGCTAGTTTAGGTAACTCGCTGATTTGAATCGTTGGTGAAATTGCCCATGCCGAAAAGCCGACAAATAAACTGGCAATTGACGCGGCCAAGGTAAGTTTTCGCATCAACAAGTACTCCTTAAATTTCTATAATAGTATGTGCTCTGCACGTACTTTGATGGACAAGCCAGAATCTAACTGAACATGCACATCTTCTTTATTAATATCAGTCACAACACCTGGTACTGGGGTAGCACCTAACTTAACATTAACGCGTTGTTTTTGTTTTAAATCTTCAAGCTTAGCTGGCACAAGTTGAATCACAGGAGCAACGACTGGCGCTGGACGTTCTTTTTTAACAGCTGGAGCGCGTTTAGGTGCCACTTTCTTTGCCGGTTTTTTGGGTGCTAAAGCTTGACGTTTTGCTTTGGCTTTATCTTGGCTCTCTTTAAGCGTCAAAATAGCATGGTCAATATGCTCTTGTTCTAATTCAGCACATTCATTACCGTCAAGATCAATACGTTTAGCGCCCGCTTTAACGCCTTTCAAATAGCGCCAGCTGCTGGTGTAACGACGAAGCGCTACACGTAATTGTGTTTTACTGACTTTAGAATCATCAGCTAACCGTTCAGCCAAATCTTGAAACAGACCAATTTTTAATGGCTTAGTTTCACCTTCTGCAATAAAGCATAAAGGAAAGGTTTCATATAAATACGCTAAAATTGCGTTGGTGTCGGTCAACTTGTCTGTTGATTCCATTTTTACTTCCACGTTAATAAAGGGACTGATTATGCGGCAGAAATTTGCCATGCAGTCGTTCATCTTTCGTTAAACCTTACTGTTAAGGCTCAACGTACAAAATATCACTATCCGCCAGTTTGCTAAAGTCATTGAAACAAACCTTAACAATTTAACCAAACTTACTCTCAGCTTAATCATCGCTCATCAGTAAATCCAGCACAAATGCGTTTAGCGGCATATTATAAAGCCCGCGACAGCGAATGCGACCATGATTTAATCTATTTTGTTCGCTATTTAACCAAATAGGCAAGTTTCGAAACTTTTTACCATGTTTTCTAAGCCAATTTGATCATCTTGATCGAAACGATTGAGTAATGGACTGTCAATATCTAACACTGCCACCACTTCATTGCCCTGCCTTACAGGAATGACTATTTCGGAATTACTCGCAGAATCGCATGCTATATGACCATCAAATTGATGCACGTCGGCGATGCGTTGGGTGATATTTTCTGCAGCAGCGGTGCCACAAACACCTTTGCCCATATCAATTCGAGTGCAAGCGACTTTACCTTGGAAAGGACCAAGGACGAGCTGTTCACCACGCTTGATGTAAAAACCAGCCCAGTTGAGATCCTCAAGGTTGTCATTTAACAACGCTGAAAAATTTGCCATTGCCGCAATCAAATCATCTTCGCCTTCAAGTAACGCTTGAGCTTGACGATTTAATGTTTGGTAAAATTCGGTTTTCATTTCCATTCCTTAAGCTGGTATCTACTTCAAAAGTTTGAAATACGGCTATTCTGCAGCGGTATTTTTAGCCGTAGTCTTTTTGGTTTTAACTGCAGGAGCGTTTTTAACCTGTACTACGCCTTTTAGCAAGTTAGAAAGCTCATCTTTATTGTTTGCGAGATAAAATGCCAACTGTTCGCACTTATTTTCATCGAGTCCAAGATCTGCCTTTATAAGAAAAGGCACTAGGTTATCGGAAATATCGAGCATCTTATCGTAGGCATCAGCCTCTTTTTTCGATATAAATGTCATCTTTTCCACCCCTTCTCTGACCACGACAAATTGGGTTATCACTGCCATGATGTAATCCTCACTGTTTTTATATACAGTGCATAGAATCTCACATAGTTAACTTATGATGCAAGTGTTCTGATTATTCTGATATTATCAAATACACATTAATGAGTTTCTTTTAACAAATGACACATTTATTTGCCAATATGAGGCAAAGTTGAGAGGTTTACCTCTTAGCTACCCGATAATGATTTTCACTATGGATTAGATTAATTTTTCATGAATGAATTTGATGATCATGATTCTATAATATTATGCCGATCATGTGATTTGGCAGTGAGAAAACGAGCGTTACCCTCCAGCTCTCGCGCTATTTGTCCGCGTTGTCATACTGTACTCTATGATTCACCGTACTGCTCTATCAATGGTATGTTGGCGCTATGCGTTGCCGCGTTAATTATTTTCATTCCCGCTAATTTGTTACCAGTACTCGAAATTCACTTTCTTGGCAGTGTCAGAACCACGACCGTAATGCAGGCTGCTATGACGGTTTGGGCCGAAGGATATTGGGTCGTAGGCTTAGCGGTAATGGTTGCGGCTGTTATCGCCCCTGGATTATTAATATTGTCGATACTGGCGCAAGTTGTTATTGTCAAATTAGAATTGCACAGCTCATTTTGGCAAAGAACTTATACGACATTGCTAAAAAATCATGGTTTGATATCACAAATGACCATGCTAGAAATTTATGTCATCAGTTTCTTGGTATCTGCATTCCAACTATCTGATTTTTCTGATGTCTATTTTGGTATGGGGACATTCAGTTTTACCATGCTGTTTGTCATCATTCTTTTTTTACAACGTGAATATAAACTTGAGCACATGTGGAGTTATGTTGATGCCTGAAACTCCAATGAATCCCGCTAATGAGCTATCCTCAGCAAGTGAAGAGCCTCATGTAAATATTAACCAGGAAGCCCCAAAAAAAGCTCAAGCCTCTTTGCAGGGGCAAAAGTTAGGCTTATGTTTATGCCCTGTCTGTCGCAAGCTGAATTTAACCAGCAAAAATCATTGCCAGCGCTGTTTTAGCCAATTGAGCAATCGTAATTATGCCAGTATCCAGCAGAGTTGGGCTTTATTGATTACAGCCACTATTTTACTTATCGTCGCTAACATCTACCCTATCACCCTCCTGACAAACCGCGGGGTGGTCACTAAGGATACTATTTTTAGTGGTATTAGCCATTTAGTGCAAACAGGCATGTTGCCGATAGCGGTAATTGTTTTTACTGCCAGTATTTTAGTACCTTGGCTTAAGATTTTTGGCTTAGCCACTTATTTAACCGCCATCAGTTTTAACTTGCCGGTATCAAAAAGAAAATTAATGGTTGGTTTTCACATTATTGAATGGATTGGCCGTTGGTCGATGCTCGACTTATTCGTTATCTCATTAACCGTTGCTTTAGTGAATATGGGACAACTGTTAGATGCTAAACCTGCACCTGCTGCAACTGCATTTGCGTTAGTGATCTTACTGACACAACTTGCGGCAAAAGTGTTAGATACTCGTTTACTCTGGGACCGCTTGGAAAACACCGATGACACAAATTGAATCACCGAAAATTGTTAAGAAAAAATTATTCTCGCCAATATGGTTATTGCCTATTGTCGCCTTAATATTGGGTGCTTGGTTAGGGGTAAAAAGCATTAAAGAGTCGGGCATTGAAATTTTAATCCACTTTCCCAGCGCCGCAGGCATTGATATTGGTAAAACATTAGTAAAATACCAAGGTTTATCGGTCGGTAAAGTCACCGATATTGGTATTGATGATGACCTTAAAGGTGTTAATGTCAAAGTGGTAATGGATTATCGCGCCGACCCATTTTTGAATAAAAACACCTTGTTTTGGTTGGTCAAACCCAAAGCCAGTATTACCGGAGTCGAAGGCTTAGATACGCTATTTTCGGGTAATTATATTGCCATCCAGCCCGGAGATGGCCGCTCGGCAACTGAATTTGAAGCACAGCGCGAAGCACCCGCAATTCTCCCCGGCAGTGAAGGCATAATGATCGAGCTTAAATCGCCTAAACTGGGTTCTATTGATGTAGGTTCACCAGTCTTTTTCCGTCAAGCACCCGTTGGCAGCGTTGTCAGCTATCGCTTAGATGGTAATAAGCAAATTATTATCAGCGCTTTTGTTCAAGAACAATATGCCCATTTAGTTAACAAAGACTCACACTTTTGGAATGTATCTGGGCTGAAGATTGATGCCTCTTTAGCGGGTATTAAAGTCAGTACTGAGAGTATTGCATCTATTTTGGCTGGCGGGATCAGCTTTGATACCGGAAGCTATACTGAAAAAGCGCAAAATGGTGATGCTTATATTCTTTACCAGGATGAGCTTTCTGCTATCGGTGGGGTACATTTTAGTTTAACCGCGACAGACAACGATGGTGTAAATGAAGGCACGTCTATCATCTACCGCGGTATTGCTATTGGTGAAATAGAAAAAGTGAGTTTAACCGACACTGGAGTGCAGTTTAGCGCTCGAGTTGAACATCAATACCAAGGGCTGATCACCAGCGATAGTCAATTTTGGTTAAGTGGAGCTGACTTATCATTAAAAGGCATTAAAAACCTCAGTCGACTGGTCACTGGTAGTGTAATTAATGTGTTACCTGGTACTCAAGCATCTGATAAAGCAATGCAATTTGAGTTAGCCTCTGAGGCCCCAGATTTACTCACTCAAGCTAAGCTTAAGCTCACCGTAGTGGCCAATACGCATACGGGAGTCAGTAATGGCGCGCAAGTTAGATATAAGCAACTCCCTATTGGGCAAATTACCAGTATTAATTTAAGCAAAGACTTTTCAACCGTTGAGTATCAAATTGAAATTCTCCCGGAATTTAAAAACTTACTCACAAAGGGGAGTTTCTTTATTCCAGAAAGCGCCTTAGCCGTTGACGCTTCATTAGCCGGAATTAAGGTTAAGACTCGCGACGTGACCACTATGCTTGAAGGTGCGATTAGCTTAATTCCAAGTAACAGCGCTACCTTGATTGCACCTAACAGCACCTTACCCTTACATGAATCAATCGAGTCAGCACAGGTGCTTTACGCCCAGCAACAGATGACACACTTTACCTTGACCAGTATTGATGGTGCCGATTTAACTGAAGGATCACCGATTTATTATAAGAAAATGCAAATAGGTTCGGTCAATAAAATCAATTGGTTTGCTAAGACAAATAAATTTAATATTGATATTAGTATCGACAATAAATTTGTTGCTCTGGTCAAAGCCAATACTGTTTTTTGGCGCAATGATGCTGTCGCCATCAATG